>DYOR01000045.1 GCA_020720385.1 Rubrivivax sp.
TAAGCACCCGGCTCCGACCCGACCTCTCTGGAAGACCGCCTCGGCGGTCTTCTTTCTTTGCCCACGCCGCGCGCGCCACGCCTGTGTCCGCCGACCGCAGGCGCGGGGTCAGGACTGGCCTGTTGCCCGCAAGGTCATGAAGCCAGCAACTCGCAGCGCGTGATTCGCGCCAGCGCTTCACCCATGGATTCACGCGCCTTCGCCGTGTCGTAGTTCGCCTGGCCGCGCAGCCACCAGCCGTCGCTGAGACCGAAGTAGCGGCACAGGCGCAGGTCCGTGTCGGCGGTAATTGCACGCTTACCCGCCACGATGTCGCCAATGCGTTGAGCCGGCACGCCGATGTCCTTGGCCAGCCGGTACTTGCTCAGGCCCAGCGGCTTCAGGAATTCCTCTTCAAGCATTTCCCCGGGTGAAACGGGGGGCACCGTGCGCATGGTCAACCTCTTTCAGTGGTAGTCGACAATCTCGACGTCGTTCGCGCCCTCGGCCGTCCACACGAAGCACACGCGCCACTGATCGTTGACGCGGATGCTGTGCTGCCCTTTGCGGCTGCCTTTCAGGGCTTCGAGCTGGTTGCCCGGGGGTACGCGCAGGTCCTCCAAGACCGACGACCAATCAAGCTGCTCCAGCTTGCGCAGCGCAGGACGCTCGACATTGACCCAGCGCCGCACTCGCTTGCCTGCGAAAAGGGCTTCGGTGTCCTTGCACTTGAAGCTCCTGATCGCCATCGGTGCATAGTAACGTCTCGCGTTGTTAACGTCAATCGTGACTATTGACGGAGGGAAGGTCAATGGGGTCAAGGGGTCAACGGGTCAGGCCACCGTGTTGCCCGAATTTCCCAGCATCCCGCGCCCCGCCGTCGGACGCACGCCTTCCTCTTGCTAGCATCCGGCGGCCTTCATCCACGCCCGCCGCAGCGCCGTCTCGCCTGTTGCCCGAGTCATGCCGCCCACCGCTGCAACGGCCCACCACGTCGCGCAGGTCCAGCGTGGGCGTCGGGGTCGGGTCTTGCCTTTTGCCCGCCAGATTACGCAGCCAGCAACCCGCAGCGCGTGATTCGCGCCAGCGCTTCACCCATGCCTTCACGCGCCATCACGGTGTTGCCCGGCGTCAACTATCCTGAGCTGCGCTCAAGATAATTGTCGGCCGCCACACTTGCCTTGGGTGGGCACGCAACGCAGGCGAGCTCATCGCCTCCGCGTCACCCCATCGCCTCGACGCAGCCGGGCACCCGCCGCCAAGGCCCCTCGCGCCACGCCTCGGTAGCCATCCGTTTGACAGGATCCGTGATGCGGAACACAATGAATCATGATTCGTTCGTTCGCGTGTCCGGACACGGAAGCGCTTTTCAACAGCCATGCCGTGCGGCGATTCAAGAACGTCGAGCGGGTTGCCCGGCGCAAGCTCTTGCAGTTGCATGCGGCGACCGAGCTGGCGAGCTTGAGGGTTCCGCCCGGCAATCAGCTCGAAGCCCTGAAGGGGGATCGCAAGGGACAACACAGTGTGCGCGTGAACGACCCATGGCGCGTGTGCTTCGTCTGGCGCGAAGACGGCGCGCACCGGGTCGAGATCGTGGACTATCACTAGGAGTTGAGCATGGCCAAGTTGCTCGAAGAGATTCACCCCGGCGAAATCCTGCTGGAGGATTTTCTGAAGCCGATGGGCGTCAGCGCGCGCAGGCTCGCCGCCGACATCGATGTCTCACCCAGCCGCATCAGCGAACTGGTGAACGGCACGCGGCCGATCACCGCCGACACGGCGTTGCGCCTGGGTCTGTTCTTCAACATGGAGCCGCGCTTCTGGTTGAACCTGCAGGCCGAATACGACATGCGCCTGGCCACCCGCGCGCTGAAGGCGACGATCGCACCGCGCATCCGTGTCTTTCAGCCCGCGGCCGCGTGACGGTCTGCCGGGAGCATCACCCCGCCGGCTCGACGCAGCCGACACCCGCCGCCAAGGCCGCCTCGCGCAAGGCCTCGTCCTGCGTCGCCAGGGGCAGCTGCCGCCGCAGCGCCAGTTCCAGGTACGCCGCGTCGTAGCTGCTCAGCCCGAAGCGCAGCGCCAACGCCAGCAGCTCGCTGCGCGGCACGGCGTGGCGGTCGATTTCCACCGGCAGCTGCGCCATGCGCACCAGGACTTGCTGAGCCAGCTGCGCCGTCATGCGCCGGCGCATGCAGGCCGTGCGCAGGACGTTGGTCAGCTCCAGCTCCCATAGGGCAGGCACCACCGCACGGTCGTCGAGCAGGCGCTCGGCAATGGCGGCGGTGTAAGGCGTCGCCTGATTCTCGAGATAGAAACCCGAGACGACCGAGTTGTCGATGACGAAGGGCAAGCTCAGTCCCGCCCTTCCTCGATGGCTTGTCGCAAGGGGATGTCGAGCACCGTACCGCGACGCAGCTGCGCCAGATCCTCCAGGGCCGCGGCGACTCTGTGGCGCTGCGCGTTGGATTGCAAGCGCCGGGCGGCCGGCAGTGCCGCCCCCACGAGCCGCGCCACCGCCACGCCGCGCCGGGTGATGACGATTTGCTCACCGCGTTCCACCTCTGAAAGCAACTCCGAGAGCCGGGTCTTGGCTTCGTAAATCGCGATTTCTTTCATGGTTGATCTTTTCATGCGTCTGGTTGACCAAGTATAGCCTCCGCAGCGCAAGCTCTTGGTTCTTCTTGGTTCTTGATAGCATCTGCTTCCGGGCCACCGGCCCCGTGCTCTTGCCGCGTCAGCGCCCTGCGCCCCACTCCATCCGTGTCCCCGCTGCCCGCCTCCCCAGCCCGCCGCCTCGCCTTCGCCCTGGCCCTCGCTGCGGCCGCGCTGCCCTCGCTGCTGGCCTACAACGTCTCGCCTTCGCCCACCTTCCTCAACCAGGCGCTGGCCCTGGGCCTGTGGGGCGCGTGGGTGTTCGTCGGCGTGGCGCCGACGTCCTGGCGCGGCCCGGCGCCGCTCTATGGCGCGCTGGGCCTGGTGGCGCTCGCCGCCGCGTGGTCGTGGGTCGGGGGCGCGCTGCCGGCGAGCCTGGCGCTGTCGGCCATCGGCGCGCTGGCCGCCGCGGCAGTGCTCGCCGCCGGCGGCGGCGCGGCGCGCACCGGCAACAAGCGACTCGATCTCTTCGCGCTCTTCTGCTGGGCCTGGCTGGTGGCCGGGCTGCTCAACGTCGGCGTGGCCGGGGTGCAGGTCTTCCTGCCCGATCTGCCCGACGGCGACTGGATCGCCCACTCCGGTTTGCCCGGCCGCGCCGTGGGCAACCTGCGCCAGCCCAACCACCTGAGCAGCCTGCTGCTGTGGTCGTGCATCGCCGTGGTGGCACTGTCCGAGCTCGGCCGGCTGGGCCGGCGCGCCGCGGCACTGGCCGGGGCGGCGCTGGTCTTCGCGGTGGTGTTGACGGCTTCGCGCACAGGGCTGGTGAGCGTGCTGCTGCTGGCGCTGTGGGGCCTCGCCGACCGCCGCCTCTCGCGCTGGGCGCGCGCGCTGCTGCTGGCCGCGCCGCTGCTCTATGCGCTGTCTTGGCTGGCGATGGCGCAATGGGCGGCGTTGTCGCAACATGCCTTCGGTGGCAGCCAGCGCCTGGCCGAAAGCGACATCTCCAGCTCGCGCTTCGCCATCTGGCGCGACACCTGGGCGTTGATGCGCATGCACCCCTGGGCCGGCGTCGGCTTCGGCGAATTCAATTTCGCCTGGACGCTGTCGCCGTTTCCGCAGCGCCCGGTGGCCTTCTTCGACCACACGCACAACCTGCCGCTGCAGCTCGCGGTGGAGCTCGGGCTGCCCCTGGCCGGCGTGGTCATGGCCCTGCTGCTGTGGGCGCTGTGGCGCGCGGTGCGCCAGGCCTGGACGACGCACGGCGACGACGGCACGGCGCGCCGCGCGGCGCTGATGATGGTGCTCATGATCGGCCTGCACAGCCTGCTCGAGTACCCGCTGTGGTACAGCTACTTCCTGCTGCCGGCGGCCTGGGCTTTCGGCTTCGCCCTGCATCGCCCGACGCCCGCCCCGGCCGCGCCGGGCAGCGGCGCGCGCGCGGCCGCGGGCATGGTGCTGGCCGCGCTGGCGGTGGTGCTCGGCGCGGCCTTCTCGGTCGTCGACTACGCCCGCGTGGCGGTGATCTTCTCGTCCTCGCCCGACGCGCCACCGCTGGAGCAGCGCATCGCCGATGGCCAGCGCAGCGTGTTCTTTGCCCACCATGCGGACTACGCCGAGGTCACCTCGGGCGTGCCCGTGCGCGACCCGGCGCACGCCTTCGACCGCGCCGCGCACTACCTGCTCGACACGCGCTTCATGATCGCCTGGGCGCGTTCGCTGGCCGAACACGGCCAGCTCGACGCGGCGCGCACCCTGGCGGCACGGCTGCGCGAGTTCCACAACGCCGACGCGCGGGAGTTCTTCGCCGCTTGCGCGCCGGCGGCGAGTGCCGCCAGCGCTGCGCCGGCCACCGCTGCGGCCAGTGCGGTCGTCACTGCGCAGGCGTTCCAGTGCGAACGGCCGGCCCACGCGCCGGGCTGGCAGGCTTTTCTGACGCCGCCGCGCTGAGCCTCGGGCGGGCGGCCTGTATTCAACCGGCCGCGCTCCAATTCCCCGACTTCCCGCCGCGCTTTTCCAGCAGGCGGATGTCGGTCATGACCATGCCGCGGTCCACCGCCTTGCACATGTCGTAGATGGTGAGCAGACCCACCTGCACGGCGGTGAGGGCCTCCATCTCCACGCCGGTGCGGCCGAAGGTCTCGGCCTGCACGGTGCAGCGCACTTCGCTCAGCGCGGCGTCGATCTCGAACTCCACCGCCACGTGCGTGAGCGGCAGCGGGTGGCACAAGGGCACCAGTTCGGCCGTGCGCTTGGCACCCTGGATCGCCGCGATGCGTGCGATGCCGATCACGTCGCCCTTCTTCGCGTGGCCCGCGGCGACGAGGGCCAGCGTGGCCGGCTGCATGCGGATGCGCCCGCTGGCGCGCGCCACGCGGTGCGTCTCGGCCTTGGCGGCGACGTCGACCATGTGCGCCTGGCCCTGGGCGTCGAAGTGGGTCAAGGGATCGGTCGGCATGGGCGGGTTCACGTTCAGCAACAAGGCGATGTCATCATAGCCACAGGGAACGCGCGCCGGCCGGACGCGCTCCAACCGCCTCACCGCCCCCCGCCGCCGAGACCCGCCTTGACCCCTGCACGAATTTCCCCCTGGCGCCGCCGCCTGGCCGCCACGCTGGCCGCCTGCACCGCGCTGGCCCCGACGAGCGCGCCGGTGCTCGCCCAGGTGCGCCTGCCCTCGCTCGGGGAGACCGCCTCGCAGGACCTCAGCGTGGGCGCCGAGCGTCGCCTGGGCGAGCAGATCATGCGCGAGGCGCGGCGCGACCCCGCCTTCCTCGACGACCCGGTGCTGCAGGAATACCTGCAGACGATCTGGGACCCGCTCGTGGCGGCCGCGCGCCGGCTGGGCAACATCGACGCCGACACGGACCTGGCCTTCGCCTGGGAGCCCTTCCTCGTGCGCGACCGCAGCGTCAACGCCTTCGCCCTGCCCGGCGGCTTCGTCGGCGTGCACCTGGGGCTGATCTTCATCACCTCCACCAGCGACCAGCTCGCCTCGGTGCTCGCCCACGAGATGTCGCACGTCACGCAGCGCCACATCGCGCGCAGCATCGCGCCGCAGCAGCAGGCCTCGATGCTGGCCATCGCCACGCTGCTGCTGGGCATCATCGCCGCCAGCCGCAGCAACAACGTCGACGTGGCCAACGCCGCGATCATGGGCGGGCAGGGCGCCGCGGCCGCGAGCGAGCTGAGGTACTCGCGCGACGTCGAGCGCGAGGCCGACCGCGTCGGCTTCAACGTCATGGTGGGTGCGGGCTACGCGCCCTCGGCCATGGCCGCGATGTTCGACAACCTGCAGGCCTCCACGCGCCTCACGGACGACGGCAGCTTCCCCTACCTGCGCAGCCACCCGCTCACCGTGGACCGCATCGCCGAGGCGCGCAACCGCACGCTGCTCGGCCACAGCGCGCCGGCCGCGCTCACGCTGCAGCACGCCATGATGCAGGCGCGTTCGCGCGTGCTCATGTCCGAAGGCGCGCGTGCGCTGCAGCGCCTCTCCGGGGAGACCTCTTCGCCGCTGCTCGCCGACCGCGTGGGGGCCCTCTATGCGGGCGCCCTGGCCGCCTCGCAACTCGACGAGCACGCGCGCGCCGAGAGCCAGGCGACGCAGGCGTTGCAGCTCGCGCGCACCGCCAGCCCGCGCGAGCCGCGCGCCGTGCGCAGCGCGCAGCTGCTGCGGGCCCAGGTGCGGCTGGCGCGCGGCGATGCGCCGGCGGCGATGCGCGCCCTCGACGAACTGCAAGGCGACGCAGGCCGCCCGCTGCTGCTGCTGCGCGCGCAGGCCGCGCTGGCCCTGCAGCGCCAGGACGCGGCCAGCGTGGCACCGCTGCGCGAAAGCACCGAGGCGCTGCAGACCTGGGTGGCCGAGCACCCGCACGATGCGCTGGGATGGGACACGCTGGCGGCCACCAGCGGCGCGCTGGGCCTGAAGCTGCGCTCGATGCGCGCCGGGGCCGAGGCGCGCGCGGCGCTGGGCGACCTCGCCGGCGCCGTCGACCGGCTGCACGCGGCCCAGGCGGCCACGCGCAGCGCGGCCGGGCAGGACTTCATCGAAGCCTCGGTCATCGACGCGCGGCTGCGCCAGATCGTGGCCCTGCGGCGCCAGCTGGCGCTGGAAGCGCGCGGCGAGAAGGACCGGGGCGGGCAAGGCGGGCCGGGCGACGCGCCGCCGCAATAGCTCGCGCCGGCCTTCAGTCCGGCGCGGGGCTGAAGAGGCGCTCGACGCCGGCGTCGATGATCACCCCGCACAGGCTGTAGAGCACCGAGCCGATGAGCGCGGCGCCGAAGCCGGCCACGCCAAACCCGTCCAGCACCTCGGCGGCGGCCCAGAACATGAGCGCGTTGATGACGAAGAGGAACAGGCCCAGCGTGAGCAGCGTCACCGGCAGCGTGAGCAGCACCAGCAGCGGCCGCACCAGCGTGTTCAGCAAGCCCAGCACGAAGGCCGCGATGAGGGCCGAGCCGAAGCCCACCACCGTCACCCCGGAATAGAGGTTTGCCACCAGCAGCAGGGCGGCGGCAAGGAGCAACCAGCGCACGAGGATCTTCATCGGGCAAGCATAGCGCCGCAGGTGCCGGGGCCTCAAGCCACTGCGGATTGGGGCTTTCGCCCGGTGCGGCGCGGCGAGAGCTGCGGCAAGAGCGTGGCGCCAAAGCCGCTTTCACCTATGAAAACTGCTTCTCAGCGGGCGCACCAAGGATTACCATCCCGGCTGCCCGTTCACCAGGAAAGACAGTCCCGCATCCGAATTCGACGTGTGAGGCCTGCGCGGAGAACGGCGTCCCTCATCAACTGATGGAGAACATCCAGATGGCAACTGCAAAGAAAGCTCCCGCGAAGAAGGCCCCGGCAAAGAAGGCCGCACCCGCCAAGAAGGCCCCGGCAAAGAAGGCCGCACCCGCCAAGAAGGCGCCGGCGAAGAAGGCTGCTGCGGCGAAGAAGGCCCCGGCGAAGAAGCGCACCCCGAGCGCCGCCTTCATGAAGCCGCTCACGCCGAGTTCGGCGCTCGCTGCGCTGGTGGGCGACAAGCCGCTGCCGCGCACCGAAGTCACCAAGAAGGTGTGGGAGTACATCAAGAAGAACGGGCTGCAGGACAAGCTCAAGCGCACCATGATCAACGCCGACGCCAAGCTCAAGGCCGTGGTCGGCGTGAGCCCGATCAGCATGTTCGGCATGACCAAGGAAATCAGCAAGCACCTCAAGTGAGCGGCTGATTCCCGCGTTTCACGAGGGCCCTGCGGGGCCCTTTTTTCATGCGCGCGCCAGGCACCGCTCGAGGAAATCGAGCCGGTCCTGGCCCCAGAAGATCTCGCCCTGCACGACATAGCTCGGCGAGCCGAAGACGCCCGCGGCGATGGCCTGCTGCGTGCAGCGCTCGTAGGCGGCCTGCACCTCGGCCGAGGTCGCGTCGGCGAGCCGCTGCGCGGGCAGCGCGCACTCGGCCAGCAGTTCCGCCAGCGTGGTGGCACTGGCGATGTCGCGCTGCTGCGCCCACACCGCGGCGAGCACGCGGCCGCTGAGTTGCAGCGCGGCGGCCGCGCCCTCGGCCTGCTCCACAGCGAGGACCAGCCGCGCGGCGTCGTCGGCCGACACCGGAAAGAACTTCGGCTGCAGGTTCAGCGGCACGCCCAACCAGCGGCTGAAGCGCTCGAGCTCCACCAGCCGATAAGCCTGGCGCTGAGGTGCGCGCTTGGACAGCGGCAGCCCGCCGGAAACCGGGAACACCTGGCCCAGGTCCATCGGGCGCACGCTCACCGTGGCCTGCGCCGCCGCAGCGATGCGCACGAAGCGCTCGTGGCCGAGGTAGGTCCAGGGCGATTGCAGGGCCAGGTAGTAGTCGATGGCATGGGGCATGGCGCGCCTTTGGCGTGGGGGTGGGGTGCAGTCTATCGGCGCGGAGCCGTACCCGCTCACGCGCCACGACGAACCCGGCCGCGAAGCCCGCGATGAACGGTCTGCTGGTTTGAGTTGAATTTGGTGGTTTATGTTGAATTCATAAACTCACAAATATCGGTATAAACTCGCTGCCATGGACCCCATCAGAAACCCCTACGCCCCGGGCGCGGGCACCCCACCGCCGGAACTGGCCGGCCGGGACGAGTTGCGCGAGCAGGTGCGCGTGAGCATCGAGCGGCTGCGCCGGGGGCTGCCCGCGAAGAGCCTGCTGATGATCGGCCTGCGGGGCGTGGGCAAGACGGTGCTTCTGGACCGCATGCGTGACGACGCCGAGGCGGCCGGGATTCACACCCTGCGCATCGAGGCACCCGAGGGGCGCTCGCTGCCGGCCCTGCTGGCACCGCAGCTGCGCCAGACGCTGCTGCGCCTGAGCCGACAGCAGGCGGCAAAGGCCCTGGCCCAGCGGGCGCTGCGCGCTCTGGCAGGCTTTGCCAAGTCCCTGAAGGTGAAGTACGACGATATCGAGGTCGGCTTTGACCTCGAGCCCGAACCCGGCCTGGCTGACAACGGCGACCTGGAGCACGACCTGCAAACCTTGCTGGAAGCCGTGGGCGAAGCCGCCAAGAGTGCCGGCACGGCGCTGGTGATGTTCATCGACGAGCTGCAGTACGTGAGGGAAGACGAACTCGCGGCCCTGATCGCGGCCTTGCACCGGTGCGGGCAGCGTCGGCTCCCCGTCTCGCTGGTGGGAGCCGGCCTGCCCCAACTGCCGGGGCGCATGGGCCGGGCCAAGTCCTACGCCGAACGCTTGTTCGATTTCCCGCAGGTCGGCCCCCTGAATGCCACCGCGGCCCGGCTGGCCATTGCCAAACCAGCAAAGGAACAGGGCGTGGATATCGCCGACCGTGCCGTGACCGCCATCGTTGCCAAGACCCAGGGCTACCCGTACTTCCTGCAGGAGTGGGGCAAGCACGCCTGGGACCACGCACCCCGCACACCCATTCGCCAGCAGGACGTTGAAGCGGCCAGCGCGAGTGCAATCGCCGCGCTGGACGACAGCTTCTTCCGCGTGCGCTTCGACCGCCTCACGCCCGCAGAGAAGCGCTACCTGCGTGCCATGGCCGAACTGGGACCGGGCCCACACCGGTCCGGCGACATCGCCGAACAGCTCCAGCGCAAGGTGACGTCACTGGGCCCCACCCGCTCGCAGCTCATCGACAAGGGCATGGTGTGGAGCCCCAACCACGGCGACACCGCATTCACCGTGCCTCTCTTCGACGAATTCATGAAGCGCATCATGCCGGGCGACGACTGGCGCGTGTAGCGCTCAGAGCACCGCCTTCAAGAAGTGCCCCGTGTGGCTGCCCGTCGCCTCGGCGCGGGCGGCGACTTCCTCGGGCGAGCCCGTGGCCACCACGCGGCCGCCGCCGGCGCCGCCTTCGGGGCCCATGTCGATGATCCAATCCGCCGTCTTGATGACGTCCAGGTTGTGCTCGATGACGACGATGGTGTTGCCGGCGTCGCGCAGCTGGTGCAGCACCTCGAGCAGCATGCCCACGTCGTGGAAGTGCAAGCCGGTGGTGGGCTCGTCCAGGATGTACAGCGTGCGGCCGGTGTCGCGCTTGCTCAGCTCCAGCGCCAGCTTCACGCGCTGCGCCTCGCCGCCGCTGAGCGTGGTGGCGGCCTGGCCCAGGCGGATGTAGCCCAGGCCCACGTCGAGCAGGGTCTGCAGCTTGCGCGCGATGTGGGGTACGGCGCTGAAGAAGGCGTGCGCGTCCTCCACCGTCAGCTCCAGCACCTGGGTGATGTTCCTGCCCTTGTAGAGGACTTCCAGCGTCTCGCGGTTGTAGCGCGCGCCGTGGCAGGTGTCGCAGGGCACGTACATGTCGGGCAGGAAGTGCATCTCCACCTTGATCACGCCGTCGCCCTCGCAGGCTTCGCAGCGCCCGCCGCCCGACGAAGCGCTGACGTTGAACGAGAAGCGCCCCGCGCCGTAGCCGCGCTCGCGCGCCGCGGGGACTTCGGCAAAGAGCTCGCGGATGGGCGTGAACAGGCCGGTGTAGGTGGCCGGGTTGCTGCGCGGCGTGCGGCCGATGGGGCTCTGGTCGACGTTGATGACCTTGTCGAAGTGGTCCAGGCCGTCGATGCGCTCGTGCGGCGCGGGCTCGGCGTGGCTGCCGTAGAGCTTGCGCGCCACCGCCGCGTACAGGGTGTCGTTGACGAGCGTGCTCTTGCCCGAGCCCGACACGCCGGTGACGCAGGTGAGCAGGCCCACCGGGATGTCGACGTTCACCCCCTGCAGGTTGTTGCCGCGCGCGCCGACGATGGCAAGGCGCAGCGGCGCCGCACCGAAGCCGCTGCCCGCGCGGCGCCGTTTGGGCACCTCGATGCGCAGCGTGTGCGCCAGGTAGCGCCCGGTGAGCGAGTTCGCGTTGGCGGCCACTTCCTGCGGCGTGCCCTGGGCCATCACGCGCCCGCCGTGCACGCCCGCGCCCGGGCCCATGTCGACGACGTGGTCGGCGGCGAGGATCATGTCCTCGTCGTGCTCGACCACGAGCACGCTGTTGCCCAGGTCGCGCAGGTGCTTGAGCGTGCCGATGAGGCGCGCGTTGTCGCGCTGGTGCAGGCCGATGCTGGGCTCGTCGAGCACGTACATCACGCCGCTCAAACCGCTGCCGATCTGGCTCGCCAGGCGGATGCGCTGCGCCTCGCCGCCGCTGAGCGTGTCGGCGCCGCGGTCCAGGCTCAGGTAGGTCAGGCCGACGTCGTTGAGGAAACGCAGCCGGCTGGCGATCTCGCGCACGATCTTGTCGGCGATCTCGGCCTTGGCGCCCACCAGCTTGAGGCCGTCGAAGTAGGCCAGCGCGGCCGCCAGCGTGGCGTGCTCGACCTCGTAGATCGGCTTGCCCTTGGCTGCCGCGGCCTCGCCCTGGGCATGGTGCAGGAAGACATGGCGCGCCTCGCGCCGCAGCCTCGAGCCCCGGCATTGCGGGCAGGGCCTGGCGGCCTGGTAGCGGCTGAGCTCTTCGCGCACGGCGACGGAGTCGGTCTCCTTGAGCCGGCGCGCGAAGTTCGGAATGATCCCCTCGAAGGGGTGGCTGCGCTTGACGCTGCGCGTCTTGCCTCGACCGGCCTTGCCCGTGCCTTCGGCCTCGTAGAGGAATTCGATGGCCTCGCCGCCCGAGCCCTGCAGCAGCACCTGACGCGCGCGCTCGGGCAGGGATTCGAAGGGCGTCTCGATGTCGAAACCGTAGTGCCGCGCCACGCTTTGCAGCAGCGAGTGCGTGTAGGCGTTGCGCCGGTCCCAGCCCTTCACCGCGCCGCCGGCCAGGCTCAGCGTGGGAAAGGCGACCACGCGCTCGGGGTCGAACACCGTCACCTGGCCCAGGCCGTCGCAGGCCGGGCAGGCGCCCACCGGGCTGTTGAAGGAGAACAGGCGCGGCTCGAGCTCGCTCAGCGAGTAGCTGCACACCGGGCAGCCGAACTTGCTGCTGAAGAGGTGCTCCCGTCCCTGGCCCCCAGGACGCTGCGCGTCGGCCCCACCAGGGGGCGCGCCGCCACCTTGGGGCGGCTCGGCGTCGGCAGCGGCGTCCATCTCCAGGGCGATGGCGCGGCCGTCGGCGATGCGCAGCGCGGCCTCGAAGCTCTCGGCCAGGCGTTGCCTCACCTCCGGATTGACCTTCAGCCGGTCGACGACGACGTCGATGTCGTGCTTCTCGGTCTTCTTCAGCGCGGGCAGGGCCTCGGCCTCCAGCACCTCGCCGGGCCGGCCGTCGCTGCCGACGCGAAAGCGCACGTAGCCGCGCGCGCGCATGTCCTCGAAGAGCTCGCCGAACTCGCCCTTGCGGTCGCGCACCACGGGCGCCAGCAGCATGAGCCGCGTGCCTTCGGGCAGGGCGAGCACGGCGTCGACCATCTGGGCGACGCTTTGCGCGCGCAGCGGCAGGTCGTGGTCCGGGCAGTAGGGCGTGCCGGCGCGGGCGTAGAGCAGGCGCAGGTAGTCGTGGATCTCGGTGATCGTGCCCACCGTGCTGCGCGGGTTGTGGCTGGTGGCCTTCTGCTCGATGCTGATGGCCGGCGAGAGGCCCTCGATGACGTCGACGTCGGGCTTGTCCATCAACTGCAGGAACTGCCGCGCGTAGGCGGAGAGGCTCTCGACGTAGCGCCGCTGGCCCTCGGCGTAGAGCGTGTCGAAGGCCAGGCTGGACTTGCCCGAACCCGACAGCCCGGTGATCACCACCAGCGCGTGCTTGGGGATGTCGAGGTCGATGTTCTTCAGGTTGTGCGTGCGCGCACCCCGCACGCGCAAGGTTCGGGTTTCCTGGGCGGCTGGGGGGCTCGTTTCGCGCGGCATGGCGGCTTCCGAAGGGCAACCGAGCATCATAGCCACGCCGCCCGGCGGCACCAGGCGCGTCCCGCCGCGGCGGCCCCAGGGGCCGGACCGCGGCGGGCGGCGGTCAGTCCAGCGAGAGCACGCGCAGGATCTCCGCGCCGTAGGCCTCGAGCTTCTTCGCCCCCACGCCGCTGATGGCGGCGAGTTCATCGAGCGTGGCGGGCCGCTCGCGCGCCATCTCGGCCAGCGCGGCGTCGTGGAAGACGACGTAGGCCGGCAGGTTGTGTGCGCGCGCGACCTCGCCGCGCCAGGCCTTGAGCTGCTCGAAGCGCGCCGTGGCCGCGTCGTCCAGCGGCAGCGGCGGCGGCTTGGCGCGGCCCGAGCGCACGCGCGCCGCCTTGCCGCGGGGCTTGAGCTCGGCGGGTACGCGCAGCCGCACCGGCACCTCGCCGCGCAGCACCTCGCGCGCACTCTCGGCCAGCGCCAGGGTGTTGAACTCGCCCTCGGTGTGCACATGCCCCAGGGCGACGAGCTGGCGCAGCACGAGGCGCCACTGCGCCTCGCTCACCTCGGCGCCGATGCCGAAGGTGGAGAGCTGCTGGTGGCCATGCTGGGTGACCTTGTCGGTGACCTTGCCGCGCAGCACGTCGATGAGGTGGCCCGCGCCGTAGCGCTGCCCACCGGCCTGGCGGAAGCGGTAGATGCAACTCAGGGCCTTGCGCGCGGCCTCGGTCGCGTCCCAGGTGGCAGGCGCGGCGATGCAGTTGTCGCAGTTGCCGCAACGCGCCCCCAGGCTCCCTTCGGTCGCCGCCATCCGGCCTGCATGCCGGATGTCGTTCGCCGGCCACTCGCGAGCGCGCAGGCGCTCGCTCGGTGCGGGCTCACCCCCCCGAGGGGGCTCATCCGGGTCCGGGAAACCCGTACCCGGCTGGCCCGCTTCGTCGTCGCGGTATTGCTGCCCAAAGTACGAGAGCAGGCGCACGCGCCGGCAATCGTGCGCCTCGGCCAACGCGAGCAGCGCGTCGAGCTTGCCGCGCTGCAGGCGCTTGAAGTCGTCTTCGGCCTCGCTCTCGTCGATCATGCGGCGCTGGTTGACGACGTCGGCCAGGCCGTAGCTCATCCAGGCATCCGCGCTCAGCCCGTCGCGTCCGGCGCGGCCCGTTTCCTGGTAGTAGCTCTCGATGTTCTTGGGCAGGTCCAGGTGGGCGACGAAGCGCACGTCGGGCTTGTCGATGCCCATGCCGAAGGCGATGGTGGCGACCATCACCACGCCGTCCTCGCGCAGGAAGCGGTCCTGGTGGCGGCGGCGCGTGTCGGCGTCCAGGCCGGCGTGGTAGGGCAGCGCGCTGAAACCCTCGGCGGCGAGCCACGCGGCCGTGTCCTCGACCTTCCTGCGGCTCTGGCAGTAGACGATGCCGGCGTCGCCGTCGTGCTCGTCTTGCAGGAAGCGCAGCAGCTGCTTGCGCGGGTCGTCCTTCTCGACGATGGTGTAGCGGATGTTGGGGCGGTCGAAGCTGGCGACGAAGAGGCGCGCGTGCTCGAGCTTGAGCCGCCCGACGATGTCGGCACGCGTGTGCTCGTCGGCGGTGGCCGTGAGCGCCACGCGCGGCACGGCGGGGAACTGCTCGTGCAGCGCCGACAGGCCCAGGTATTCCTCGCGGAAGTCGTGCCCCCACTGGCTCACGCAATGCGCCTCGTCGATGGCAAAGAGGCTCAGCAGGCCGCGTTCGTGCAGCGAATGCAGCATCGCCATGAAGCGCGGCGTGAGGATGCGCTCGGGCGCGGCGTAGAGCAGCGTCAGGCGGCCGGCGAGAAGTTCGCGCTCGACGTGCCGCGCCTCAAAGCCTTCGAGCGTGCTGTTGAGGAACTCGGCGCTCACGCCCAGTTCGTGCAGCGCGCCGACCTGGTCGTGCATGAGCGCGATGAGCGGGCTGACCACCACCGCCACGCCCTGCCCGGCGCGCTGGCGCAGCACCGCCGGCACCTGGTAGCACAGGCTCTTGCCCCCGCCCGTGGGCATGAGCACCAGCGCGTCGCCTCCGGCGACCACGTGTTCGATGATTTCGCGCTGCGCGCCGCGGAAACGGGGGTAGCCGAAGACCTCGTGCAGGACGCGCTGGGCCGGGTCGGCCAGGGGCGGGGGGGACGCGCTGAGCACGGCGGACATGGTGGCCCGGGATGCTACGCGAGGCCCGCCCGGGGCCCGCTCCCCGCCGCGGGTGCCCCCCGCCGGGCGCGCCCTTGCGGGTGATGGCCGCGGACAGGCCGGCGGCGATAATGAAGCCATCCCCTTTCACCGCCGCCCGGAGCAGACCATGGCCTCAGTCAACAAAGTCATCCTCATCGGCAACCTCGGCCGCGACCCCGAGGTGCGCTACGCCACCAGCGGCTCGGCGATCTGCAACGTCACCATCGCCACCAGCCGGCAGTGGAAGGACAAGACCAGCGGCGAGCGCCAGGAAGAAACCGAATGGCACCGCGTCGTGTTCTACGACCGCCTGGCCGAGATCGCCGGGGAGTACCTGAAGAAGGGCCGCCCGGTGTACGTCGAAGGGCGTCTGAAGACGCGCAAGTGGACCGACAAGGACGGCGTCGAGAAGTACACCACCGAGATCGTCGCCAGCGAGATGCAGCTGCTCGGCAGCCGCGAGGGCGGCGGTGGCAGCGCTGGCAGCGGCGACGACCTGGGTGCGGCCCCGGCCGCGCGCAGCGCGCCGCCGGCGCGCGTCGCCCCGGCGGCCAAGCCCGCGGCGAAGACGGGCACGGGCTTCGACGACATGGACGACGACATCCCGTTCTGAGTGACGCCCTGCGCTCCCTTGCCTCGGCGCTGGCGTGAAGGCCTGACCGCCCGATGATCGCCGGCCACATCCTCACCCCCGGCGGCTTCGTGCGCGGCACGCTGGCGTGGGACGGGGGGCGCATCACGCGAGTGCAGGGCGAGCCCGTCGCCGAGGCCGAGGTGCGCGCCGACCACGCCACGCCGCTGCTGCTGCCCGGCTTCATCGACCTGCACGTGCACGGCGGCGGCGGCGCCGACACGATGGACGCGGGCGACGCCGTCGCGCGCCTGGCGCGCGAGCATGTGCGGCACGGCAGCACCGCGCTGCTGGCGACCACGATGACCGCCCCGCTGGGTGAAATCGAGGCCGCGCTGCGCGCCCTGGCGCCGGCCTGCGCCGAGCGCGAGCACGGCGCCGCGCGCGTGCTCGGCGTGCACCTGGAAGGGCCCTACATCAGCCCGGACAAGCTCGGCGCGCAGCCGCCTTTCGCGCGCCTGCCGTCGCTGGCGGAGATCCTCGCGCTGCACGCCATCGCGCCGATCCGGCTGCTCACCCTGGCGCCGGAGGTGGCGGGCAGCCTGGCGCTCATCCCGGCGCTCGTGGGTGCGGGCATGCGTGTGCAGCTGGGCCACAGCGCGGCCACCTACGAGCAGGCGCTGGCCGCGCTGGAGCAGGGCGCGAGCGGCTTCACCCACCTCTTCAACGCCATGAGCGCGTTGCACCACCGCGCCCCCGGCGCCGTGGGTGCGGCGCTGGCGCATGCGCAGCACGCCGAGATCATTCCCGACCTGCTGCATGTGCACCCGGGCGCCATCCACGCCGCGTTGCGTGCCATCCCCGGCCTGTTCTGCGTCACCGACGCCACCGCCGCCGCCGGCATGCCCGACGGCGAGTACCGCCTGGGCCGCCAGACGGTCTCCAAGTGCCTGGGCGGCGTGCGCCTGGCCGACGGCACGCTGGCCGGCAGCACGCTCACCATGGACCAGGCGCTGCGCAACCTGGTGGCCATCGGCCTGCCGCTGGCGCAGGCCGCCGCGCGCGTGAGCACGCATGCGGCGCAGTACCTGGGCCTGGCCGACCGCGGCCGGCTCGTCGCCGGCGCCTGGGCCGACGTGGTGGTGCTCGACGCCGGCACGCTCACGCTGCGCCAGGTCTTCGCCGAGGGCGAATTCGTGGCCGCGGCACCGGCGGGGTGAACAAGGCCGAACCGGCACCGCTACGATGGCGAGCCCGCAGCGCCGCGCGGCGTGGCCTCGCGCACGACCCGGCGGGTTCACCCTGACAGGTCCACTTCACTTCCAGGAGTTCGCACCATGATCCGCTCGAAGACCGTTCGCGCCACCGCCACGGTTGCCGCAGCCCTGCTCGCCCTGGCCGGGGCGGCTGGCCCGGCGCTGGCGCAACCCAGGAAGGACAGCGCCGTGCTGGCGATGACGCTGGAGCCGCCCGGCCTGGACCCGACCGCCGGCGCGGCCTCGGCGATCGCCGAGATCACGCTCTACAACATCTACGAGACGCTGACCAAGATCCACAGCGACGGCAAGACCACGCCGCTGCTGGCGCAGAGCTGGAGCGTCTCGCCCGACCTCAGGGCCTGGACCTTCAGGCTGCGCCAGGGCGTGAAGTTCCACAACGGCGAACCCTTCGACGCGGCGGCGGTGAAGTTCTCCTTCACGCGCGCGGCGGACAAGACGAGCACGAACAAGGACAAGCCGACCTTCGCCAACATCGAGCGCATCGACACTCCCGACCCCGCCACCGTGGTGCTGAACCTGAAGGACGGCGACCCCGACCTGCTCTTCAAGCTCGGCCAGGCCACGGCCATCATCGTCGAGCCCAAGAGTGCCGCCGGCAACCCGACCCAGCCCACCGGCACCGGCCCGTACCGGCTCGAGAACTGGGCCAAGGGCTCGGCGGTGACGCTGACGCGCTGGGACGGTTTTCGCGCCGCCAAGGACGTGAAGCTCAAGCGCGTGACGATGCGCTTCATCAGCGACCCCGCCGCGCAGGTGGCGGCGCTGCTCTCGGGCGACGTGGATGTGTTCCCGCGCGTGGCGGCGGCGCGCAGCCTGAAGCAGTTCGAGGGCAACAAGAAGTTCCAGGTGCTCGTCGGCGGCAGCCGCGCCAAGACCATCGTGGCGATGAACAACAAGCGCCGTCCGCTCGACGACGTGCGCGTGCGCCGCGCCATCTCCGCGGCCATCGACCGCAAGGGCGTGATCGAAGGCGCGGCCGACGGCTTCGGCGTGCCCATCGGCAGCTTCTACGTGCCCGGCGCGCCGGGCTACGTCGACACCGCCGGCATCAACCCCTTCGATCCGGCCAAGGCCCGCGCCCTGCTGCACCAGGCCGGCGTGGCGCTGCCGCTGGAGCTGACGATGAAGCTGCCGCCCACGCCCTATGCGCGCCAGGGCGGCGAGGTGGTGGCGGCGATGCTCGCCAAGGTGGGCATCCACGCCAAGATCGAGAACGTCGAGTGGGCGCAGTGGCTCTCGGGCGTGTACGGCCAGAAGGCCTACGACCTGACCATCGTCTCGCACGTCGAGCCGCTGGACTTCGGCAACTTCGCCCGGCCCGGCTACTACTGGGGCTACGAGTCGGCCGAGTTCAACGCGCTGTGGGCGAAGGTCCAGGCCACCATCAAACCCGACGAGCGCAACAGGCTGATGGCCGACGCGCAGCGCCTGGTGGCGGGCGACGCGGTGGCGGTGTTCCTCTACCAGCCGACCTGGATCACGGTGGCCAACGCACGCCTCAAGGGCCTGTGGAGGGACATGCCGATCTTCGTCAACGACGTCGCGGCGATGAGCTGGCAGTAGCCGCAGGCCGGCTCGTTCAGCGCTCGCCGGCGCGCGTGCTGGGCTGCGCCGGCAGCCCGTCCAGGTGGGCCGCGTCGGCCCATTGCTCCACGCGCAAGGTGCCCTGCACCCAGCGCAAACGGTTGAGCCCGGTGTTGGGGATCTCGCACTCGCGCAGGCCGTCCAGCGGCAGGCCCTGGGCACTGCGCCAGAGCATGTCGAGCACACCACCGTGGGTGACCACGGCCAGGCGCTGGCCGGCGTAGCTGCTGGCGAGCTCGCGCACCGCGCCGAGCACGCGGGCATGGAACTGGCGCAGGCTTTCGCCGCCGGGCAGGGCGAAGTCGGCACGGTGCTCCAGCCAGTGCCGCCAGAGGTCCGGGTGGCGCTCCTTGATGGTGGGCACGTCCAGGCCCTCGAGCACGCCGAAGTGCTGCTCGCGAAAACCCGCCAGCGGCACCACGTCATCCATCTTCCAGGCCGCGGCCAGCGGTGCGGCGGTCTCGCGCGCGCGCAGCAAGTCGCTGCTGAACAGCCCCTGGTGCGGCTCGCCCGCGAGGCGCGCGGCCAGGCGCTGCGCCTGCGCGTGGCCGACGGCGTTGAGGGGCACGTCGATCTGGCCCTGGAAACGCTGCTGGCGGTTCCAGTCGGTCTCGCCGTGGCGGATGAAGAGCAGCTCGGTCACGGGGCCTCGCGCCGGGCCGTGCCGCGCGAGGCGGGGAGGGAAGTCATCCCCCCGAGGATACCGCTCAGCCGCGGGCGGCTTTCACCTTGCGCCGCCAGGCGTGCAGCAGCGGCTCGGTGTAGCCGCTGGGCTGCGTCGTGCCCTTGAAGACCAGGTCGCTGGCCGCCTGGAAGGCGGGTGACTCGTCGAAGCGCCCGGCCATGTTGCGGTACGCCGGGTCGCCGGCGTTCTGCTGGTCCACCACCTTGGCCATGCGCCTGAGCGTGGCCTTGACCTGCGCCTTGCTCACCACGCCGTGCGCCAGCCAGTTGGCGATGTGCTGGCTGCTGATGCGCAGCGTGGCGCGGTCTTCCATCAGGCCCACGTCGTGGATGTCGGGCACCTTGGAGCAGCCCACGCCCTGTTCGACCCAGCGCACCACGTAGCCCAGGATACCTTGGGCGTTGTTCTCGATCTCTTCCTGCCGCTCGGCCTCGCTCCACTTCGGCTTGGCCGCCACGGGCACGCTGAGCAGCCCCTCGAGCAGGCTCTCGCGCTCGGCCGCGGCGTCGATCTTCTCGAGCTTCTTCTGCACCTTGGCCACGTCCACCTGGTGGTAGTGCAGCGCGTGCAGGGTGGCCGCGGTCGGGCTGGGCACCCAGGCGGTGTTGGCGCCGGCCTGCGGGTGAGCGATCTTCTGCTGCACCATCGCCGCCATGAGGTCGGGCATGGCCCACATGCCCTTGCCGATCTGCGCACGGCCGCGCAGGCCGCAGGCCAACCCCACGAGCACGTTGTTGCGTTCGTAGGCCTGGATCCAGGCACTCGACTTCATGTCGCCCTTGCGGATCATCGGCCCGGCCTGCATCGCCGTGTGGATCTCGTCGCCGGTGCGGTCGAGGAAGCCGGTGTTGATGAAGGCCACGCGGCTGGCCGCCGCGGCGATGCACGCGGCGAGATTCACGCTCGTGCGCCGCTCCTCGTCCATGATGCCCAGCTTGACCGTGCTCTCGGGCAGCCCGAGCACACGCTCCACGCGACCGAAAAGCTCGTTGGCAAAGGCCACTTCGGCCGGGCCGTGCATCTTCGGCTTGACGATGTAGACCGAGCCGGCGCGGCTGTTGCCCGGCGCGCTGGGCCCGCGCTTGAAATCGTGCAGGGCCACGGCGGTGGTGAGCATGGCGTCGAGCATGCCTTCGGGGATTTCGCGGCCTGCGCCCTCGCCCTCGGCGCCCCAGAGGATCGCCGGGTTGGTCATGAGGTGGCCGACGTTGCGCACGAAGAGCAGGGCGCGGCCGTGCAGCACGACGTCCTGGCCGTCCGCGCCGGTGTAGCGGCGGTCGGGGTTGAGGCCGCGGGTGAAGGTCTTGCCGCCCTTGGCCACCTCCTCGGTGAGCGTGCCCTGCAGGATGCCCAGCCAGTTGCGGTAGGCCTGCACCTTGTCCTCGGCGTCGACCACGGCGACCGAGTCCTCCAGGTCGAGGATGGTCGACAGGGCGGCTTCGATCACCAGGTCGCTCACGCCGGCGGCGTCGCTGGCGCCGATGGGCGAGTTGCGGTCGATGCGGATGTCCAGGTGCAGGCCATGGTGCACGAGCAGCACGGCGCGCGGCGCCGCGGCGTCGCCCTGGAAGCCGACGAACTGCGCCGGCGTCGCCAGCGGCGTCACCGCGCCGTCCTTCAGCGCCACCAGCAGCCGGCCGTCGGCGACGCGGTACAGCGTCGCGTCCAGGTGCGAGCCCTTTTGCAGCGGCGCGGTGCGGTCGAGCACGTGGCGCGCGTATTCGATGACCTTGGCGCCGCGCAGCGGGTTGTAGGCGCCGCTCTTGCTCGCGCCGTCGGTCTCGGGCAGCACGTCGGTGCCGTACAAGGCGTCGTAGAGCGAGCCCCAGCGCGCGTTGGCGGCGTTGAGCGCGTAGCGCGCATTGGTGATCGGCACGACGAGTTGCGGACCGGCTTGCCGCGCCAGCTCGGCGTCGACGTTCTTCGTCGTCACACCCACCTTGGCCGGCACCGGCAGCAGGTAGCCGATGCCCTCGAGGAACTTGCGGTAGGCGCGGCGCTTGCGGATCGGACCCGGGTGGGCGCGGTGCCAGGCGTCGATCTCGCTCTGCATGCGTTCGCGCTCGGCAAGCAAGGCCGCGTTGCGCGGCGCCAGGTCGCGCACCAGGGCGTCGAAGCCGGACCAGAAACGCGCGCTGGGCACGCCACTGCCGGGCAGCACCTCGTCTTCGATGAAGCGGTACAGGGGGGTGGCGACTTGCAGGGAGTGAACGGCAGTGCGCATGGATTCGTCTCGGGTGTTCAGAGGTTTCAGGAGGAAGCCTGGTCACACTGTATTCAGTATGGCCACCGACATTAAGCGCTTTGAAGCGGCGAGATTCCTGCGCCACGCATGCATAATCGCGGGCATGGACCGGCTCAAGCAGATCGAGTCATTCGTCGCTGTTTCCACCAAGGGCAGCCTCACCGCGGCGGCGCATGCCGCGGACGTGGCCCCGGCGGTGATCGGCCGGCGCATCGATGCCCTGGAGGAGCGCCTGGGCGTGAAGCTGCTCGTGCGCACCACGCGACGCATCACCCTCACGCACGAAGGCAGCGCCTTCCTCGAGGACTGCCAGCGCCTGCTCGCCGACCTGGCGAGTGCCGAGGCCAGCGTGAGCGCCGGTGGCGTGAAGGCCAGCGGGCACCTGCGCATCACCGCCCCGGCGGGCTTCGGCCGGCGCCACGTCGCGCCGCTGGTGCCGGACTTCGTCGCCGCGCACCCCGACGTGAGCCTCTCGCTGAACCTCAGCGATCGCGTCGTGGACATCGTCAACGAAGGCTTCGACTGCGCCGTGCGCGTGGGCGACCTGCCCGATTCGAGCCTGGTGAGCGTGCGCCTGGCCGACAACCGCCGCCTGTGCGTGGGCGCGCCCGCCTACTTGCAGCGCGCGGGCGTGCCGGCCACGCCGGCCGAGCTCAAGCAGCATGCCTGCCTGACGCTGAGCTCCGAGGCCAGCCAGACGCGCGGCTGGGCCTTCGTCGTCGACGGCGAGGTCACGCACCTGCGCCCGAGCGGCCCGCTGGACTGCAGCGACGGCCAGGTGCTGCATGAGTGGTGCCTGCGCGGGCTGGGCCTGGCCTGGCGCAGCACCTGGGAGGTGGAAGCCGACGTCGCCAGCGGCCGCCTGCAGGTGGTGCTGGCGGACTTCGCCGCGCCAGCGAACGGCATCTTCGCCGTGTTCCCGCAGCGCAAGCACCTGCCGCTGCGCGTGCGGCTGTGGATCGACTTCCTCAAGCACACCTACGGCGACGCGCAGTACTGGGCCGGCCGCGGCCCGGTGCACGACGCGGGCAGCGGCCCTGCTCGGGAAGCGGGCAGCAGCCCGCGGGCGTGAAAAAGGGCGCCGTGGCGCCCTTCGCTTGCCTGGCGAAGCCGGCCTTACTTCTTCGGCGCGGCAGCGGCCTCGTCGGTGGTGCACTTCTTCACGAAGCTCTTCTTCGCGGCGCCGGCGAGCTTCTTCTCGGTGGCGGCCTTTTCGCAAGCCGGGCTCAGCGCCGGGGCGGCGTCCGTCTCGCACTTCTTGATGAAGCTGGCCTTGGCCGCGCCGGCGAGCTTCTTCTCGGTGGCCTTGGCCTCGCACTCGGCGTTGGCGGCAAAGGCGTGGCCGGCGAACAGGGCACAGGCGGTCACCAGGGCGGTGAGTACGGACTTCTTCATGGGGGCTCCTCGTGGGTGGGGTGGTGGGGCGGCTTGGCGCCGCGCCCGATTGCAGCAGACGCCGCAGCGCCTGCCTATCCCTGAACGCACCGGGGTCGCGCGCCGATGACGCGCGCGCTAGTGCGGTGTTCCACGCTGTGCGGCACTTAAGAAAACCGCTGGATTTGTCGTCCTGGCTAGGCGCAATCGGGATAGGGGCGACCGTTGCCGGTCG
>DYOR01000191.1 GCA_020720385.1 Rubrivivax sp.
CTAGGCGAAGCCGAGGGTCGGCCCCCAGCCAGGCCAGCTAGGCCAGGGGCTCCGCGGGCTCGAAGATGGCTCCATCAAAGAAGCGATCCGCGCCCATGGCCAGGGGCTCGGTCGCCTCGGTCAGTGTCCAGCCGCGCCCATGGGTCCCTTCGGCCTTGCGGTCGATGCTGGGTACGGCGAGCCCCAGTGCCCCGGCGGCATCGCGATAGAGGTCAGGACGGTAGACCCGAGCCGCCTTGGCGAAGGCGTCCACAGGGGCCTCGATCTGGCCCCAGCGAGCCATCTGGTTGATGAACCATTCGGCGTGGGAGCGCCAGGGGAAGTTCGCCGCGAAGCGAAAGAAGACGTTGAAGTCCGGCATCACCACGGGGTCTTCATCGGGGCCGTAGCGGAAGGTCCCGGTCATGGACATGCCGATCAGTTCCTTGGGGGCGTTGACATAGGCGGGGCGGGACAGGATCTCCGCCACCTGCGGACGGTTCTCGTGGGCATCCAGCCAGCGTGCCGCCTGGAGAAGGGCCATGAGCAAGGCCCTGTGGGTGTTGGGGTACTGCTCCGCCCACTCCAGGTTCACCCCAAAGACCTTCTCCGGACCGTTGTTCCAAAGCTCGTAGCTGGTGATGAGCACGCGGCCCAGGCCCTGGGCCACCGCCGCCTGGTTCCAGGGCTCGCCGACGCAGAAGCCGTCGATGTGGCCCGCCTTGAGCTGGTTGACCATTTGCGGTGGCGGCACCACGAGCAGGCGCACGTCGCGGTCCGGGTCTATCCCTGCCGCCCCCATCCAATAGCGCAGCTGATAGGCATGGGTGGAGACGGGGAAGACCACGGCGAAGGCGAGCGGCGCCTCGCCGCGGCTGGCACGCCCCTCGATGACCCGGCGCAGCGGCTCGGCACCGAAGGGCCGTCGCGTCATGCCCAGAGGGTCCAGGGCGCGCATCTGGTCGTAGAGGGCCTGGGAAACGGTGATGGCGTTGCCGTTGAGATCCAGGGACAGGGCGGTGATGGTGGGTTTCTCCACCGGACCTACCCCCAGGGTGCTGGCGATGGGCATGGGCGCCAGCATCTGGGCCCCGTCGAGGATGCCAATGGCGACCTTGTCGCGGATATTGGCCCAGGACGTCTCCTTGGAGAGCACTACCTCCAGGCCGTACTTGGCGAACCAGCCCTTCTCCAGGGCGATGACCAAAGGCGCGCAGTCGGTCAGCGGAATGAAGCCCAGGTTCAGCCGGGTCTTCTCCGGGGCCTCGCCGCCGCCAATGTGGGCGGCGCGTCTCAGCCAGTTCGGGATCATGCTCACAATCGGCCCCCTCGTGTTAAGTACTCGGCGATGATTGGCGATGCGTCGGCAGCGTGGAGTACAGGGCTATCCACCGACCATTCGCCATCCAGGCGCGTCCATCAACTCGCGACCAGCAGAAGCATCAGCAACAGGTTGAGGACGATAGAGATAGCCGCCACCAACGGCCAGGCGCCCGCGGGCGAACGCTCGATGAGTGGCGCACGCCGGCGTATCAGCGGATTGGCCTCGCCACGTTCCAGTGCGATCAGCATCTCCTCCGCAGTCTCGAAGCGCTGCGCTGGCTCGCGCGCTACCGCCTTCAGAATCGCGCCTTCCAGCCACGGCGGGATGTCCGGGCGATAGCGCGCGGGTGGTGCGGGCTCGCCGAATTTCGGATGCTGGAAGGGTTCGACCTCTCCGTAGGGGTATTTTCGCGTCAGCAGGTGGTACAGGGTCGCGCCGACCGCATAGAGGTCGGTTTGCGTGTTTGCTTCGGCGCCCGTGAATAGTTCCGGTGCCATGTAACTCGGCGTCCCGGGTTGCGCATTGGACTCGCGTGTATCCAGCGTCGGGCAACGCGCCACGCCGAGATCGAGGATGTGCAGCTTGCCATCGGCATCGACGTGGAGATTGGCGGGCTTGAGGTCGCGGTGGACAATGTCGAGGCGATGGAGCGCGGCCACCCCCTTCAACACCCGGATGGCCAGGGTAACGGCCTCCACCGGGGAGAAATGCCGGCCGGCATCGAGCTTGTCCTGCAAGGTCGCGCCTTCGAACCAACGCACCGCGAAGTAGAGAAAGTTCCGCCCTGGGAGCGGCAGCACTTCTGGGAAGTAATGCGAGTGGACGCGTTTGAGGAACCATTCCTCGGCGAGCAGCCGGCAGGCGGCATCGGCATCGCCCGCGAGCACCGGTTGCAGCGTCTTCAAGGCCCAGCGTTGACCGGTCTTGTCATGGCGGGCGCGATAGAGCAAGGTGTCGCGCCCGCTGTGCAGTTCGTCCTCGATGACGAACTCGTCCAGCCTTGCGCCAGGGCCGAGTTTGCCGGGCAGCGGCAGCCCCCGCGCATCGACGAGCGGGGCATCGGCGTCGCCCAGTTCAGCCACGCGCACCACCAGGGCCGTGGCATTGTCCTGCCCACCACGCTGGTGCGCCGCATCGACCAAGGCCTCGGCGATGTGCTGCCCATGATCCGGCAGAATCAGCAGCCGGTGCAGTTCGCCCGGCCCAAGCGGCTCCCACACGCCGTCGCAAACGATGAGAAAGACATCGCCCGGTGCCAGATCGCCATCGCCAAAATCCGGCAACACATGGGTGTCGAGCCCCAGGGCACGTGTCAGCACATGCGACATGCCAGGCGTTTCCCAGACGTGGTCGGTAGTCAGTTGTTCCAGCACCGCGCCGCGCAGGCGGTACAGGCGTGAGTCGCCGACATGCGCATAGTGAAAGCGACGGCCACGCAGCACCAGTGAAGTGAGCGTGGTCGCCATGCCGCCGGCCTCGCGGTGCGACGCGCCCTGCCCGGTGAGCCACCGATTGATGGCGGCAAGGACCATACCCAGGGCGCGCAGCGTCTCCCAGGTATCGGGCGTGGCGTAGTAGTCGGCAAGCAGGTTGCGGACCGCCGTCTCCGCCGCCTCACGCCCATGCACGCCGCCCGAGACGCCGTCGGCGACGACCGCGAGATGACCCTTGGTCGCCGCGAGCAGCGGATCGGCCGGCTCCACGAAGCCGCCGAAATCTTCATTTCGCTCGCGCGGGCCTGTGGCGGTGGCGTAACCGAATTGCAGTTTCAGGGGCATGGCATGGTTGGCTCAGTACAAACGCATTCGGCCGCAAATTAACGCAAATATCCGCAAATAACTCAGATGGTTACTTGGATTCCTCAGGCCACCGGCGGCGTAAGGCGGGCGCTGGCGGCAGGTCGTTGTTCATTTGCGTGCATTTGCGCTTATTTGCGGCTGAACTGCTCTTTTCAGGGTCAAACCCTGGCGCCCGAGACCGCCGCCGCGCCCCAGGTGGTGCGCCAACGCTGCTTCACCAGGCTCAGGCCGATCAAGGCGACGAAGCAGAGGCCGGCGAAGACCAGCAAACCGATCTGGTAGTCGCCGGTGAGGCCCTTGATATAACCCAGGCTGGCGGCGAGGTAAAACCCGCCAACGCCGCCTGCCATGCCGACCATTCCGGTCATCACGCCGATCTCCTTGCGAAAGCGCTGCGGTACCAACTGAAACACGGCGCCGTTGCCGAAGCCCAGGGTCCCCATGGTCAGCATGAAGCCGGCGAGCGCCAGCATAGCGCTCGATGCGCGGAAGCTGACGACGATGAGCAGCACGCCAGCCAGGATATACACCGAGAGCAGGGTACGAATGCCGCCGATGCGGTCGGCCACCATCCCACCGAGCGGGCGTACCAGTGAACCGGCAAAGACGCAGGCGGCGGTGAAGTAGCCCGCCTGCACCGGGCTCAGGCCGAACTGGTCGTTGAAATAAATGGTGAGGCTGGACGCCAGGCCGACGAAGCCGCCGAAGGTGACGAAGTAAAAGAACATGAACCACCAGGCATCGCGGTCCTTCAGCACATTCAGGTACTGGTGCAA
>DYOR01000046.1:0-19463 GCA_020720385.1 Rubrivivax sp.
TTGAGATTGTCGCCAGGCCAAGGGCCCTGGCGACAGACTTCGGGGCAAACCAGAGCTTGAGGTGACTGTCCCAGCGACCTCCGGCAGCGAGCAGCGTAGAGCGCATCTCGCGTGAGTTCATCGGAAGCCGGACCGCCACCTCTCTTGGCGCGCGAGCACGAAGAGGAACCTGCTCCACGACGAGTTCGACCGTGGTCGTACGAACCTCGCCGTCGACGTCTTGCCGATATCGCACGCAGACGAGCTGTTCGCCGTACTCCCGAAGCCAACGCGCTGTCCCTGGGCTTCCTGGCGACAACTTCTTTGCCACTCGACGCAACGCAGGTGGGGAAGCGCTCTTCACGGTGGTGCGGCGGAGCGGGGTTGGTCCAGGACGCGCCGGGTTCATGCCAGAAACTCCTTCATGCTCCCTCTGTTGGGGGCCCCCATCGACCCTGCCGAGGAGCGATGTGCGGATCGAAATAGGCCGCCTAAATTTCCCCGGATGAACACGCGTCGTGCGAATCCCGATTCCGTCCCGTCGGCCACCCAGGGACTGTCACCCAGGTTCACGGTCGAGGTCAAGCTTCCTGCGTTGGTCGCCAAGAAGCCGCTGCCCTTGCTCGAGCAGCTGCGCGAGGCCATTCGCATGCGGCACTACTCGATCCGCACCGAGGACGTGTACGTGGACTGGGTGCGCCGTTTCATCGTCTTCAACGGCAAGCGCCACCCGCGCACGCTGGGTGCTCCCGAGGTGGCGGCTTTCCTCACGCACCTGGCGGTGGACCGCAACGTGGCGCCGTCCACGCAGAACCAGGCCAAGTCGGCCATCCTGTTCCTCTACCGCGTGGTCCTCAATGCCCAGCTGCCCTGGCTCGACGAGATCGTCGCGGCCAAGGCGCCGCGCCGTCTGCCGGTGGTGCTCACGGCAGGCGAAGTGGGCCGGCTGCTGCAGGAGCTCAACGGCACGATGGGGCTGCTGGCGTCGCTGCTCTATGGCACCGGCATGCGCGTGCTCGAGGGGCTGCGCCTGCGCGTCAAGGACCTGGGCTTCGAGCGGCGCGAGATCGTCGTGCGCGACGGCAAGGGCGGCAAGGACAGGATCACCGTGCTGCCCGAGAACCTGATCCTGCCTCTGCAGCAACAGTTGTCGCGCGCCCGCGCGCTGCACGACGGCGATCTGGCCGAAGGCCTGGGCGCGGTCTGGTTGCCTCACGCCCTGGACGTCAAGTACCCGAGTGCGCCCCGCGCCTGGGGCTGGCAGTGGGTGTTTCCCAGCGCGGTGCGGTCGGTCGACCCGCGCAGCGGCGTCACCCGGCGCCACCACCTCAACGAGACCTCGGTGCAGAAGGCGATGGCGCTGGCCGCGCGGCGTGCGCGCATCGACAAGCCGTGCTCGCCGCACGTGCTGCGCCACTCCTTCGCCACGCACCTGCTGCAATCCGGCTACGACATCCGCACCGTGCAGGAACTGCTCGGCCACAGCGACGTCTCCACGACGATGATCTACACCCACGTGCTCAACCGTGGCGGGCGCGGCGTGCGCAGCCCTCTGGACCAGATCTAGCGGCGGCGCATCGCCACCGTCATCGCGTCCGCCGCAAAGACCAGGGGCCGCTCGGCGGCGGCCCCTGCAGGAATGTGGTGGAGACGAGGAGGATCGAACTCCTGACCTTCGCATTGCGAACGCGACGCTCTCCCAGCTGAGCTACGCCCCCACGTGAGCCGCACAGTTTATCACCGCCCGCGACCTGCCGCGGCAGGCCGCGGCGGGGCCGCGCTTAACATCGCGGCGCCATTCACAAGGCCTGACTCCTGCGATGAATCCTCGTTTCGACCCGGCCTGGCTGCAGGCGCAATACGACAACCGCGCTCGCGTGCCCGGGCATCCCCAGGTGCTCGCCCGCTGGGCCGAGGCCTCGGCGGTGGCGCGCGCCCGCGGCCCCGCCGCGCTCGACATCCCCTATGGCGTCGACCCTGCCCAGACGCTGGACGTTTTTCCCGCGCCGTCGCACGACGCCCCGGTGCTGGTTTTCATCCACGGCGGCTACTGGCGTGCGCTGGACAAGGCCGACTTCTCCTTCGTCGCGCCGTCCTTCGTCGCCGACGGCGCAATGGTCGTGCTGCCCAACTACGGCCTGTGTCCGGCCGTCGGCATCGAGCGCATCGCGCTGCAACTCGCGCAGGCGCTGGCGTGGGTCTGGCGCCACGCGGCGCAGTACGGCGGCAACCCGCGGCGCATTGCGCTGGCGGGGCACTCCGCCGGCGGCCACCTGGCCACGCTGCTGCTGAGCTGCCGCTGGAAGGAAGTGGCCGACGATGTGCCGGCGCAGCCGCTGGCCGGCGCCTTGTCCATCTCCGGCCTGTACGACCTCGAGCCGCTGCGCCATGCACCGTTCCTGCAGGCCGACCTCGCGCTCACCCCGGCGTCGGTGGCGCGGCTGAGCCCGGCCTTCTTCCCACGGCCCAAGGGCGCGCGGCTCTACACCACCGTGGGCCTGGACGAGAGCGCCGAGTTCCTGCGCCAGAACCAGCTCATCCGCGACGTCTGGGGCCCCACCGCGGTGCCGGTGTGCGAGACCCTGCCCGGAGTCGACCACTTCACCGTGCTGCAGGGCCTGGCGCAGCCCGGCGCCCGGCTGCACGAACTGGCGCTGCGGCTTCTCGGGCTTCGTTGACGGCCGGTCAATCCCAGGGGGCCGGTCTTTGGCTATGGTTGCTATTGAAGGATTGCATTGGCGAGTGGCCAGGGGCTTTGATACCGTTGCCTGCGGCCGTGTGACCCCGCCGGGGTCGGACCGATCCATTACCTTGAACTCCAGGAGCAACACATGGGCTTGAAAGGTTCCAAGACCGAGCAAAACCTGAAGGACGCCTTCGCAGGCGAATCCCAGGCCAACCGCCGTTATCTGTACTTCGCGAACAAGGCCGACGTCGAGGGCCAGAACGACGTGGCCATGCTCTTCCGTTCCACCGCCGAAGGCGAGACGGGCCACGCGCACGGCCACCTCGAGTTCCTCGAGAACGGCTCGGGCGACCCCGCCACCGGCCTGCCCATCGGCAGCAGCCGCCAGAACCTGATGGCCGCCGTCGCCGGCGAGACGCACGAGTACACCGACATGTACCCGGGCATGGCCAAGGCGGCGCGCGAGGAAGGCTTCGACGAGATCGCCGACTGGTTCGAGACGCTGGCCAAGGCCGAGCGCTCGCACGCCAACCGCTACCAGAAGGCGCTCGACGCGCTCGTCGACTGATCCGCGTGCAAGCCCGCTGAACAAGGGGCTTCGTGCCCCTTGTTCGTTTGCCACCCACCACCAGGTCCGCACCATGCGCGAAGGCAACCTCGAAGCCCCGACACGGCACCCGATCGACTGGAAGAACCCCGCTTTCTACGACGAGGGCCAGGCCCTGGCCGAGATGGAGCGCGTGTTCGACATCTGCCACGGCTGCCGCCGCTGCGTGAGCCTGTGCCAGAGCTTCCCGAACCTGTTCGACCTCGTCGACGCCACCGCCGACGGCGAAGTGCACGGCGTGGCCAAGTCCGACTACCGCAAGGTCGTCGACCAGTGCTACCTGTGCGACCTGTGCTACATGACGAAGTGCCCGTACACGCCGCCGCACGCCTGGAACCTGGACTTCCCGCACCTCATGCTGCGCGCCAAGGCGATCAAGTTCCGCCAGGGCGGCATCAAGGCGCGCGACAAGTTCCTTGCCAGCACCGACATGCACGGCCAGTTCGCCGGCATCCCCATCGTCGTCGCTGTGGTCAACGCCATCAACGCCACGAAGGCTGCGCGCAAGCTCATGGACGCGCAGCTGCACGTGCACCCCGAGGCGTGGATGCCCGCACTGGCCGGGCAGCGCTTCCGTTGGGGCCGGGCGATGAACAACCCCGCGCACCCGGCGGTCAACGGCCAGCGCACGCCGGGCAAGGTGGCGATCTTCGCCACCTGCTACATGAACTACAACGAGCCCGGCATCGGCGCCGACCTGGTCAAGCTGCTCGACCACAACGCCATCCCCTACGAGATCGTCGAGAAGGAACAGTGCTGCGGCATGCCCAAGCTCGAGCTCGGGGATCTGGACGCCGTGGAGGCCGCCTGGCGCGCCAACATCCCCGTGCTGGCGCGCTATGCGCGCGAGGGCTACGCCGTCGTCACCCCGGTGCCGAGCTGCACCCTCATGTTCAAGCAGGAACTGCCGCTGATGTTCCCCGACGATGCCGACACGCGGCTGGTGCAGGACGCCATGTTCGACCCCTTCGAATACTTCGTCGCGCGCCACAAGGACGGGCTGCTGAAGACCGACTTCAAGTCCGCGCTGGGCCGCGTCAGCTACCACATCCCCTGCCATGGGCGGGTGCAGAACATCGGCAAGAAGACCGAGGAGATGTTCAAGCTCATCGGCCAGACCGTGGAGGTCAAGCTCACCACGGTGGAGCGCTGCTCGGGCCACGCCGGCATCTACGGCGTGAAGAGCGACACGCACCCGGTGGCGATGAAGATCGGCAAGCCGGTGTTCAAGAGCATGGCCAGGGACGAGCCCGACTACATCGGCAGCGACTGCCCCATGGCCGGCCACCACATCGCGCAGGGCATGGCGGCTGCCGGCACACCGCCCAAGGCGCTGCAGCACCCGCTCTCGCTCATGCGCATCGCCTACGGGCTGGAATGACGACTGGAGTGACACGATGACCAAGACCGCGACCATCACCCCCGACAAGCTGCTCGGCCTGGAGGCCTACGCCAGGATCCGCCAGAGCAGCAAGCCCGAGGCTATTGCCCACCGCCGGCTGCGCAGCGTGCACCTGGGCGAGCACATGACGCTGCAGTTCGAGGACGAGCTGACCATCCGCCGCCAGATCCAGGAGATGCTGCACATCGAGAAGATCTTCGAGCAGGCAGGCATCCAGGACGAGATCGACGCCTACGCGCCCCTGGTGCCCGACGGCAGCAACTGGAAGGCCACCCTGCTCATCGAGTACGGCGACCCCCACGAGCGCAAGCGCGAGCTCTCGCGCCTGATCGGCGTGGAGGACCGCCTCTTCGTCGAGGTCGAGGGCCACCCCCGCGTCTACGCCATCGCCGACGAGGACCTGGAGCGCGAGAACGCCGAGAAGACCTCGGCCGTGCACTTCGTGCGTTTCGAGTTCGACGCTGCCGCGCGCGCGGCCGTGCGCGCCGGCGCCGGCGTGAAGGTCGGCTGCGACCACACGAATTACCCGGTGCACGTGGCCGTGCGGCCCGAGACGCTGGCGAGCCTGGCGGGCGACCTGCGGGCCTGAGCCGAGCGGCCGGGCGCTCGGCGGGCAGGCCGAGCCGGCGCCCGCGGCGGGCGACAATGGCGGCCTCACGTTCTCGCGAGTCCGCAATGCCCCTGCCGCAAAACGATTTCGGCCTCATCGGCTTGGCCGTGATGGGCCAGAACCTCGTCCTCAACGTCGAAAGCCGCGGCTTCGGTGTGAGCGTCTACAACCGCACGCCCGAGGTGACGCGCGAATTCGTCGCCGCACACCCGGGCAAGCGCCTGCACGGCGCGCTCACGCTGCCCGAATTCGTCGCCAGCCTGGCGCGGCCGCGCAAGGTGATGATCATGGTCAAGGCCGGTGCGCCGGTGGACGCCGTGATCGAACAGCTGCTGCCGCTGCTCGGGGCCGGCGACATCGTCATCGACGGCGGCAACAGCCTGTACGCCGACACCGAGCGGCGCGACGCCTGGCTCACCCCGCTGGGCCTGCGTTTCATCGGCGCGGGTGTCTCCGGCGGCGAGGAAGGCGCGCGCAAGGGCCCGGCCATCATGCCCGGCGGTCCGGCCTCCACCTGGGAGGTGATGAAGCCCATCTTCGAGGCCATCGCCGCCAAGGTCGACGGCCAGCCCTGCGTCATCCACATCGGGCCGGGCGGCGCCGGGCACTACGTGAAGATGGTGCACAACGGCATCGAGTACGGCGACATGCAACTCATCGCCGAGGCCTACGCGCTCTTGCGCGCCGCGGGCATGAGCACCGACGAGATGGCCGAGGTCTTCGCGCGCTGGAACGAGGGCGAGCTGCACAGCTACCTCATCCAGATCACTGCCGAGGCGCTGCGCCAGCGCGACCCCGAGACCGGGCAGCCGGTGGTCGACCTGATCCTCGACAAGGCCGGGCAGAAAGGCACCGGCCAGTGGACCCTCATCAACGCCGCCGAGAACGCCGTGGTGGTGAGCACCATCAACGCGGCGGTGGAAGCGCGCGTGATGTCGTCGATGAAGGACGCACGCGTCGCCGCCAGCAGCGTGCTGCAAGGGCCTGCAGGCACCCTGGCCGCGGTGGACCGCACCCAGCTCGTCGCCCAGGTGCACGATGCGCTCTACGCGGCCAAGATCGTGAGCTACGCGCAGGGTCTGGACCTGATGCGCACCGTGGGGGCGAAGAAGGGCTGGGGGCTGGACCTGGGCTCAATCGCCGCCATCTGGCGCGGCGGCTGCATCATCCGTGCGCGCTTCCTCAACCGCATCACCGAGGCCTACCGCGCCGACCCCGCCCTGGCCAACCTGATGCTCGCGCCGTTCTTCCGCGACGTCCTCAACCGCAGCCAGCAGGCCTGGCGCGAAGTGGTGGCGCTGGCCGTGCGCCAGGGCATCCCGGTGCCGGCGATGAGCGCCTCGCTCGCCTACTACGACAGCATGCGCACGGCGCGCCTGCCCGCCAACCTGCTGCAGGCGCAGCGCGACTTCTTCGGCGCCCACACCTACGAGCGCGTGGACAAGCCCGCCGGGCAGATGTTCCACACGCAGTGGCCGGAGGTCATCGGCTAGGCCGCGCCGCCGCGGCGCTCAGGCCCCGGGTTCGGTGGCGATGGGCCGGTAGTTGAAGCGCAGCGCGTCGACGCTGACCAGCGCCAGCGCCGACCAGATGAGCGCGAAGCCCAGCAGCCGGCGGCCGTCGAAGGGCTCGTGGAACATCCACACGCCGAGCAGCAGCTGCAGCGTCGGCGCGAGGTACTGGATCATCCCCAGCGTGGCCAGCGGCAACCGCCGCGCGCCGGCGGCAAAGAGCAGCAACGGCGCGGCGGTGAGCGGCCCGCCCAGCAGCAGCCAGCCTATCGTCGGCAGGTCGCCCTGCAGCAGCGCGCCGTCGTGGCGCAGCGTCCACCAGGCCAATGCGGGCAGGACCAGGGGCGCGAGCAGCAGGTTCTCCAGCGCCAGGCCCTCCAGCGCGCCCAGCGACGCGGTCTTGCGGATCAGCCCGTACAGGCCGAAGCTGCCCGCCAGCGTCAAGGCGATCCACGGCAGCTGCCCCGCCTGCCAGGTGAGCCAGGCCACGCCGCAGGCCGCCAGGGCCACGGCCAGCCACTGCATGCGGCGCAAGCGCTCGCGCAGCACGAGCACGCCCAGCAGCACGTTGACCAGCGGGTTGATGAAGTAGCCCAGGCTCGCGTCCACCACGTGCCCGGTCTGCACCGCCAGCACGTAGACCAGCCAGTTGCACGACAGCAGCGCCGCGCTGGCGGTGAAGAGCGCCAGGCGCCGCGGCTGGCGCAGCGTCTCGCCCAGCCAGGCCCAGCGCCCCTTCCAGGCGAGCAGGCCCAGCACGACGAGCAGCGCCCAGGTCGAGCGGTGCAGCACCACCTCCAGCGGCGGCACGCGGGCGATGAACTGGAAGTACAGCGGGAACAGGCCCCAGATGGTGAAGGCCAGCGTCGCGTAAAGCGTGCCCGGGTTCATCGGGCAGCGCGGGGCCGGGCGCGGCCCGGGCCGCGCGCAGCCCCTGCCAGGGCGCTCAAAGGTCCAGGTTCTCGAGGTCCTTGTCCGAGCCCGGGGGCAGCGCGGCGATGGCGTCGTTGACCATGCGCACGTGCTCCGTCTCCTCGTCGCGCAGTTCGGCGAAGAGCTTGCTCACGGTGGGGTCGGTGACGTGCTTGAGCGCCTTGTCGTAGAACGCGAAGGCCTTTTCCTCCGACGCCAGGGCCAGGCGGAAAGCCTTCAGGGGCGACATGTTCCAGCGCGGCGCGCCGAAGTCCGGCGCCTCGACGTTGAAGATGCTGGCGCTGTTCACGCGCACCGGCGTGTCGCCGAAGAGGGCCTGGCGGCGCTCGCCGAGCTGTTGGCCGTGCTTGTCCTCGGCCTTGGCCATGAGCGCGAAGATCGAGGCGGGGTCGCCGTCGAAGCGGTGTCCGATCTGCTCGGCGAAGGTCTCGTAGCGTTGGCGTGCTTCGACCTCGATGAGGATGGCCAGATCGAGCGCATCCATGAGATCGAGTTTGGAAAAATCGAGTGTGACGGACATGGGGTCCTCGTGGGTTGACAAGCTGCTGCGTGCGGCGGCGGCGCCTGCACGCGATGATGGATTTTCAGTGCGCATCGATTCTATTCCCGGCGCTGGCGCGCGCGACTCCAAACGCCTGGCAAGACGCTTGGCCACGCTGTCTCCCCGAGAGCCGGGGAATCCCGGGTGCTGGCGCGGCGGCTACATTCGCAGCGGCGCGAACCCGAGCGCCGCATCCCGAGGACGCCCGTGACCCCTGCGCACGAACACCCCAACCAGTTTGCCCTGCTCGCGCAGCGCCGCTTCGGCCCCTTCTTCGGCGTGCAGTTCCTCGGCGCGGGCAACGACAACCTGTTCAAGTTCGCCTTCACCGTGATGGTCACCTACCAGATGCAGGTGGCGTGGCTGCCGGCCTCGCTGGCCGGGCTGGCGATCGGGGCGCTCTTCATCCTGCCCTTCCTGCTCTTCTCGGCCACCAGCGGACAGCTTGCCGACAAGCTCGAGAAGACGGTCCTCATCCGCTTCGTCAAGTGGCTGGAGATCGCCATCATGGCGCTGGCCACCTGGGGCTTCCTGCAGCGCGACGTGCCCGTGCTGCTGGCCTGCGTCTTCCTCATGGGCCTGCACTCCACGCTCTTCGGGCCGGTGAAGTTCGCCTACCTGCCGCAGCACCTGAGCGAGCGCGAGTTGACCGGCGGCAACGGCATGATCGAGATGGGCACCTTCGTTGCCATCCTGCTCGGCCAGGTCGCCGGCGGCCTGCTCATCGCGCTGCCCGGCACGGGCGCGTGGTGGGTCTCGGCGGCGTGCCTGGGCGTGGCCGTGCTCGGCCGGCTGATGGCGCAGGCGGTGCCACTGTCGCCGGCCACCGACCCCACGCTGAGAATCAACTGGAACCCCTTCACCGAGACCTGGCGCAACCTGAAGCTGGCGCACGAGAACATCGTCGTCTTCCGCTCCTTGCTCGGCATCTCCTGGATGTGGTTCTTCGGCGCCGTCTTCCTCGCCCAGTTCCCCTCGTTCGCCAAGGAGGTGTTGCACGGCGACGAGCACGTGGCCTCGCTGCTGCTGGTGGTGTTCTCGGTGGGCGTGGGCATCGGCGCGCTGATGTGCGAGGTGCTCAGCCGGCGCCACGTGGAGATCGGCCTGGTGCCGCTGGGCGCCATCGGCATGAGCGTGTTCGCGGTCGATCTGTACTTCGCCTCGCGCGCCCTGCCGGCGAGCGGGCTGATGACGCTGGCGCAGTTCTTCGGCCGGCCCGCGCACCTGCGCGTCGTCGTCGACCTGGGGTTGCTCTCGCTCTTCGTCGGCCTGTTCAGCGTGCCCATGTACGCCCTCATCCAGCTGCGCAGCCAGGCCACGCACCGGGCGCGCATCATCGCCGCCAACAACATCCTCAATGCGCTGTTCATCATCGCCAGTTCGCTCGGCGCCGGCGCGCTGCTCGCAGCGGGATGGAGCGTGCCCGAGGTGTTCCTCGCCGTGGGTTTGCTCAACGCCGTGGTGGGTATCTACATCTTCCTCATCGTGCCCGAGTACCTGCTGCGCTTCGTCGCCTTCGTGCTCACGCGCTGCATCTATCGCCTGCGCGTCGCCGGCGACGAGCACATCCCGGTGCAGGGCGCGGCGCTCCTGGTGTGCAACCACGTGAGCTATGTCGACGCCGTGATCCTGCTCGCCGCCAGCCCGCGGCCGATCCGCTTCCTCATGGACCAGCGCATCTTCGCCACGCCGGTGCTCGGCTGGCTCTTCCGCCTGGGCCGTGCGATCCCGGTCGCCGCGCAGCGCGACGACCCCGCGGCCTACGAGCGCGCCTTCGCCGCGGCGCGGCGCGTGCTCGACGAGGGCGACCTGCTGTGCATCTTCCCCGAGGGTGGCCTCACCCGCGACGGCACGCTGGGCGAGTTCAAGGGCGGCCTCATGAAGCTGCTGCAGACGCACCCCGTGCCCGTGGTGCCGCTGGCGCTGCGCCACCTGTGGGGTTCGTTCTTCTCGCGCATCGAAGGGGGCAGGGCGATGGTGCGGCCGCTGCGCCGCGGCCTGTTCAGCCGCGTGGGGCTGACGGCCGGGCCGGCGCTGCCCGCGGCCGAGGTCACGCCGGCCTTGCTGCGCGAACGCGTGGCCGCCCTCCTGGCGGGCTGAGCGGCGGCGCTACGTGGCGTCGTCGTCGTGCCGGCCGCCCTGGCGGATCGAGCGCACCAGCCACAGTGCGCCGGCCACGGCGGCGCAAAAGCCGAGGAAGCCGAAGGCCGGCAGGCCGAACAGCGTGGGGCCGCCCGAGACCGTCATGACGATGGACGAGCCGATGATGAGCGCGGCGATGACCAGCGCGATGGCCACGCGGCTGGCGGCGCGGTCGATCTGGTCGCCCACGCGCTTGAGGTGGGCCAGTTCGAGCCCGAGGTGCCAGCGCCCGCTGCGCGCGTTGCGCAGCACGCGCGAGAGGTCCTGCGGCAAGCGCTCGGCGAAGGCCAGGGCGCCGCGCAGCGAAAGCCACGAGCGCCGCGCCAGCGCCTTGGGGTGGTAGCGCGCGCGCAGCACCTGGCGCAGCATGGGCAGGGCCTCGGCGGCCATGTGGAAGCCCGGGTCCAGCCCGCGCCCCATGCCTTCGAGCGAGATGAAGGCCTTGATGAGCAGCGCCAGGTCGGCGGGCAGCGCCAGGCGGTGCTCGCGCAGGATGGCGGTGACGTCGATGAGCATGCCGGCGAGGCTGAGCTGCGCCAGCGGCGTGCCGTGGTACTGGTCGACGAAGGCCTCGATCTCGGCCTCGAGCTGGCCCAGGTCGATGGCATGCGCGTCGCCGGTCCATTCCAGCAGCACGTCGGCCACGGCCTGCGCCTGGCGCTCCACCAGGCCGAGCAGCAACTGCAGCAACTCCTCGCGCCGCCGCGCCGAGAGCCGGCCGACCATGCCGAAGTCGATGAAGGCGAGGCGGTTGCCGCTCAGGTAGAAGACGTTGCCGGGGTGCGGGTCGGCGTGGAAGAAGCCGTCCTCGACGATCATCTTCAGCACCGCCTGCGCGCCACGGCGCGCCAGCAGCGCGGCGTCCAGGCCGGCGTCGCGCAGGCGTGCCAGCTCGCCGCCGGGGATGCCCTCGACGAAGTCCTGCACGTTGAGGCGCTCGCCGGTGTAGGCCCAGTGCACGCGCGGGATGACGACGAAGGGCAGGCCCGCCAGGTTGGTGGCGATGCGCTCGGCGCTGCGGCACTCGCTGGCGAAGTCGAGCTCGCGCTGCAGCGAGCGCGCGAACTCGCGCACCAGCCGCGCCGGGCCGTAGGGCTTGAGCGCGGGCAGCTCGGTCTCGGCCAGCGCCGCGGCGCGCTCGAGCAGACGCAGGTCGGCCTCGATCTTCTCGCGGATGCCGGGCCGGCGGATCTTCACGACGACCTCGGTGCCGTCCCTGAGCTGCGCGCGGTGCACCTGGGCGATGGAGGCGCCGGCCAGCGGCTCGGTGTCGAAGCGCGCGAACACGCTCTCGGGTTCGCCGCCCAGGTCCTCGCGCAACTGCGCGCGCAACGCCTCCAGCGGCAGCGCGGGCACGCGGCTGTGCAGCTTGGCAAACTCGGCGATCCATTGCGGGCCGAAGAGGTCGGCGCGGCCGGCCAGGATCTGGCCGAGCTTGACGAAGGTCGGGCCCAGTTCCTCCATCGCCAGGCGCACCTGCACCGGCGGGTCGAGCCGGGCGAGGTCGGCGGCGTGCTCGCGGTGCAGCGCATGGCCGGCGCTGGCCAGCGCGTCGGCCAGGCCCAGGCGGCGCACGGTGTCGCCCAGCCCGTGGCGCACCAGGATCGCGGCGATCTCGTTCAGGCGCCCCAGGTCGCGCGCGGTGACCAGGGTTTCGGAGAGCATGGCGCGAGTATGGAACAGTCGGGGCCTCGTTTCACGCCCCTTGCCCGACATGATCACCCTGTACCACTGCGTCGGCGCGCGCTCCTTTCGCCCCCTGTGGATGCTCGAGGAACTCGGCCTGTCGTACGCGCTGAAGATGCTGCCCTTCCCGCCGCGCGTCCTGGAGCCGGCCTACATGGAGCTCAACCCACTGGGCACCGTGCCCCTGCTCCTCGACGGAGCCGTGCGCATGACGGAATCGGTGGCCATCTGCCAGTACCTGGCGGCCACGCACGCGCCCAACGCGCTGCAGGTCGAGGCGGCCGAGGCGGCGGCGGCCGTGGCCCAGGGCGTGTCGCCGCGGCCAGCGGCCACGGGCTGAGGCTGCCTCAGTACGACAAGCCCATGGCGTCGCGCACGTCCTTCATCGTCTGCTTGGCCACCGTGCGCGCGCGCTCGGTGCCCATCTCGACGATCCAGTGCACCTGCTTGGGGTTGGCGAGGTAGGCGGCAGCGCGCTCGCGCCAGGGTTGCTGCTCGCGCACGATGGCGTCGATCACCGGCTGCTTGCACTCCAGGCAGCCGATGCCCGCGCTCGTGCAGCCGCTCACCACCCAGTCGCGCGTGGCCGCGTCGCTGTAGACCTGGTGGAACTGCCACACCGGGCACTTCGCCGGGTCGCCCGGGTCGGTGCGACGCATGCGCGCCGGGTCGGTGGTCATGCCGCGCACCTTCTTCGCCACGTCGGCCGGTTCGTCGCGCATGAGGATGGCGTTGCCGTAGCTCTTGCTCATCTTCGCGCCGTCCAGGCCGGGCAGGCGCGTGACCTCGGTGTGCAGCGCCTGCGGCTCGGTGAGGATGCTCTTGCCGCTGCCCTTGAGGTGGCCGAGCAGCAGTTCGCTGTCGTCGGCGCTCCAGCCGGCCACCGCGCCGGCCGCGCGGTGCACGACGCTTTCGCCCTTGGCCAGCGCTTCGCTGCTGCCGGTCTCGCCGAAGACCTTGCGCTGACGCTCGTAGTAGCGCGCGTCGTCGCGGCCGAGCTTGGCCAGCGCCGCGGCGATGCGCGCCTCGAAGTCGCTGGCGCGGCCGTAGAGGTTGTTGAAGCGCCGCGCCACCTCGCGCGTGAGCTCCACGTGCGAGGCCTGGTCCTCGCCCACGGGCACGTAGTTGGCGCGGTAGATGAGGATGTCGGCCGCCTGCAGCAGCGGGTAGCCGAGGAAGCCGTAGGTGGCGAGGTCGCGGTCCTTGAGCTTGTCGATCTGGTCCTTGTAGGTCGGCACGCGCTCGAGCCAGCCCAGCGGCGTGCCCATGGCCAGCAGCGTGAAGAGCTCGGCGTGCTCGGGCAGGCGGCTCTGGATGAAGATCGTGCAGGCCTCGGGGTCCAGGCCGGCGGCGATCCAGTCGATGACCATGTCGTAGACATAGCGCTCCATCACCCCGCGTTCCTCGTAGTGCGTGGTCAGCGCGTGCCAGTCGGCGACGAAGAAGAAGCAGTCGTGCTCCTGCTGCAGGCGCACCCAGTTCTTCAGCGCGCCGTGGTAGTGGCCGAGGTGCAGGGCGCCGGTGGGGCGCATGCCGGAGAGGACTCGCGATCGCATGGGAGGGCCGTCGTGATGGGACGGCGGCGATTGTCTCAGGGATGCGTGCGCCGCCGGCCCGCCGGGGCGCTCGTGGGGTTTGCCGGCCCGCCGCGGGCTGCGCCTGTGGGCTTGCATGCCCGCAGGCCCTCGCCAGCCACTCGCGAGCACGCAGGTGCTCGCTCGGCGCGGGCTCGGCCTACACTGCCCGGGCGCTGCAGGCGCCCTGGATACTCACTCATGAAGCGCATCGTCATCCTCGTTTCCGGCCGCGGCTCCAACATGCAGGCCATCGTCCAGCGCTGCGCCGAGCAGGGCTGGCCGGCGCGCGTGGCCGCCGTCGTCGCCAACCGGCCCGACGCCGCGGGCCTGACGTTCGCCGCGGCGCAGGGCATCCATACGGCGGTGGTCGAGCACAAGGCCTTCGCCACGCGCGAGGCTTTCGACGCCGAGCTGGCGCGTGTCATCGACGGCTTCGCGCCGGACCTCGTCGTGCTCGCCGGCTTCATGCGCATCCTGGGCGCGGGCTTCGTGCGCCACTACGAGGGCCGGCTGCTCAACATCCACCCCTCGCTGCTGCCCGCCTTCCCCGGCCTGCACACGCACCGCCGCGCGCTGCAGGCGGGGTGCCAGGCGGTGGGGGCGACGGTGCACTTCGTCACCCCCGAGCTCGACCACGGCCCCATCGTCATGCAAAGCGTGGTCCCGGTGCGGCCGGGCGACGACGAGGAAGCGCTGGCCGCGCGCGTGCTCGCCACCGAGCACGTCATCTATCCGCAGGCGGTGCGCTGGTTCGTGCAGGACAAGCTGCGCCTGGATGAGGGCCGCGTGACCCAGGTGGATGGCGCCTCGCAGGTGTTGATCTGATGCATGCCCGACCTTTGCTCGACCTGGGTGGCGAACTGCTGCGCGAAGTGCTGCGTCTGCAGACCCCCACCGACGCCGTGGTCGCGGCGTTCTTGCGCAAGCACCGCGAGCTGGGCGTGCGCGAACGCCACGCGCTCACCGAGATGGTGTACGCCACGCTGCGCCAGCGCCTGGCGCTGCAGCATCTGGCGCAAGGCGGCGCCGGTGCGCTCGAGCGCCGCCTGGCGATCCTCGCCTGGCCCGAGGGTGCCGCCGTCCTTCAGCCGGCGCTCTCCACGCCCGAGCAGGCCTGGCTCGCCGCCGCGCAGCGCATCGACCGCGCCACCCTGCCCGAAAAGCTGCGCCACAACCTGCCCGACTGGCTCGCCGCGGCGCTGCGCGAGCAACTCGGCGACGAGTTCTGGCCGCTGGTGCACGCGCTCGCCGAGCAGGCGCCGCTGGACCTGCGCGTGAACATCGCCAAAGCCAAGCGCGAGGCCGTGGCCGCGGCGCTGGCGGCGGCCGGCATCGCCGCCGCGCCCACGCCGCACTCGCCCTGGGGCCTGCGCGTGCAGGGCAAGCCGGCGCTGCACAAGCTGGACGTGTTCACGCGCGGCGAGGTCGAGGTGCAGGACGAGGGCAGCCAGCTGCTGGCCCTGCTCACCGATGCCAAGCGCGGCGAGATGGTGGTCGACTTCTGCGCCGGCGCCGGCGGCAAGACGCTGGCGCTGGGCGCGGCCATGCGCAACACCGGGCGGCTCTACGCCTTCGACACCTCGGGCCACCGGCTCGACCTGCTCAAGCCGCGGCTGGCGCGCAGCGGCCTGTCCAACGTGCACCCGGCGCAGATCGCCCACGAACGCGACGAGCGCATCAAGCGCCTGGCGGGCAAGATCGACCGCGTGCTCGTCGATGCGCCGTGCTCCGGGCTGGGCACGCTGCGCCGCCACCCCGACCTGAAGTGGCGCCATGCATCCAAGTCGGTGGAGGAGTTTGCCGTGCGCCAGTCGGCCATCCTGGCCGGCGCGGCACGGCTGCTCAAGCCCGGCGGGCGCTTGGTCTACGCCACCTGCAGCCTGCTGCGCGCCGAGAACGAGGACGTGGCGCAGGCCTTCAGCGCCGCGCAGGGCGGCGATTTCGAGCCGGTGCCGGCGCTGCAGGCGCTGGAGGCGGCGCGCGTGGTTGACGCCGCCGCGCTGGTCTCGGGCGACTGCCTGCGGCTGTGGCCGCAGCGGCACCAGACCGACGGTTTCTTCGCCGCGGTGTGGCAGCGGCGCTGAGACGACGTGGCGGCCGCCCCCGGGGCGCGCCCGGGCGATGCGCAATGGGCGCTGTTTCCGTAAGGGCATTCAGGCCTTCGCCGGAGGCCCGAGCCACCTACAATCCGGCCCGGATTTTTCTTTTCTGACAAGGACTTATAGATGGATCACGTTTGGCTGGTGCACGATGCGCTCGTGGAGTGGTTGGCCCACGGGTTGCTCGCGGCGCCATGGTGGATGGTGCTCGTGTTCACCCTGGTGACGACGCACATCACGATTTCCGCCGTGACCATCTTCCTGCACCGCGCGCAGGCGCACCGCGCGCTCGATCTGCACCCGCTGGTGTCGCATTTCTTCCGCTTCTGGCTGTGGATCGGCACGGGCATGCGCACCAAGGACTTCGTCGCCGTGCACCGCAAGCACCACGCCAAGTGCGAGACCGTGGAAGACCCGCACAGCCCGCAGACGCGCGGCCTGAAGGCCTTGCTGCTCACCGGCGTGGAGCTCTACCGCGCCGAGGCCGCCAACCCCGAGACGCTGGCCAAGTACGGGCTGGGCACGCCCGACGACTGGGTCGAGCGCCACCTCTACAGCCGCTTCACGGTGCTCGGCGTGGCCCTTACGCTGATCCTCGACCTGGCCCTCTTCGGCGCCATCGGCGCGCTGGTGTGGGCGGTGCAGATGGTGTGGATCCCGTGGTGGGCCACCGGCGTCATCAACGGCATCGGGCACTTCTGGGGCTACCGCAATTTCGAGGCACCGGACGCCTCGACCAACGTCTCGCCCTGGGGCATCCTCATCGGCGGCGAAGAGCTGCACAACAACCACCACACCTACCCGACCTCGGCCAAGTTCTCGGTCAAGCCCTACGAGTTCGACATCGGCTGGCTCTACATCAGCGTGATGCAGCGGCTCGGCCTGGCCAAGGTGCGCAAGACGCCGCCGCGCCTGGCGCTGGGCTCGGTCAAGCCGGTGGCCGACGGCAAGACGCTGGAGGCGATCATCGCCAACCGCTACGAGGTGATGGCGCGCTATGCGGTCGAACTCAAGGCCGCCGCGGCCACTGAGCTGGCACGGCTGCAGGGCGAAGGCGGGCGCGACAGCGCACCCTGGCGCCACATGCGCCTGGCCCAGGTCTGGCTGCACCGTGACGACGAGCGCATTCCCAGCGGGGTGAAGCCCTCGCTGGTGCAGGCCCTGGGTGCCAGCCCCAAGCTCGCGCAACTGGTGGCCATGCGCGAGGAGTTGCGCGCGCTGTGGACGCGCACCAACGTCTCCGCCGAGCAACTCGTCGCCGACCTGCAGGCCTGGTGCCGCAAGGCCGAGGAGAGCGGCATCGCCGCGCTGCAGGAGTTCTCGCTCAAGCTGCGCGCCGCCACGGCCTGAGCGCGGTCCCCGCCGGGGGCAGCGCGTACCATGGGCCCTGTCGAGGAGGGTCTGGATGAGAGCGCGGTCACGGGCGTGGGAGCAACGCCGATGAGCACGGTGCGGCGCATGGCATGGATCATCGCGGGCGCACTGGCTCTGGTGTTGACGCTGGCCGGCGCCGCAGTCACCCAGCGCCTGAGCTGCTCGTCTGCGCTCGCCGGCATCGCCGGTCTGGCACTGGCCTTGGTCGCCTTTTCGGTGGGGTCCCTGAGGGCCTGGGACCGCTCCCTGCAGGCCACGGTGAGGCAGGCCCGCGCGCTGGAGCAAGGGCGCTTCGTCGAAGGCGAAGAGCCACGCCAGCCCGAGCTGCAATTGCTCACGCGCAGCATGAACGCCATGGTGCGCCGCCTGCGCGACATGTTCGCCGCCCAGGCCGAGCAGGTGGCCCTGCTGCAGCGCCAGGCGCAGATCGACGCCATCACCGGCGTGTCGCTGCGGCCGCATTTCCTCGGCCAGCTGCAGCAGCGCCTGGCCGAACCCGGCGGGCCGGGCAGCGCCCTCATCTTGCTGCGCGTGCTGCGCCTGGAGGGGCTCAATTCGCGGCGCGGGCACGAGGACACCGACCGTCTGCTGGCGGCCATTGCCGGGGTGCTGCTGACCTACGTGGAACGCGTGCCGGGCGCCTTTGCCGGGCGCCTCAACGGCAGCGACTTCGCGCTGTGCCTGCCCGTGGCCGGCGTGGCGGGCGAGACCTGTGCCTCGCTGCACGAGGCGTTGGCCGCCGCGCCGGTGCTGCGCACGGCCGGGGTGGAACTGGCCATAGGCGCCGCCGACGGCCTGTGCAACACCAGCGGCGGCCCGGCGCTGGCGAGCGCGGACGCGGCGCTGGCGCGTGCCGAGGCCGCGCACGACGCGCTCGAACCCGGCGTGGGCTTCGTCGTCGAGCAGCAAGGCGAGCTGGTGGCCGATGCGGCGGGTGCGCGCGCGTGGCGCGAGCAGATCTCCGCGGCGCTGGCCGATGGGCGCGCGCAGCTCGCCGAGTTTCCCCTCGTCGACCGCGCCGGGGGACTGCTGCATCTGGAGTGCCCGCTGCGCGTGCAGCTCAGCCCGGGCGGCAGCTACCAGGCCGCGGCGCGCTGGCTGGCCCTGGCGCGGCGCAGCCGCCTCATGCCGCGCGTGGACCTCGTGGCCCTGGATCTCGCCCTGAAGGCCATCGCCCAGGACGGCCGGCCGCGCGCCGTGCACGCCGCCCGGGCCTCGCTCGCCGAGCCCGGCTTCGTCGCCGAGGTCACGCGCCACCTGCGCGAGGCCCCCGAGGCCGCGCGCCGGCTGTCCATCGACTGCGTCGAAGGCCTGCGTCGCACCGGGCATGTGCCGCTGGCCGACGCCGCGGCGGCGTGGCGGCCCTTCGGCGTGCGCGTCGGCGTGGAGCATGCCGGCGCGTCGCCCCATGCCTTGCCCGCGCTGCAGGCCAGCGCCGTCGACTACGTCAAGGTCGACGCCCGGCACCTGCGCGGCGTGGCGCAGGACGAGGCCGTGCGCGGCTATGCACAAAGCCTGGTGGCGCTGATCCACGGCCTGGGCCTGCTCGCCCTGGCCGAGGGCGTGGCCGAGGCGCCCGACCTGGCGCTGCTGTGGGAGCTGGGCTTCGACGGCGCCACCGGCCCGGCGGTGACGCTGGCCTGAGCCAGGCGCCTCAGGCTTGCAGCCCGCGCGTCGCGAGGACGCGACGCCCCTTGGGCCGTCCAGGCCCGAGCAGTCGGGCTTGGAGCCGCGGCCTCAGGCGATCGAAGCGGTGTGCAGGACGAAGACGCCGGCGCGGCGGTCGGCGAAGAAGTGCTCCAGCGTCTGCTTCACCGTGCGAAAGGCGATCTCGTCCCAGGGCACCTCGTCCTCGCGGAAAAGCCGCGCCTCGATCGTCTCCGGCCCTGGAACCAGGGTGGCGTCGAGCATGCGTGCGCGGTAGAAGAGGTGCACCTGGCCGGCGCGCACGACGTCGAGCACGGTGAACAGGCCCTGCAGCTCGATCTTCGCACCGGCTTCCTCCACCGTCTCGCGCAGTGCGCCGTCGGCGGCGCTCTCGCCGAGTTCGAGGAAACCCGCCGGCAGCGTCCACAGCCCGAAGCGCGGTTCGATGTTGCGCCGGCACAGCAGCACGCGTTCGCTCCACACCGGCACGGTGCCGACGACGTTGATCGGGTTCTCGTAGTGGATTTCGCTGCACGCCGGGCACACCGCGCGCTCGCGCGTGTCGTCCAGCGGGACGCGGTAGGTCACCGCCGCGCCGCAGAGCCGGCAGTGCTTGATGCGGCGGGGCGTGAACATGCATGTCAGTGTAGCGGCGCGCCGCGGCGCGAC
>DYOR01000046.1:19563-22763 GCA_020720385.1 Rubrivivax sp.
CCTCAACCCGGGCCGCCGAGATTCCGACATGAGTTACGTCCTCCCCCCGCCCGCCCCCGCCACCGTGCCTGTCGCGGGGGGTGGCGAGTTCCCCGTGCACCGCATCTACTGTGTTGGCCGCAACTACGCCGACCACGCCGTGGAGATGGGGTTCAGCGGGCGCGAGCCGCCGTTCTTCTTCATGAAGCCGGCCGACGCGGTGCTCCCGGTGGCGGAGGGCCAGACCGGGCAGATGGCCTACCCGCCGCTCACCGCCAACCTGCACCACGAGATCGAACTCGTGGTCGCCATCGGCCGCGGCGGCGCGGGCATCAAGGCCGCCGATGCGGCCGGCCACATCTGGGGCTACGCCGTGGGCCTGGACATGACGCGCCGCGACCTGCAAAACGAGATGAAGAAGCAGGGCCGCCCGTGGAGCATAGGCAAGGGCTTTGACCAGAGCGCACCGATCGGGCCGCTGGTGCCCATCCAGCGCAGCGGCGAGCTGCTCGAGGGTGCGATCACGCTGACGGTGAACGGCGCGGTGAAGCAAAAGGGCGACCTCGCCGAGCTCATCTGGAGCGTCAACGAGACCATCGAGCAGCTCAGCGCGGCCTGGACGCTGCAACCGGGTGACCTGATCTTCACCGGCACGCCCTCGGGCGTGGGTGCGGTGGTGCGTGGCGACGTCATGGAAGGCGCCATCGCCGGGCTGGGGTCGCTCGAGGTGGCGGTGCGCTAGGCAGGGGGGACGGTGTCATGGAGCTCTACAACTACTTCCGCTCGTCGGCGTCTTACCGGGTGCGCATCGCGCTGGCGCTCAAGGGCCTGGAGTACGACTACAAACCCGTGCACCTGGCCCGCAACGAGCAGTTCACCGAGTCCTACAGCGCCGTCTCTGCAGCCCGCCTGGTGCCCCTGTTGCGCGACGATGGCCACGTGCTCACGCAATCGCTGGCGATCATCGAGTACCTCGACGAGACCCACCCCGAGCCGCCGCTGTTGCCGCTTGAGCCGCTGGCGCGCGCGCGCGTGCGCGCCCTGGCGCTGGACATCGCCTGCGAGATCCACCCGCTGAACAACCTGCGCGTGCTGCGCTACCTGGTGCGCGACCTCAAGCTCGACGAGGAGAGCAAGCAGCGCTGGTACCGCCACTGGGTGGAGACGGGCCTGGAGACGGTCGAGCGCCAGCTCGTCGCCCAGCCCGCTGCGTACTGCCACGGTCCGACGCCCACGCTGGCCGACTGCGTGCTCGTGCCGCAGATCTTCAATGCCCAGCGCTACGGCTGCCGCACCGAGCACGTGCCCCAGGTGATGCGGGTTTTCGACGCCTGCATGAAGCTCGACGCCTTCGAGCGCACGCGTCCCGAGGCCTGCCCCGATGCCGAATGACCGCACGCGCTGGCCGCCCGCCGGCCCGCCCCACAGGAGACGAGCGTGAAGACCCAGCCCACCCCGCCCGGCCCGGAGCGCACCGACCCCGCCGCCGGGGCTGCCCTCGGCGACCTGTGGAAGTCGCTGGCCGGGCTGAACGTGCCGTTGCCGCAATGGACGCAGATCCAGGCCGCCTACATGAAGGACGCCACCGAGTTGTGGAACCAGTCCCTGCAGCGCCTGCAAGACGGGGGCAGCGGGCCGGCCCCCATCGCCGACCGCCGCTTCGCCGCCGCGGACTGGGCCGACAACCCCGCGGCGGCCTTCGCTGCCCGCGCCTACCTGCTCAACGCGCGTGCGCTGACGCAGCTCGCGCAGAGCGTGGAGGGCGACGCCAAGACGCAGGCGCGCATCCGCTTCGCCGTGCAGCAGTGGGTCGACGCCGCCAGCCCGAGCAACTTCCTCGCCCTCAACCCCGAGGCGCTGCACAAGGCGCTGGCGACGCAGGGCGAGAGCCTGGCCACGGGCATGCAGCTGCTGCTCGGTGACCTGAAGAAGGGCCATGTCTCGCAGACCGACGAGAGCGTCTTCGAAGTCGGGCGCAACGTCGCCACCACGCCGGGCAGCGTGGTCTTCGAGAACGAGCTCTTCCAGCTCATCGAATACAGGCCGCTCACGGCCAAGGTGCACGAGCGGCCGATGCTCTTCGTGCCGCCGTGCATCAACAAGTACTACATCCTCGACCTGCAACCCGAGAACTCGGTCATCCGCTACATCGTCGAGCAGGGGCACCGCACCTTCGTCGTCAGCTGGCGCAACCCCGACGCCGCGCAGGCCGGCCTCACCTGGGACGACTACATCGCGCAAGGGCCCCTGGCCGCCATCGCCACGGTGCGCTCGATCACCGGCGCGAAGACGCTGAACACGATGGGCTTTTGCGTCGGCGGCACCATCCTGGCCACGGCGCTGGCGGTGCTCGCCGCGCGCGGCGAGCACCCCGCGCAGTCGATGACGCTGCTCACCTCGCTGCTGGACTTCGGCCACACCGGCGTGCTCGACATCTTCATCGACGAGCCGCTGGTGCGCATGCGCGAGATGACCATCGGCGAGCAGGCCCCGGGCGGGCCGGGCCTGCTCAAGGGCAGCGAGCTGGCCACCACCTTCAGCTTCCTCAGGCCCAACGACCTGGTGTGGAACTACGTCGTTGCCAGCTACCTCAAGGGCGAGGCCCCGCCGCCCTTCGACCTGCTCTACTGGAACGGCGATTCGACCAACCTCCCCGGGGTGATGTATTGCTGGTACCTGCGCCACCTGTACCTGCAAAACGAGCTCAAGCAGCCCGGTGCGCTGACCGTGCTGGGCGAGAGCGTGGACCTGGGCCGCATCCAGGCCCCGGCCTTCGTCTACGGCTCGCGCGAGGACCACATCGTGCCCTGGACGGCAGCCTACGCCTCGGTGGCGCTGCTCCGCGGCAAGGGCGCCACGCGCGCCGGACGCGAAGCGGGGGCGGCGGCAAAGGACGTGAAGTTCGTGCTCGGCGCCAGCGGCCACATCGCCGGCGTGATCAACCCGCCGGCCAAGGGCAAGCGCAGCTTCTGGACCGGCGAGAAGCTGCCCGCGCGGGCCGAGGACTGGCTCGCTGGCGCCAGCGAGCACCCGGGCAGCTGGTGGCCCACCTGGGCCGCCTGGCTCGCGCCGCACGGCGGCAGGCTGGTCAACGCACCGAAGGGGCCGGGCAGCGCGAAGTTCAAGCCCATCGAACCCGCGCCCGGGCGCTACGTCAAGACCAAGGCCTGAGAGCGTGAGAGTCTTTCGTTCATGCCCGCTCATCACGCCCAAACACCCCT
>DYOR01000047.1 GCA_020720385.1 Rubrivivax sp.
TCGATGCCGCGGGCAAGGGCTTGTCAGGACACGGCGCGGCCCGGCCCACTTCTAGATGCTGAGGTCGTAGTCGATCGTCACCGGCGCGTGGTCGGAGAAGCGCTGCGCCAGGTGGATCGACTCGGAGCGGGCCTTGGCCGCCACGCCCGGCGTGGCCAGGTGGTAGTCCAGACGCCAGCCGACGTTCTTCGCCCAGGCCTGGCCACGGTTGCTCCACCACGTGTACTGCTCGGGTCGCGGGTTGAGGGCGCGGAACACGTCCACCAGGCCGCCTTCGCCGAGCAGCCGCGTCATCCAGGCGCGCTCCTCGGGCAGGAAGCCGCTGTTCTTCTGATTGCTGCGCCAGTTGCGCAGGTCGATCTCGTGGTGCGCGATGTTCACGTCCCCGACGAGGATGAACTCGCGCTCGGCCTTGAGCTGCATGAGGTGCGGGAACATGCGCGCGAGGAAGCGGAACTTGGCCGCCTGGCGTTCCTCGCCGCTGGAGCCGCTGGGGAAGTAGCAGCTGATGAGGCTGAACTTGCGCCGCGCCGTGTCGAAGCGCGCCTCCACCCAGCGCCCCTCGGCATCGAACTCCTCGCTGCCGAAGCCGACGACGACGGCACTCGGCGCCTTCTTCGTGTACAGCCCGACGCCCGAGTAGCCCTTCTTCTGCGCGAAGTGGAAATGCCCCTGCATCCCGGCCACGCGGTCGAAGCGGCCGGCCACGTCGTCGGCCTGGGCCTTGATCTCCTGCACGCCCATACAATTCGCCTCCGCACTCTCGGCCCACTCGACGAAGCCCTTGGTGGCCGCCGAACGGATGCCGTTGAGGTTGAGCGTCACCAGTCGGAATGCCAATCGAAGCCCCTTTCAAGCGCATGAGCACCGCAGACGACCCCACGCTGGCGCAGGAGTTCGTGGCCTTCGCCGTGCACGCCGGCGTGCTGCGCTTCGGTGAGTTCAAGACCAAGGCCGGCCGGCTCTCGCCCTATTTCTTCAATGCCGGCGGCTTCGACGACGGCGCCAAGCTCGGCCGCCTGGCGGAATTCTATGCACGGCGCATCCTCGCCAGCGGCCTGCCTTTCGACATGCTCTTCGGCCCGGCCTACAAGGGCATCCCCCTGGCCGCGGCGCTGGCCGTCGAACTCGCCCGTCGCGGCCGCAACCCGCCCTTTGCCTTCAACCGCAAGGAGGCCAAGGACCATGGCGAGGGCGGCACCCTGGTCGGCGCGCCGGTGGCCGGGCGCGTTCTCATCGTCGATGACGTCATCTCGGCAGGCACCTCGGTGCGCGAATCGGTGGCCCTGATCCAGGCCGCGGGCGGGCGGCCCTGCGCCGTGGCGCTGGCCCTGGACCGCCAGGAGCGCGCCACCGAGGACGGCCGCGACGCCGCGTGGAGCGCGGTGCAGTTCGTCACCCGGCAGTTGCAACTGGATGTGGTGGCCATTGCGACGCTGCAGGACTTGCTACAGTATCTTCACGCAGCGGCCGATCCGGCCTTGAGCGCGTTCGCCGGGCCGGTGCAGGCCTACCGCGAGCGCTACGGAGTCTGAATGGGGGCCTTGATCGCACGACCGCTCGTTGCCTGGCATTGCGCCGTCCTGTGTGCAGCGGCCCTGCATGCGGACCTGGCGGCGGCGCAGGCGCCGGCCAAGGCGGCTGCGGGCATCTACACCTGCATCGACGACAAGGGCCGCCGGCTCACCGCCGACCGCCCGATCCCCGAATGCTCGCGCCGCGAGCAGCAGGTGCTCAACAGCGATGGCTCGCTGCGCAGCGTGCACCCGCCCACGCTGACGGCGGATGAACGCGCGGAGAAGGAGGCCGGGGAACGCGCGGCCGCCGAGGCCCGCGCCGCCCAGTTCGATGCCGTGCGGCGCGACCGCAACCTGACCGCACGCTACCCCACCGAGGCGGCGCACCAGCGCGCCCGCGAGGCGGCGCTGGACACCGTGCGGCTGGCGATCAAGGCCAGCGAGATGCGCCTGCGCGACCTCGCCGCCGAGCGCAAGCCGCTGCTCGACGAGGCCGAGTTCTACAAGGGCAAGACGCTGCCGCCCAAGCTCAAGGCGGCCATCGACGCCAACGACGCGGCGCTGGAGGCGCAGCGCGGCTCGGCCGCCACCCAGGAGGCCGAGGTGGTGCGCATCAACAAGCTCTACGACGCCGAACTCGAGCGCCTGCGCAAGCTCTGGTCGGGCGCGCCCGCCGGCTCGCTGGGCCCGTTGCCCACGGGCAGCGCGCCTCCCAGGACGCCAACGCGCTGAGACGCCCCGGCGCGCGGCCGGGAGCTCCTAGCTGCCGAGCTTGCGCCGCAGCAGTTCACCGGCCAGCGCCGGATTGGCTTTGCCCCGGCTGGCCTTCATCACCTGGCCGACGAGCGCGTTGAAGGCCTTGTCCTTGCCGGCACGGAATTCCTCCACCGACTTGGGGTTGGCGCTGAGGACCTGCGCCACGATGGCTTCCAGCGCCGCGCTGTCGTTCACCTGCTTCAGGCCCTTGGCCTCGATGAGGGTGTCGACGTCCGTGCCCTCGCCGGCCCACAGGCTGTCGAAGACCTGGCGCGCGCCGTTGTTGGACACGGTGCCATCGACGACCCGGCGGATGAGCGTGCCCAGCAACTCGGGCGCGAGGCGCGCGTCCGCGATGTCCCGGCCCTCGGCGTTGAGGCGCTTGGAGACCTCGCCCATGAGCCAGTTGGCCGCCAGCTTGGGCTGCGCGCAGGCGTCGCGCAGCGCCGCGTAGTAGCGCGCGAACGCGGGGCTCTGCGTCATCAGCGCGGCGTCGTCGGCCGTGAGGCCGTCGTCGCGCTGCAGGCGCCCGGCCATCGCCGCGGGCAGTTCGGGCATCCCGGCGCGCACGCGCTCCACCCACTCCGGGGCGATCACCAGCGGCGGCAGGTCGGGGTCGGGGAAGTAGCGGTAGTCGTGCGCGTCTTCCTTGCTGCGCATGGCGCGCGTCTCGCCGCTGTCGGGGTTGAAGAGCACCGTCGCCTGTTCGATGGACAGGCCATCCTCGAGGCGGTCGATCTGCCACTGCACCTCGAAGTCGATGGCCTGCTGCAGGAAGCGAAAGCTGTTCAGGTTCTTGATCTCGCGCCGCGTGCCCAGCGCCGCGCCGGGCCGGCGCACCGAGACGTTGGCGTCGCAGCGGAAGCTGCCTTCCTGCATGTTGCCGTCGCAGATGCCCAGCCACACCACCAGCGCGTGCAGCGCCTTGGCGTATTCCACCGCCTCGGCGCTGCTGCGCATGTCGGGCTCGGTGACGATTTCCAGCAAGGGAGTGCCGGCACGGTTGAGGTCGATCCCGGTGGCGCCGGCGAAGTCCTCGTGCAGGCTCTTGCCCGCGTCTTCCTCGAGGTGCGCGCGGGTCAGGCGCACGCCCTGCCTGCGCTCGCCGAGCATGAATTCGACCCGCCCGCCCTGCACCACCGGGATCTCGTACTGGCTGATCTGGTAGCCCTTGGGCAGGTCGGGGTAGAAGTAGTTCTTGCGCGCGAAGATCGACAGCGGCGCGACCTTCGCGCCCACCGCCAGGCCGAAGCGGATGGCGCGCTCGACCGCGCCGCGGTTCATCACCGGCAGGGTGCCCGGCAGGGCCAGGTCCACCGCACAGGCCTGCGTGTTCGGTGGGGCGCCGAAGCGCGTGGGCGCGCCGCTGAAGATCTTGCTCGCGGTGGAGAGCTGGGCGTGCGTTTCCAGGCCGATGACGACCTCGTAGCCGCGAATGAGCGCTGGGGTGTCCATGGCGTCAGAACCCGGCGGGCGCGCGGGTGTGGAAATCGGTCGCCTGCTGCAGCGCGTGCGCGGCGTGCAGCAGCGTGCCTTCGTCGAAGTAGTTGCCGATGAGTTGCAGACCCACCGGCATGTCGTGCGCGCCCAAGCCGGCCGGCAGGCTCATGCCGGGCAGGCCGGCCAGGCTGGCGGGCAGGGTGAAGATGTCGGCCAGGTAGGCCTTCACCGGGTCGTCGCCCTGCTCGCCCATCTTCCACGCCACCGTCGGCGCCACCGGCCCGGCGATCAGGTCGCAGCTCTTGAAGCAGGCCTGGAAGTCGTCGGCGATCATGCGGCGCAGCTTTTGCGCCTGCAGGTAGTAGGCGTCGTAGTAGCCGTGGCTGAGCACGTAGGTGCCGATCATGATGCGGCGCTGCACCTCGGGCCCGAAGCCCTCGGCGCGCGTCTTCTTGTACATGTCCTCCAGGTCGGCGTAGCGCGCGGCGCGGTGGCCGAACTTGACGCCATCGAAGCGGCTCAGGTTGGAGCTCGCCTCGGCCGGGGCGATGATGTAGTAGACGGGGATGGAGAGCTCGGTGCGCGGCAGGCTCACGTCGAGCAGCGTGGCGCCAAGACCCTCCAGCTCCGCCAGCGCGGCGCGCACGGCGCCGTCGACATCGCCCGCCAGCGCAGCCGGGAAGAACTCCCGCGGCAACCCGATGCGCAGACCGGCAAGCGGCCTGGCGGCGCTGGCGCCTTCGCGGGCCTGCTGCATGAGCCTGGCGTAGTCCTGCGCCGGGCGCTGGGCACTGGTGGCGTCGCGCTCGTCGAAGCCGCTCATCGCCGAGAGCAGCAGCGCGCAGTCCTCGGCCGAGCGCGCCAGCGGACCGGCCTGGTCCAGGCTGGAGGCAAAGGCCACCATGCCGTAGCGCGAGCACACGCCGTAGGTGGGCTTGATGCCGGTGACGCCGCACAAGCTGGCGGGCTGGCGAATCGAGCCGCCGGTGTCGGTGCCGGTGGCCGCCGGCACCAGGCGCGCGGCCACCGCGGCGGCCGAGCCGCCCGAGGAGCCGCCGGGCACGCGCTGGCGGTCCCAGGGGTTGCGCACCGGGCCGAAGGCCGAGTTCTCGTTGCTCGAGCCCATGGCGAACTCGTCGCAATTGAGCTTGCCCAGCGTGACCATGCCCGCCCCGGGGCCGCGGCCCGCTTCGCCCGGGCCCAGGCGTGCCACCACGGTGGCGTCGAAGGGACTGGCGTAGCCGGCGAGCATCTTCGAGCCCGCCGTGGACGGCAGCCCGGTGCGCGCGAAGTCGGTGACGAAGATGTCCTTGTGGGCCACGGGCACGCCGGTGAGCGGGCCGGCCTGGCCGCGCGCGCGCGCCGCGTCGGCCTGCGCCGCCTCGGCCAGTGCGCGCTCGGGCTGCAGCGCCAGGAAGACCCCCAGTTCCTCGTGCGCGCGGATGCGCGCGAGCAGGGCCTGCGTGATCTCGACGCTGGAGACCCGGCCCGCGGCCATGGCGCGCGCCAGGCCGGCGGCGCCCAGGGTGTGCAGATCGGAGTTCATTGCGGCACCCCATGGCCTGCGGCCAGCCCCGCCAAGCGGGGGCATGAGCACTTGGGGCGGCCCGGCGTGCTCATTCAATGACCTTGGGCACGAGGAACAGGCCGTCCTCCACCGACGGGGCGCTGCGCTGGTTGGCCTGGCGCTGGTCGCCCTCGGTGACCACGTCCTCGCGCAGGCGCAGGCTCACCGCGTGCACCGCCGACAGCGGCGTGTACAGGGGCTCGACGCCGCGCGTGTCGACGGCGCTCATCTGCTCGACGATGCCGAAGAAGCCGTTGAGTTGTTCGAGCATGCGCGCCCGGTCGGCGCTGGCGAGCTCGAGCCGCGCCAGATGGGCGATGCGGTTCACGTCCTGCAGGGTCAAGGCCATGGTGGCTCGGGTTTCGAAGGCGGCCCGCACGGGCGGCGCTGCTGAAAAAAGCGGCGCTGCACCTCGGGGCGAGGTGGATGGATACGTTATTATCTCCGGTTACCTGCAAGCCCTTTGGCGGGTGGCCGGGACGGGTTATCGTCGCGTCCGAATGCCGAAGGCGCGCGCCCCGCGCCCCCTCCCCGCCCGCTCATGTTCGCTGCCTCCCTGCGCCGATATTTCTCCACCGACCTGGCCATCGACCTTGGCACGGCCAACACGCTGATCTACGTGCGCGGCAAGGGCATCGTGCTCGACGAGCCCTCGGTGGTGGCGATCCGCCACGAGGGTGGGCCCCAGGGCAAGAAGACGATCCAGGCGGTGGGCAAGGAAGCCAAGGCCATGCTGGGCAAGGTGCCGGGCAACATCGAGGCCATCCGGCCGATGAAGGATGGCGTGATCGCCGACTTCACCGTCACCGAGCAGATGCTCAAGCAGTTCATCAAGATGGTCCACCCGCGGTCCCTCTTGCGCCCGAGCCCGCGCATCATCATCTGCGTGCCCTGCGGCTCCACCCAGGTGGAACGCCGCGCCATCCGCGAGTCGGCCCTGGGCGCGGGTGCCTCGGACGTCTACCTGATCGAGGAACCCATGGCCGCGGCCATCGGTGCGGGCCTGCCGGTCTCCGAAGCCTCGGGCTCGATGGTCGTGGACATCGGCGGCGGCACCACCGAGGTCGGCGTGATCTCGCTCGGCGGCATGGTCTACAAGGGCAGCATCCGCGTCGGCGGCGACAAGTTCGACGAAGCCATCATCAACTACATCCGCCGCAACTACGGCATGCTCATCGGCGAGCCCACCGCCGAGACCATCAAGAAGACCATCGGCAGCGCCTTCCCGGGCAGCGAGGTCAAGGAGATGGAAGTCAAGGGGCGCAACCTCAGTGAAGGCGTGCCGCGCAGCTTCACCATCAGCTCCAACGAAATCCTGGAAGCCCTCACCGACCCGCTCAACCAGATGGTCAGCGCGGTGAAGAACGCGCTCGAGCAGACCCCGCCCGAGCTCGGCGCCGACATCGCCGAGCGCGGCATGATGCTCACCGGCGGCGGCGCCCTGCTGCGCGACCTGGACCGCCTGCTGGCCGAAGAGACCGGCCTGCCCGTGCTCGTGGCCGAGGAGCCGCTGAGCTGCGTCGTGCGCGGTTGCGGCATGGCGCTGGAGCGCATGGAGCGCCTGGGGTCCATCTTCACCTCCGAGTAGGCCTCGGGCTATCCTTGCCGGAGCGCCCCCATGCCCCTGGGCACGCTCGACCGCACCCCGCCGCCGTTCTTCCGCCAGGGCCCTTCGGCGCGCACCAAGCTCGCCTTCTTCGCGGCTCTGGCCTTGTTCCTGATGGTGGCCGATGCGCGCTTCAAGGTCGTCGAGCCGCTGCGCACGGCACTCGCCGTGGCCCTGCTGCCGGCGCAGCGCATCATGGCCGTGCCGGTGGCGCTGTGGGATGAAGCCGGCTCCTACCTGCAAGGCCTGCAAGGTACGCGCGCGGCCGAGCGCGAGGCGCGCATGCGGCTGGCCGCGCAATCCGAACGCGCCCTGCGCACGGAGCAGCTGGCCGCGGAAAACGCCGCGCTGCGTGCCCTGCTCGGGCTGCGCCCGGCGCTGACGGTGCGCGCGCAGCCCGCGGAGGTGCTCTACGAGGCGGCCGACCCGTACTCGCGCAAGGTCTTCATCGACCGCGGCACGGCGCAGGGCGTGGCCGCGGGCTCGCCGGTGATCAACGAGGCGGGGGTGCTGGGCCAGGTCACGCATGCCTATGCGCTGACGGCCGAAGTCACCCTGCTCACCGACAAGGACGCGGCCATCCCGGTGCTCAACACGCGCACGCAGCAGCTGGCTGCGGCCTTCGGGGCGAATGCCGCGCCGGGGGGGATGGAACTGCGCTTCTCCTCGGCCAACGCCGACGTGCAGGTGGGCGACTTGCTGCACACCAGCGGCCTGGACGGCGTGTACCCGCCGGGCCTGCCCGTGGCACGCGTGGTGGGCGTGCAGCGGCGGGTGGAATCGGGCTTCGCGCGCGTCGCCCTGACTCCCGTGGCCAACCCCGACGGCGTGCGCCAGGTGCTCGTGCTGCAGCCCCTGTCGGCGCAGTTGCCCGCCCGGCCGCCCGAGCCCGCCCCGGCAGGCCGGCCGGTCAAGCCGGCACGCCGCGCGGGGGCCGCGCCATGAAGGCGGCGCCGAGACGCCGGGGCCGGAGATGACGATGATCATGCCGCGCGGATCCGACCAGCTGCTGCTGCCGGTCAACCCGCTGTTCATCGCCTTCACCCTGGTGCTGGCGCTGGCCTTCAACATGCTGCCGCTGGGGCGGGCGCCGGCCATGCCCGACCTGCTGGCGCTGGCCCTGGTGTTCTGGAACGTGCACCAGCCGCGCCGCGTCGGCGTGGGCCTGGCCTTCGTCTTCGGCCTGGCCATGGACGTGCACCAGGGCGCCCTGCTCGGCCAGCATGCGCTGGCCTACACCGTGCTGAGCTTCGTCGCCATCACCGTGCACCGGCGGCTGCTGTGGTTCGGCGTGGTCGAGCAGGCGCTGCAGGTGCTGCCGGTGTTCGCCGCGGCGCATGGCCTGGCGCTGGCCGTGCGCATGCTTGCCGCAGGCATGTTCCCGGGCTGGTGGATCCTCGCCGCGCCGCTGCTCGAAGCGCTGCTGTGGCCGCTGGCGACGCTGCTGCTGCTGGCCCCGCAGCGCCGCGCGCCCGACCCCGACCAGAACCGACCGCTGTGACCGAACTGCGCGACCTCGAGCTCGAGCTGAGCCGCTTCCGCCGCCGCGTCGCGGCCGCGGCGGCGTTCGTCCTCGTGGCCTTCGCCCTGCTCCTGGCGCGGCTCGTCTACCTGCAGGTCTTTCGCCACGAAGACCTGGCCACGCAGGCCGAGGCCAACCGCATCGCCGTCGTCCCCATCGTGCCCAACCGCGGCCTCATCGTCGACCGCCACGGCGTGGTGCTGGCGACCAACTACTCGGCCTACACCCTGGAGATCGCCTCCCCCCGTGGAGCGGACGGCGGCAGGGGCGCCGACCTCGACGCGCTCATCGACGCGCTGGCCGGCGTGGTGAGCATCGAGCCACGCGACCGCCGTCGCTTCAAGCGCCTGCAGGAGGAGCTCAAGGGCGCCGAGTCCCTGCCCATCCGCACCCGCCTGAGCGACGCCGAAGTGGCGCGCTTCCTCGCGCAGCGCTTCCGCTTCCCCGGCGTGGAGGTGAAGGCACGACTCTTCCGCAGCTACCCCCTGGGCGAGGTGGGCAGCCACCTGCTGGGCTACATCGGCCGCGTCAACCCCGCCGAGAAGGCGGCGATGGAGGACTGGGACGAGGCCGAGCAGGGCAACTACAAGGGCACCGAGTACATCGGCAAGCTCGGCCTGGAGCAAAGCTACGAGCGCGTGCTGCACGGCACGGCGGGCTTCGAGGAGGTGGAGACGAGTGCCGGCGGCCACGCCGTGCGGCGCCTGGACAGCCACCCGCCCACCCCCGGCGACAAGCTCGTGCTGTCCGTCGACATCAAGCTGCAGGCCCTGGTGGAGGCACTCTTCGGCGAGCGCCGCGGTGCGCTGGTGGCGCTGGACCCGCGCACGGGCGAGGTGCTGGCCTTCGTCAGCAAGCCCACCTTCGACCCCAACCTTTTCGTCGACGGCATCGACGTCGAGAGCTGGCGCGAGCTCAACGAGAGCATCGACAAGCCGCTCTTGAACCGGGCTCTGCGCGGGACGTACCCGCCGGGCTCGACCTACAAGCCTTTCATGGCCATGGCCGCGCTCAACACCGGCAAGCGCTCACCCGGCACGCTGATCAACGACCCGGGGTTCTACATGTTCGGCGGCCACCGCTTCGGCAGCCCGGAGAACGAGCGCGGCGGCATCATGGACATGAACCGCGCCATCGTCGAGTCGAGCAACGTCTACTTCTATACCCTGGCCAACGAGATGGGCGTGGACCTGATGCACGAGCAGCTCGAGCCCATGGGCTTCGGCCGCAAGACGGGCATCGACGTCGAAGGCGAAGTCACCGGCGACCTGCCCTCCACCGCGTGGAAGCGCAAGCGCTTCAAGCGGCCCGAACAGCAGCGTTGGTATGCCGGCGAGACCATCTCGCTGGGCATCGGCCAGGGCTACAACAACTTCACCATGCTGCAGCTGGCCAGCGCCACGGCCACGCTGACCTCGGGCGGCCTGCGCTTCAAGCCGCGCCTGGTGCGCGAGATCGAGGACGTGATCAGCGGCGAGCGCAAGGGCGTGGCCAGCGATGCCCTGGAGCCGCTGCCGTTCAAGGCCGAGCAGGTGGAGATCATCCGCCGCGCGCTGCAGGGCGTGACGCAGGTGGGCACCTCGCGCGGCTCCTTCGTCGGTGCCGGCTACACCAGCGGCGGCAAGACGGGCACGGCGCAGGCCGTGGGCGCCAAGGCCAACGAGAAGTACAACGCGGCCCGGCTCGAGGAACACAAGCGCGACCACGCGCTGTACATCGCCGCCGCGCCGATCGCCGCGCCGACGGTGGCGCTGGCGGTGATCGTCGAGAACGCCGGCTGGGGCGCGCAGGCCGCCGCCCCGATCGCCCGCCGTGTCTTCGACTACCTGCTCCTGGGCCAGTATCCCAGCGCGGCGGACATCGCCGCGGTGCGCGAAGGCCGGGCCACGGCGCCCATCGGCGTGCCGCGGCGCGCGGCCGACGTGCCCCTGCCCGGCCAGGCCATGGCGCCGGTGGCCGCGGGGGCCGCCCCATGAGCGTCGTCTTCGAGAGGGCCTCGCCGTGGATGGGGTTGCGCCGCGTCTTCGGCGGCTTCGACGGCCCGCTGCTCGCCGCGCTGGCCCTGCTCGCCGCGATCGGGCTGGTGGCGATGTACTCGGCGGGCTTCGACCACGGCACGCGCTTCGCCGACCACGGGCGCAACATGCTGCTGGCGCTGGCGGTGCTCTTCCTCGCCTCGCAGGTGCCGCCGCACAAGCTGCAGCAGCTCGCCGTGCCGCTGTACCTGCTGGGCATCGCCCTGCTCCTGGTGACCGCGCTGCCGGGCCTGGGGATCACCAAGAAAGGCGCCACGCGCTGGCTCAACGTGGGCATCGTCATCCAGCCCAGCGAGATGCTGAAGATCGCCATGCCGCTGATGCTCGCCTGGTGGTTCCAGAAGCGCGAGGGCCAGTTGCGCGTGCTCGACTTCGCCATCGCCGGCGTGCTTCTGCTTGTCCCCGTGGCCCTGGTGGTGAAGCAGCCCGACCTGGGCACGGCACTGCTCATCCTGGCCAGCGGCGTGTACGTGATCTTCTTCGCCGGCCTGTCCTGGAAGCTCGTCGTGCCGGTGCTCGTCCTGGCCGCGCTGGCCGTGACCGCCGTGGTCCTGACGCAGGACCGCATCTGCCAGGAGGGGGTGAACTGGCCGCTGCTGCGCGACTACCAGCAGCACCGCATCTGCACGCTGCTCGACCCCACCAAGGACCCGCTGGGAAAGGGCTTCCACATCCTGCAGGGCATGATCGCCATCGGCTCGGGCGGCCTGGGCGGCAAGGGCTTCATGCAGGGCACGCAGACGCACCTGGAGTTCATCCCCGAGCGCACCACCGATTTCATCTTCGCCGCGTTCTGCGAGGAGTTCGGCCTGGCCGGCGTGCTCGTGCTGCTGGCGAGTTTCATCTTCCTCGTCTTCCGCGGACTGATGATTGCCGCACAGGCGCCCACCGTCTTCGCCCGGCTGCTGGCCGGCGCGGTGAGCTTGAGCTTCTTCACCTACGCCTTCGTCAACATGGGCATGGTCAGCGGCATCCTGCCGGTGGTGGGGGTGCCGCTGCCCTTCGTCAGTTACGGCGGCACGGCGATGGTCACGCTGGGCCTGGGGCTGGGCATCCTCATGTCGGTGGCGCGAAGCCGCAGGCTGATGCAGAGCTAGGCTGCCGGCTGGTGCAAGGCCGCAGGCGCGGGCAGCGGAAAGCGCACCGTGAACAAGGCCCCGGGGGATGCGCCCGCGCCGCGCGGTCGCGCATCGTCCACGCTGACCTCGGCGCCGTGGCGCTGCGCCACCTCCAGGACGATGGCCAGGCCCAGGCCGCTGCCGTCGACCTGCGGGTCCAGGCCGCGGTAGAAGGGCCGGAACACGGCCTCGCGCTCACTCGCGGGGATGCCCGGGCCGCTGTCCTCGACCTGCAGCACCACGACCTGGCCGAAGGGGTCGGGGACGACGCGCGCCGTGACGGTGCCGCCGGTGGGCGTGTACTGCAAGGCGTTGTCCACCAGGTTGCGCACCATCTCGCTGAGCAGCAACGGCTCGCCCACCAGGCGCGTGCCTGCGCTGGCTTCGGGGCCCTCGTAGCCCAGGTCGATGCGCCGCTCGATGGCGCGCGGCACGAAGTCGCGCACCACGGCGCGCGTCACCGCGGTCAGGTCCACAGGCTGGTGGCGCGCCGGCTGGCCCCTGTCCTCGGCTCGGGCCATCGCCAGCAGCTGGTTGACCATGTGCGCGGCACGCTGCGTGCTGAGCGCGATCTGGCGCAGCGAGTGCTTCATCGAGGCCGTGTCGCCGTGGCCGCTGTCGATCTCGCGCGCGGCGATTTCGGCCTGCATGCGCAGCCCGGCCAGCGGTGTCTTGAGCTGGTGCGCCGCGTCGGCCAGAAAGTGGCGCTGCGTGGCGATGGTGCGGTCCAGCCGGTGCAGCAGGTCGTTGATGGCCTGCACCAGGGGCACCACCTCGTCGGGCACGTCGCCCTCGGCGATGGCCGAGAGGTCGGTGCTCTCGCGCTCGCGGATGCGCTGCTGCAGCTCGGCCAGCGGGCGGATGCCGCGCGCCAGGGCGAACCACACCAGCACCACCGCCAGCGGCAGGATGACGAACTGCGGCAGGATCACGCCCTTGATGATCTCGGTGGCCAGCTGCGAGCGCTTGCCCAGCGTCTCGGCCACCTGGACCAGGGCATCGCCGCCCGCCCCTGCGCCGTTCAGCCTGAGGTAGGCCACGCGCACCGGCTCGTCGCCGATGACGTCGTCGCGGAACTGCACGCCCGCGGCGCCGGAGGGCTCACCCCCTGGCACGGCCAGGTCGGCCGCGCCGGCGAGCAGCTCGCCGCGCCGGCCGAGCACCTGGAAATAGGTGCGGTCATCGTCGTCGGTGCGCGTCAGGGCCTGCGCCGCACCCTCCAGCGCCAGGCGCACGTCGGTGGCCGGCGCGCTGGCACTGGCCGCGTGCACCGTGGCGCTGCGCGCCAGCGCGCGCGCCAGGTCGGCCAGTTCGCGGTCGTAGGGCCGCGCGGCGATGGCCTGGGCCACGACCCAGGTCAGCCCCAGGCTCATCGGCCAGAGCAGCAGCAGCGGGGCGAGCATCCAGTCGAGGATCTCGCCGAAGAGCGAACGCTGCTCGTGAACCCGTCTCGGTTCGGCCAAGGGATGCGTCGCTCAGGCGGCCGCCGCGCCAGCGGCTTGGCCGGGCCGCTGGCGACGCCCACTCCGGGAGGGCGCGCCGAAGGTCCTTCGCCAGGCGCGACTCATGCGGCGATCTTCTCCAGGCAGTATCCCAGCCCGCGCACCGTGGCGATGCGCACCGGCCCCTGCTCGATCTTCTTGCGCAGGCGGTGGATGTAGACCTCGATGGCGTTGTTGCTCACCTCTTCGCCCCATTCGCACAGGCGCTCGACGAGCTGGTCCTTGCTCACCAGGCGCCCGGCGCGCTGCAACAGCACTTCGAGCAGGCTGAGCTCGCGCGCCGAGAGCTCCACCATCTGGTCGTTGAGGTAGGCCACGCGGCCCGTGGCGTCGAAGGTCAGCGGGCCATGCTTGAGCATGCTCGAGGCGGTGCCCAGGCCGCGCCGGGTGAGCGCGCGCACACGCGCCTCGAGCTCCTGCAGCGAAAAGGGCTTGGCCATGTAGTCGTCGGCGCCCAGGTCCAGCCCCTTGACGCGCTGTTCGACGCTGTCGGCCGCGGTGAGGATGAGCACCGGCACGCTGCTGCCGCGGCCGCGCATCTTGCGCAGCACCTCGAAGCCGTGCAGGCGCGGCAGGCCCAGGTCGAGGATGACGAGGTCGAATTCGTGCGCCGCCAGCGCCGCATCGGCCTCGCTGCCCGAGCCCACCCGGTCCACCGCGTAGCCCGACGCGCGCAGGGCGCGCAGCAGGCCGTCTGCCAGCACCTGGTCGTCTTCGGCAATGAGGATTCGCATGGGCCTGTCTCCTCGGCGCCGGGTCGCCCGCCCGGCCTTGCTGCGCTGTGCGCATGATTCTAGGAGGGCCCTGCGGCAGCGCGCCGCGGTGCCGCCCACGCCCGGCCACCCGTTCGAGGTGGCCTCCAGGAGTTACCCCAAAATGACTGTACGAATATCCAGCTTGTGCTTCATAATCCGACCCAACCAGGAGACAAGCATGGATGCACCCGTGAAGACACCCCACACCGCACCCAACACCGAAAAGGCCAAGGCCCTGCAGGCGGCCCTGGCGCAGATCGAAAAGCAGTTCGGCAAGGGCTCGATCATGCGCCTGGGCGAAGGCGAAGTCATCGAGGACATCCAGGTGGTTTCCACGGGCTCGCTGGGCCTGGACATCGCCCTGGGCGTGGGCGGCCTGCCGCGCGGCCGGGTGGTCGAGATCTACGGCCCCGAGTCCTCGGGCAAGACCACGCTCACGCTGCAGGTCATTGCCGAGATGCAGAAGGTGGGTGGCACCTGCGCCTTCATCGATGCCGAGCACGCGCTGGACATCCAGTACGCGCAGAAGCTCGGCGTGAACCTGCAGGATCTGCTCATCAGCCAGCCCGACACCGGCGAACAGGCGCTGGAAATCGTCGACGCGCTGGTGCGCTCCGGTGCCATCGACCTCATCGTCGTCGACTCGGTGGCCGCGCTCACCCCCAAGGCCGAGCTCGAAGGCGAAATGGGCGACAGCCTGCCCGGATTGCAGGCGCGGCTCATGAGCCAGGCGCTGCGCAAGCTCACCGCCAGCATCAAGAAGACCAACACCATGGTCATCTTCATCAACCAGATCCGCATGAAGATCGGCGTCATGTTCGGCAACCCCGAAACCACCACCGGCGGCAACGCACTCAAGTTCTACGCCTCGGTGCGGCTCGACATCCGCCGCACCGGCAGCATCAAGAAGGCCGAGGAAGTCATCGGCAGCGAGACCAAGGTGAAGGTGGTGAAGAACAAGGTCGCCCCGCCCTTCAAGACCGCCGAGTTCGACATCCTCTACGGCGAAGGGATCAGCCGCGAGGGCGAGATCGTCGATATGGGTGTGGCCGCTCACATCGTCGACAAGAGCGGCGCCTGGTACGCCTACAAGGGCGAGAAGATCGGCCAGGGCAAGGACAACGCGCGCGAATTCCTGCGCGAGAACCCCGACATCTCGCGCGAGATCGAGAACAAGGTGCGCGAGTCCATGGGCATTCCGCTGCTCGGCGCCGCGGCCGCGGCCACGGCCGACTAGGGCCGGCAGGCAGGCCGCGGGGCACGCGGGCCCGGGCCATGGGTTTTGGCGCGCTTTCGCTGAAGGGTCGCGCGCTGCGCTACCTGGCACAGCGCGAACACTCGCGCGCCGAGCTCGAGCGCAAGCTGGCGCGCCACGCCGAAGACTCCCCCACGGCCAACGCCCGCGCGCAGATCGCCGCGGCACTGGACGAGCTGGCCGCCAAGGGCCTGCTCAGCGAAGCGCGGGTGGCCGAATCGGTGCTCTGCGGCCAGGGCGCGCGCTACGGCACGCGCCGCCTGAAGCAGACGCTGCTGGCCAAGGGCCTGGACGCGGAGCTCGTCGCCAGCACGCTGCAGCGCGCCCGCGCCACCGAGCTCGAGCGCGCGCGCAAGGTCTGGCACCGACGCTTCGACACGCCGCCGGCCGACGCGGCCGAACGCGCGCGGCAGATGCGTTTCCTCGCCGGCCGCGGTTTCGAGGGCGAGGTCATTCGCCGCGTCATCCAGGCAACCGACGACGACTGAAGACGCCGGCTGACGCATGCCGCGCGGTTTGCGGTGTGTCAGTTTCTGCTGCGCAGCAGCATGCTAAATTCGCCCGCGCCCGAGCCTACCCATACCAGACCGAGAACGCTGTCTAGCGAGGAACCCCCGATGAAGATTCACGAATACCAGGCCAAGGAGCTGCTGCGTGCCCATGGCGTGCCGGTGCCGCGCGGCTACCCGGCGTTCACCGTGCGCGAAGCCGTCGAGGCAGCGCAAAAGCTCGGCGGCGCCGTCTGGGTGGTGAAGGCGCAGATCCACGCCGGCGGCCGCGGCAAGGGTGGCGGCGTCAAGCTGGCGCGCTCGCTGGCCGAGGTCGAGCAGCTCGCCACGCAGATCCTGGGCATGCAGCTGAAGACGCACCAGACCGGCCCGGTGGGCCAGAAGGTGCGCCGCCTGCTCATCGAGGAAGGCGCGGACATCAAGAAGGAGTACTACCTGGCGGCGCTCACCGACCGCGCCTCGCAGAAGGTGGCGATGATGGCCAGCTCCGAAGGCGGCATGGACATCGAGGAGGTCGCGCGCAAGACGCCGGAGAAGATCCTCAAGGTCTTCGTCGACCCGCTGGTCGGCCTCACCGACGCGCAGGCACTGCAATTGGCCGCCGGCATCGGCGTGCCCGCGGCGAGCCAGGCGCAGGCCGTGGAGGTGCTGAAGAAGCTCTACGCCTGCTACATGGACAGCGACGCCAGCCTGGCCGAGATCAACCCGCTGATCCTGGAGGGCAACGGCCACATCAAGGCGCTGGACGCGAAGTTCAACTTCGACAGCAACGCCCTGTACCGCCACCCCGACATCGTCGACTACCGCGACCTCGACGAAGAGGACCCGGCCGAGGTCGAGGCGAGCAAGTTCGACCTCAGCTACATCAGCCTGGACGGCAACATCGGCTGCCTGGTCAACGGCGCCGGGCTGGCGATGGCCACCATGGACGCGATCAAGCTCTTCGGTGGCTCGCCGGCGAACTTCCTCGACGTCGGCGGCGGCGCCACCGCGGAGAAGGTCACCGAGGCCTTCAAGATCATGCTCGCCAACACCAACGTGCGCGGCATCCTGGTGAACATCTTCGGCGGCATCATGAAGTGCGACACCATCGCCGAGGGCATCGTCGCCGCGTGCAAGGCCGTCAACCTCTCCGTGCCGCTGGTGGTGCGCATGAAGGGCACCAACGAAGACCTGGGCAAGAAGATCCTGGCCGACTCCGGCCTGCCGATCATCAGCTGCGACACGATGGCCGACGCCGCGACGAAGATCGTCGCGGCCGTGAAGTGAGGAACACAGCATGAGCATCCTGATCAACAAGGACACCTTGGTCATCACCCAGGGCATGACGGGCAAGACGGGGCAGTACCACACGCTCGCCTGCCAGGCCTATGCCAACGGCAAGAACTGCTTCGTCGCCGGCGTCAACCCGAAGAAGGCGGGTGAGACGTTCCAGGGCATCCCCATCCACGCCAGCGTGCGTGACGCCAAGGCCGCCACCGGCGCCACGGTGAGCGTGATCTATGTGCCGCCGGCCGGCGCCGCCGAGGCCATCTGGGAGGCCGTCGAAGCCGATCTCGACCTCGTCGTGTGCATCACCGAAGGCATCCCGATCAAGGACATGCTCATGGTGCGCAACCGCATGCTGATGAAAGAGGCCGCAGGCGGCAAGAAGACGCTGCTGCTGGGCCCGAACTGCCCGGGCGTGATCACGCCCGAGGAGATCAAGATCGGCATCATGCCGGGCCACATCCACAAGAAGGGCCGCATCGGCGTGGTCAGCCGCTCGGGCACGCTGACCTACGAAGCGGTGGCCCAGCTCACCGAGATCGGCCTCGGCCAGAGCTCGGCGGTGGGCATCGGCGGCGACCCGATCAACGGCCTCAAGCACATCGACATCATGCGGCTCTTCAACGAGGACCCGGACACCGACGCCGTGATCATGATCGGCGAGATCGGCGGCCCCGACGAGGCCGAGGCGGCACGCTGGTGCAAGGCGAACATGAGCAAACCCATCGTCGGCTTCATCGCCGGCGTCACCGCGCCTGCGGGCAAGCGCATGGGCCACGCCGGTGCGCTGATTTCCGGCGGCGCCGACACCGCCGACGCCAAGCTCGCCATCCTCGAGGAGTGCGGCTTCACCGTGACGCGCAACCCGTCGGAAATGGGCCGCCTGCTCAAGGCGCTGCTCTGAGCTCGCCGGCCGGGCCGGCCGCTTCGCTGCGGTCGCGGCCCGGCCTATGTATTTCCCGCAGGATCGTGCGCAGGTCCTGCCCCTAGACTCGCCGCTGGCGGGGCGCCGCGGCGGCGCCTCACGCGCGGAGCATCAATGGAACACATCTCGGACCCGTCCTTCTGGGTCGCGCTGGGCCAGATCGTCTGGGTCAACATCCTCCTGTCGGGCGACAACGCGGTGGTCATCGCACTGGCTTCGCGCAACCTGCCCGACGGGCAGCGCCGCAAGGCCATCCTCGGCGGCAGCGCCGCGGCCATCATCCTGCGCGTCGTGCTCACCATCTTCGCCGTCAGCCTGCTGCAGTTCCCCTATCTGAAGATCGTCGGCGCGCTGCTGCTCTTCTGGATCGGCGTGCAGCTGCTCGTGCCCGAGGACGAGCACGAGGGCGGCATCAAGGCCGCCGACCAGCTCTGGGGCGCCATCCGCACCATCCTCATCGCCGACCTGGTGATGAGCCTGGACAACGTCATCGCCGTGGCCGCGGCCGCCAACAGCGGGCCCGAGGCATCGCGCCTGCTGCTGCTCATCATCGGCCTGGGCCTGTCCATTCCGCTCATCATCTTCGGCAGCACCTTGCTGCTCACGGTGATGGAACGCTTCCCCGTCATCATCACCCTGGGTGCGGCGCTGCTCGGTTTCGTCGCCGGCGAGATGCTCACCAGCGACAGCGCCGTGTCCGAGTTCTTCCACCACTACGGCCGCGCGCTCACGCTGAGCCTCGAGCTGGGCGGGGCGATTGCCGTGGTGCTGGTGGGCCGCTGGCTGGCCGGGCGCAGGAAGCACATGGCTCCCGAGCCGTCCTGACGGGCCCGACCCAACCCATGCAAGGGGGCCCGCAGCCCGGTCAATGCGTTGCTGGCTACCGGCTGCTGCGCGCACTCGGCCAGGGTGCCCATGGCGCGGTTTTCCTGGCCCAGCAGGACGCCACACATACGGTGGTGGCGCTCAAGCTCACGCGCCTGGGTGCCGCCGCTGACGACCCCGCCGCGCGCGAGGAGTTCGCTCGCGCCACCGCGCTGGCGCGCCGGCTCGTGCACCCGGGCATCGCGGCGCTGCATGCGGCGGGCATCGAGGGGCCGTTCGCCTGGTGGGCGATGGAAGCCGTGCCCGGCACGGACCTCGGTCGCTACACCCAGGCGCGCCGCCTGTTGCCCGAGCCCCTGGTGCTGCACGTCGGGCAGCGCGTGGCGCAGGCGCTGGCCTATGCGCACCGCCAGGGCGTGGTGCACCGCGACCTCAAGCCCGCCAACGTGCTCGTCCACTGGCCCAGCCACAGCGTCAAGCTCGTCGACTTCGGGCTGGCGCGCGCCGCGGATGGCGCGCAGACCGCCACCGGCCTGCTCCTGGGCACACCGGCCTACATGGCTCCCGAACAGCTCGCCGGCAGCGTGCCCACGCCGCGCAGCGACCTCTACGCCCTGGGCGCGATGCTCTTCCAGCTGCTCGCCGGGCGCCTGCCGCACGAAGGCGCGTCGATGGGCGCGTTGCTGCGCCAGGTGGCCAGCGCACCCGCGCCCGACCTGGGTGCGCTGTGCCCGCAACTGCCGCGCGAGGTGACGACGCTGGTGGCGCGACTGCTGCAGCGCAATCCTGCCGACCGCCCGGCCGATGGCGAGGCCCTGGCGCGCGAACTCGACGCTGCCGCCAAGCACCTTGCGGGCAGCGGTTCGATGTCACGCTGATGCGGTTTCCCATACTTCGGCAGCGTGGGTGTTCCGTTGCACAATCGCCCACCGTTTCCCATCACGCGCCGCCAGTGACCGCCTCCGTGCCCATGACGATCGAGATGCATGCTGCCGTGGACCCTGGCCGGGCACGCAGCAACAACGAGGACTCGGTGGCGCTGGACGAGGGCGTGTCCCTGGCGGTGCTCGCCGATGGCATGGGCGGCTACAACGCCGGCGAAGTGGCCAGCAGCATGGCCACCAGCTTCATCCGCACCGAGCTCGGCCGCTGGCTGAGCGAGGCCAGCATCCAGGCCAGCGACGCCGAAGTGCGCCGGGCGATGGACATCTGCGTCGACAACGCCAACCGCGCCATCTTCAACGCCGCCAACTCCAACCCGCAGTACGCCGGTATGGGCACGACGCTGGTGGTGGCCGTGTTCCGCGGCGAGCGCCTGCTGCTGGGCCATGTGGGCGACTCGCGCTGCTACCGGCTGCGCGCCGGGCGCCTGCAGCAGATCACGCGCGACCACTCCTTGCTGCAGGAGCAGATCGACGCCGGCCTGATCACCCCCGAACAGGCGGCCTTCTCGGCGAACAAGAACCTCGTCACCCGCGCCGTGGGCGTCGAAGACACGGTGCTGCTGGAGACCCACCAGCACGACGTCCTGCCCGGCGACATCTTCCTCATGTGCTCGGACGGCCTGTCCGACATGCTCGACGACACCGGCATCGCCCAGTTGATGTTGGCAAACGAATCGATGGAAACAAGCGCTCACGCCCTCATCGATGCCGCCAACGACGCGGGCGGAAAGGATAATATCTCCGTGATTTTGGTGCGCGCCTGTGGCGGCGCGAGCGTAGCGGCGCGGTCTTGGTGGCCGTTCCGGCGCTAGGGCGGCGAAGGCCGTCGATGGGTGGCCGGGCGGCCCAGGCCGCCTGGTAGACAGAACAACGGCGCCGCAACGCGCCATACCCGCTGCGGCCGGCAGCGGAATGAATCGAGGGCAGGCATGGGCAAGCTGGTAGTTTCGCTCGACGGTGTCGTCATCAAGGAAGTCCAGATCACCAAGGACAAGACCACGCTCGGCCGGCGGCCCTACAACGACATCGTCATCGACAACCTCGCCGTGAGCGGAGAGCACGCCGTGCTGCAGATGGTCGGCGCCGACGTCTTCATCGAGGACCTCAACAGCACCAACGGCACCTACATCAACGGCAAGGCGATCAAGAAGCAGCTGCTCACGCACAACGACACCGTCGAGATCGGCAAGTACAAGATCAAGTACCTCGTCGACGACTCCGGCGAGTACGAAAAGACCCTCATCATGCGGCCCGGCGCGAGCCTGCCGCAGGCTGCGGGCGCCGCCGCGGCCCCTGCCGGCACCGCGCCGCTGAGCGCAAGCGCGAACTACGGCGGGCTGGCCGCGGCCACGGCCGCGCCCTCGCACCCGGCTTCGATCAAGGTCCTCAACGGCGCCGCGGCGGGGCGCGAGGTGGCGCTGACCAAGGTCGTCACCACCGTGGGCAAGCCCGGCGTGCAGGTGGCCTCGATCACCCGGCGCCCCAACGGCTACGCCTTCGCCCATGTCGAGGGCGCCACGCGGCCCAACATCAACGGCGTGCCGCTGGTGGGCGACTCGGTGCCGCTGCGCAACGGCGACGTGATCGAGCTCGCCGGCACGCAGATGCAGTTCATCTACCGCTAGGCCGCATGGCGCACGGTGCCATGCGGCCGCCGTGACCAGATTCACGCAAGCGTCGTCTGCGGCGCGGCCGGGCCTCGCCACCGAGGCACCTTGCCTTGCAAGGGTGGTGCGGGACGATCAGCATCGATCCCTTCGTCCGCCCCTGGTCGGCCCGCTTGCACCGCTCCATGCAGATTCGCGTCCTCGGTTGTTCGGGATCGATTGCCGCCGGCAGCCGGACCACCTCGTTCCTGCTCGACGACAACGTGCTCATCGACGCCGGCACCGGCGTGGGCGACCTCACGCTGGACGAGCTCGCGCGCATCGACCACATCCTGGTCACGCACTCGCACCTGGACCACGTGCTCGCCATCGGCCTGCTCGCCGACAGCGTCAGCCGCCGTCGCCAGGCCGCCTGCAGGCCGCCCGTGGTGGTGCACGCGCTGGCCGAGACCATCGCCGCGCTGCACGCGCACATCTTCAATGGCGTGATCTGGCCCGACTTCACCCAGCTCCCCGACCGCCAGCACCCGGTGCTGCGCTTCGAGGCCATCGAGGTCGGGCAGCAGCTCGAGCTGGGCCGCCGGCGCGTCGAAGTGCTGCCCGCCTGCCACACCGTGCCGGCGGTGGGCTTCGCGGTGAACGCCGCGCCAGGCGCCTGGGTCTTCACCGGCGACACCGGGCCCAACGCCGCCCTGTGGCAGCGCCTGCGCAGCCTGCCCGTGGCCACGCTGGTCATCGAGACGGCGTTCCGCAACGACGAGGCCACGCTGGCCGAACTCAGCCGGCATCTCTGCCCGGCGCAGCTCGAACGCGAGCTCAGCCAGTTGCCCGCGCCGGCGGAGGTCTTCATCACCCACATCAAGCCCGGCGAGGTGGACGCGGTGATGTCGGAGATCGGCGCCCACGCCAGCCGCCACCGCATCCGCGCGCTCGCCGCCGACCAGCTCATGACGCTGGCCGATTGAGGGCTGCGGCCGCGCGTGCCGTCGTCCTGCAAGGCGCGCCCTTGATCCCCTGGGTTATTGTCACCCGTCGGGCTGAACTTCCAGAACCGTGATGGCTTCGTCCCGCCCTACCAGGCGCGGCAGTTGATGGAGATGATCCGCAAGTACGCAGGGGGCACCGAATGAACCACTACCCCATCCACATTTTCTGGAGCGACGAGGACGCGGGCTTCATCGCTGAGGCGCCCGACCTGCCGGGCTGCTGCGCCTGGGGCGCCACCGAGGCCGAAGCGGCACGCGAAGTGCAGGACGCCATCGCCGCCTGGGTGCAAGCCGCCCAAGCCGCTGGCAAGGCGGTGCCCGTTGCGCAAGCGGTGCAGCCGCTGCAGGGCTACAGCGGCAAGTTCCTGGTGCGCGTGCCCCGCAGCTTGCATGCACGGCTGGCGCGGCGTGCGGCGCAAGAGGGCGTGAGCCTGAATCAGTTCTTGACCGGTGTGCTGGCCAGCGAGGTGGGGGCTTGACCCGAACCGGCCAGCGCGCTCAGTAACCCGCTTCGCGTTGGTGGCGCCTGGGTGACATTTCTCGTCAGCTGCGGCGCCCGGCGGCTGCGGCGGCGACCTGGAAGCGACCAGAACTGTCGGTC
>DYOR01000048.1 GCA_020720385.1 Rubrivivax sp.
GCGCCGGTCCCCCCGAGGGGGAGCGAGCGCCTTCGGAGCGGCCGTGCGGCGCTCATGCGGCGGCGCTCGGCGCGCGGGCCGCGATCTCCTGCACGAGCAGGCGCGCCAGGGTCAGCTTGTCGGCCCCCGGCAGTTCGCGCTCGCCCTGCGCATCCACCAGCACCAGCACGTTGTCGTCGCGGTCGAAGGTGGCCGGGCCGAGGTTGGCCACGATCAGCGGCACACCCTTGCGCACGAGCTTGTCGCGCGCATGGCGCACGAGGTCCTGGCTCTCGGCGGCGAAACCCACGCACCAGGGTCGCTGGCCCATGGGCAGGCGCGCCACGGTGGCGAGGATGTCGGGGTTCTCGGTGAGTTCCAGGGCCGGCGCGCGGCCGCTGCCGTCCTTCTTCACCTTGTGTTCGGTGTGTCGCGCCGGGCGCCAGTCGGCCACCGCCGCGGTGGCGACGAAGATCTCGTGCTGCGGCGCCTCGGGCAGCACGGCGGCGAGCATCTGCTCGGCGCTGCGCACGTCGATGCGGCGCACCCCCTGCGGCGTGGCCAGGTGCACCGGGCCGGCCACCAGGGTCACACGGGCACCGGCCTCGGCCGCGGCGCGCGCCACGGCAAAGCCCATCTTGCCGCTGGAGCGGTTGGTGATGCCACGCACCGGGTCGATGGCCTCGTAGGTGGGCCCGGCGGTGACGAGCAGCGAGCGCCCGGCGAGCCACTTGGGCTGGAAGGCAGCCTCGACCGCGTCGCACAATTCCTGCGCCTCGAGCATGCGGCCCTCGCCGACCTCGCCGCAAGCCTGGTCGCCGGCGGCCGGGCCGAGCACCACGGCGCCGTCGGCGATGATCTGCGCCACGTTGCGCTGCGTGGCCGGGTGGGCCCACATCTCGCGGTTCATCGCCGGGGCCACCAGCAGCGGGCAGGCGGCGGCCGGGCGCGCCAGGCACAGCAGGCTGAGCAGTTCGTCGGCGCGGCCCTGCGCCAGCCGGGCGATGAAGTCCGCGCTCGCCGGGGCCACCACCACCGCGTCGGCCTCACGGCCCAGGGCGATGTGCGGCATGGCGCTGGCTTCGCGCGCGTCCCAGGTGCTGGTGAAGACCGGCCGCCCGGTGAGGGCCTGCATCGTCATCGGCGTGATGAAGCGTTCGGCCGCCTCCGTCATCACCACCTGCACGCTGGCGCCGGCACGGCCCAGAGCGCGCGCCAGCTCGGCGGCCTTGTAGCAGGCGATGCCGCCGCTGAGCCCGAGAACGATGTGCTTGCCCCGCAGGGCCGGTGTGGGCGACATGGCGCGAGACTCTAGCAGGGCTGCGTCAGGTGGCGCCGCAGCACTTCTTGTACTTCCTGCCGCTGCCGCAAGGGCATGGGTCGTTGCGCCCGGGTGCGGCGGCCACGCGCCGCGTCTCGGGCTTGGGGGCGAAGTCGACCCAGAGCATGCGCAGGTCCTGCACCGCCATGCAGGCCTCGGCCACCAGTTCGTCGCGATCGGGCGCGCCCTTGGGGTAGTGCTTCGCCAGGTGCGCCGCGAGCTCCTCGCTGCCCTCGGGCAGGAGCAGCGCGCCGACCTGGTCCAGGGCCTCGGAGAACATCGCGGCGGCCTCGTCCTGCGTCGGCAAGGCCCACACTTCTGGCAAGGCGTGCACGCCGTCGAGAAAGCCCTGCGCCCAGAGTGCGCCGGTGCGCATGCCCGCGGCCTCCTCGGCGCTGAAGCCCTCTTCCTCCACCAGGCGGCTGCGGTCGGCGTCGGCCCACTCCGCCATCCACGGATCCAGCCGCATCTCGCCCGGGTGGTCGAATAGGGCCTGGCCGTCGAGCTGGTCGCGCAGCACGTTGAGGCGCACCAGGAGCGAGCGCAACGCCCTGGCGTGGTCCTGGGGGTCGGCGAAGACGCGCTCGAAGGTGTCGCCGAAGAGCGCCGGCAGCCAGCGCGCCGGTTCGGGCAGGCGCGGGCCGGCGGCGAGCGCGGCAAGGAAGCCGTCGACAGCCTCGAAGTGGATGTCGGCGTCGAAGCCGGCCAGGCGCTCGCAGGTGGCGTCGAAGGCCTGCATCTCGGCCGGGGCATTGCGCCGTGGGAGCCTGGGGGTCATGGGGTGCGATCTCGGGTCGGGCGGGCCATGAGCGCAAGTGTCCCACGCGCCACACTGTCATCGAACTGCCAAATGGCGCTGTCACGATCGGCCGGCTCCCCCGTGGCCCATGGGCTCGCGGCGCGGGCGCCATCACAGCCCGGCGGCGGCGTCAAGCGGACTATTTCTGACTGGCAACACCCGGTGTGCAGGGTCTGGCACAGGGCTTGCACGCGTGGGTGTGACCACAAACTCCGTCACCGGACGGGAACCAACAAGAGGGTTGAAGCAATGCACTACAAGGACTGGATGGGATTCTCGAGAACCGCCGTGGCCGTGGCCGTGGCGGTCGTGGCGGCGGCACCGGCGCTGGCGCAGAACACGACAGCCGCCATCGGCGGCAGCGTCACCGGCGCCGACGGCCAGCCCGTGGCGGGCGCCACGGTGAGCATCGTGCACGTCGCCTCGGGTTCTTCCAACAGCGTGAGCACCGACGCGCAAGGCCGCTACGCCGCGCGCGGCCTGCGTGCCGGCGGGCCCTACACCATCACCATCGCCAAGGGTGCGCTGAGCGACAAGCGCGAAGGCGTGCTGCTGCAATTGGCCGAGACCTTCAGCCTCGATGCCCAGCTGGGCGCGCCCACGCAGACCATCGTCGTCACCGGTCGCGGGGTGGGCACCGGCCTCAACCGCAGCGCCATGGGCGCGGGCACCAACCTGGGCAGCCGCGAGCTGTCCACGTTTGCCTCCATCCAGCGCAACCTGCAGGACTACGCCCGCACCGACCCGCGCCTGAGCCAGACCGACAAGGAGCGCGGCGAGATCTCCGCGGCGGGCCAGAACACGCGCTACAACAGCATCACCATCGACGGCGTCACCACCAACGACACCTTCGGCCTGGAATCCAACAACCTGCCCACGGCCAAGCAGCCGATCAGCATCGACGCCATCCAGTCGGTGCAGGTCAACCTGAGCAATTACGACGTCACGCAGAAAGGCTACACCGGCGCCAACATCAACGCCGTGACGAAGAGCGGGACGAACGAGTTCCACGGCAGCGTGTACTACGTGTGGCGCGACGACGATCTCGTGGGCAAGCGCTACAACCGCGCCGCCGACACCTATTCCGACGCGCCCGCCTTCGACGAAAGCACCAAGGGCTTCACCTTTGGCGGCCCGATCATCCCCGACAAGCTCTTCTTCTTCGGCAGCTACGAGGAGTTCACGAGCTCGCGCACCAGCCCTGCCTTCGGGCCGATCGGCAGCGCGCAGACGAACGTGGGCATCTCGCAGTCGGCGATCGACGAAGCCATCACCATCGCCCGCGACACCTGGGGCGTGGACATCGGCACGGATGCCGTTCCCACGGGCGTGGAGCTCGCGGTGAAGGACACGCTGCTGAAGTTCGACTGGAACATCAGCGACGCGCATCGCGCCAGCCTGCGCTACAGCAAGACCGAGCAGACCGAGCCCTTCCTCGTCGGGTTCTCGGCCACCGGCCTGTCGCTCAGCTCGTACTGGTACAACCAGACCAAGCAGATCGAGAGCGTGGTCGGGCAGTGGTTTGCCGACTGGTCGCCCAGCCTGAGCACCGAGGTCAAGCTCTCGCAGCGCAACTACGACAGCCAGCCCACGCCGATCAACGGCGTGCGCCTGCCGCAGGTGGCCCTGCGTTTCGACGGCGCCCTGCCCCCGGACGCGCCGGCCGGCACCAACGCCAATGCGCGCTTCCTGAACTTCGGCACCGAGCGCAGCCGTCACTTCAACGTGCTCTCGACCGAGACGCTGGACGCCTACCTCGGCGCCACCTACACCAGTGGCGCGCACGAATTCAAGTTCGGCGCCGACTACGCCAGCAACGACGTCTACAACGCCTTCTTGCAGGACACCAACGGCAACTACACGTTCCGCTGCGAGAACGGCAATTACTCGTTCGGCGCGGTGAATTGCGCCACCGCCGACGCCGCCACGGTGCAGCGCGCCGTGCTCGAAAACTTCCGCCTGGGCAACCCCTCCTCGTACAGCGTGCAGGCGCCGCGGGCTGGGCGCACGCTGGCCGACGCGGTGGCCACCTGGAACTACGGCAATACTGGTTTGTTCGTGCAGGACAACTGGAAGCTCAGCCCGGCGCTGAGCCTGATGCTGGGCATGCGCGTGGACCAGCAGAACGTCCCCGACAAGCCGCTCGCCAACCCCGTGGTGGCGCAAGCCCTGGTGGCCGGCAGCGTGGTCGGCAACGTGGTCACGCGCAACAGCGGCGGCTTCGGCATGGACAACACCACCACGCTTGACGGCAACAACCTGCTGCAGCCGCGCCTGGGCTTCAACTGGGACCTCGGCGGCAAGGAGCGCCGCATGCAGTTGCGCGGCGGCCTGGGCCTGTTCCAGGGCGCGGCGGCCAACGTCTGGCTGTCCAACCCCTTCAGCAACACCGGCATGGCCGTGGCCACGCTGAGCTGCACCAACTTCGGCGCCTGCAACACCGCCGGAGCTGACTTCAGCGCCGACCCGGACAATCAACCCGGGTTGCTGGGCACGCCGCCTGCGGCCAACGTCGACATCCTCTCCCCCGGACTCGAGCAACCCTCGGTGTGGAAGGCCAACCTGGCCTTCGAAACCGAGCTGCCCGCCCTGCCGGTGGTCGGCCAGCTGGTGGCCGGCGCCGAGTGGCTGCACACGAAGACCAAGAGCGGCATCTACTACGAGCACCTGAACCTGGGCGCGGCCACGCGCCTGGGACCCGACGGCCGCGAGATGTTCTACACGCCGCAGGGCTACGACGCGAACTGCTGGACGGCCACGGGTTCCGGCATCACCAGCGGCGCCTGCACGGGGTTTCGCAACAAGGCGCTGAGCAACCCGAACTTCAACAACGTGCTCCTGGCCAAGGAAACGGGCAAGGGCGGCGGCGACGCCATCACCCTGTCCCTCACCCGGCCGACGAGCGAGGGCTTCGGCTGGAGCCTGGCGTACACGCGCACCAGCGCCAAGGAGGTGAGCCCGCTGACCTCCTCGGTGTCCAATTCCAACTGGCTCAACCGCAACATCTTCAATCCCAACGAAGAAGTCCTGTCGAATTCGAACTACCTGGTGCGCGACCGCTTCAACGCCAGCCTGAACTGGTCCAAGGCCTTCGTCGCCAACTACCGCACCTCGGTGGGCGTGTTCTACGAAGGGCGCAAGGGCAAGCCCTACAGCTGGACCTACCTCAACGACCTCAACGGCGACGGCATCACCGGCAACGACCTGATGTACATCCCCGCAGCGCCCGGCGACGTGAGCTTCCGCGCCACCAGCACGCTCACCGCCGCCCAGGCCGAGGCCAAGTTCTGGGAGATCGTCGAAGCCAACCCCGGCCTGGCCTCGGCCAAGGGCGGGCTGGTCGGGCGCAACAACAACTACGCCCCCTGGGTGAACAACTTCGACGTGCGCCTGAGCCAGGAGATTCCAGGCTTCATGAAGGGCCACAAGGCCTCGTTCACGCTGGACATCCTGAACTTCGGCAACCTGCTCAACAAGAAGTGGGGCCGCATCAGCGAGATCAGCTTCCCGTCCAACCGCAGCTTCGTCAACTACGCCGGCCTGGACGCTTCCGGCAAGTACGTCTACAGCCTGGGCAGCCTGGAGGACTACACCACGCGCCAGACCAGCGGCGAGTCGCAGTGGGCCCTGCAGGCCACGCTGCGCTACGAGTTCTGACCCCTGCCCGCCTGATCCCGGGCCGAGCCCGGGTCGACGTGAAGAGGGGCCGCCAGGCCCCTTTTGCATGGGCGCTGCGCCGGCGTCTACAGGCGCTGCCCCACCCAGCCCGCCACCGAGGCCAGCGCGGCGGGCAGCGCCGCGGCATCGGCGCCGCCGGCCATCGCCAGGTCGGGCTTGCCGCCGCCCTTGCCACCCACCTGCAGGGCGACGAAGTTGACCAGTTCACCGGCCCTGAGCTTCGCACCCGGCCGGGCGAGCAGGTCGGCGGTGACGCCGGCGGCCAGTTGCACCTTGCCGCCTTCCACCGCGGCGAGCACGATGGCGGCGCTCTTGAGCTTGTCCTTGAGCTTGTCCATGGTCTCGCGCAGCGCCTTGGCGTCAGCGCCCTGCAGCGTGGCCGCGAGCACCTTGATGCCGCCCACGTCCAGCGCCTGAGAGAGCAGTTCGTCGCCCTGCGACGACGCGAGCTTGCTCTTCAGCGCGATGAGATCCTTCTCCAGCGCACGCAGCTGTTCGAGCACCGCCCCGACGCGCCCTGGCACCTCGGCCGGCGTGACCTTGAGCGAACCGGCCACCGCGCCCAGCGTGCCTTCGAGCTGCTGCACGTAAGCCAGGGCGTTGTCGCCGGTGACGGCCTCGACGCGCCGGATGCCCGCGGCAATGCCGCTCTCGGCGACGATCTTGAACAGGCCGATGTCGCCCGTGCGCTGCACGTGCGTGCCGCCGCACAGCTCGCGGCTCGTGCCGATGTCGAGCACGCGCACCTCGTCGCCGTACTTCTCGCCGAAGAGCATCATCGCGCCCGTCTTTTGCGCCTCCTCGATCGGCAACACGCGTGCCTGGGTGGCGGCGTTGGCGAGGATCTCGGCATTCACCAGCGCCTCGATCTGGGCGACCTGGGCGTCGCTCAGCGGCGCGTTGTGCGCGAAGTCGAAGCGCGTGCGCTCGGCATTCACCAGCGAGCCCTTTTGCTGCACGTGCGCACCCAGCACTTCGCGCAGCGCCTTGTGCATGAGGTGCGTGACGCTGTGGTTGCGCATGGTGCGCGCGCGGCGCTCGGCGTCGACCTTGGCGACGAAGGTGTCGCCGACCTCGACTTCGCCCTCGTTGATGCGCCCCTGGTGGCCATGCACCGCCGCCTGGACCTTGATGGTGTCCTCGACGACGACACGCGAGCGCGCGTTGCGCAACTCACCCGTGTCCCCCGCCTGGCCGCCGCTCTCGGCGTAGAAAGGCGTGTGGTCGAGCACGATGACGACGTCGTCTCCGGCCTTGGCGCGCGCCACCGGCGTGCCCGCGATGTAGATCGCCACCACGCGGCTGTGCTCGCACACCAGGTGCTCGTAGCCGTGGAAGGCCGTGGCGTCGCCGCTGTAATCCAGCCCCGCGGCCATCTTGAACTTCGCCGAGGCGCGCGCCTGTTCGCGCTGGTGGTTCATGGCGGCGTTGAAGCCGGCTTCGTCCACCGTCACGCCGCGCTCGCGGCACACATCGGCCGTCAGGTCCAGCGGAAAGCCGAAGGTGTCGTGCAGCTTGAAGGCCGTGGCACCGTCGATCTGCGGCGTGCCCCCCGCAAGCGCCGCCTCGAGGATCTCCATGCCGTTGGCGATGGTCTGGAAGAAGCGCTCCTCCTCGGCCCTGAGCACCTCGGTGGCACGCGCCATGTCGCGCCGCAGCTCGGGATAGGCCTCACCCATCTCCACCGCCAACGGCGCCACCAGCGTGTAGAAGAAGGGCTTGCGTGCGCCCAGCTTGTAGCCGTGGCGGATGGCGCGCCGGGCGATGCGGCGCAGCACGTAGCCGCGGCCCTCGTTGCCCGGGATGATGCCGTCGACGACGGTGAAGGTGCAGGCGCGGATGTGGTCGGCGATGACCTTCAGCGAGGGCGACGCGGCGTCGCAGCCCGGGCCGCCGTGGTCCAGCCCGGTGGCGAAATCGACCGCGTTCTTGGCCGCCGCGAGCAGCTTGACGAAGAGGTCGATCTCGTAGTTGCTGTGCACGTGCTGCAGCACCGCCGCGAGCCGTTCCAGGCCCATGCCGGTGTCGACACTGGGCTTGGGCAGGCGGTGCATCACGCCGTCTTCGCTGCGGTTGAACTGCATGAAGACGTTGTTCCAGATCTCGATGTAGCGGTCGCCGTCCTGCTCGGGCGACCCCGGCGGGCCGCCGGCGACCTCCGGGCCATGGTCGTAGAAGATCTCGCTGCACGGGCCGCAGGGGCCGGTGTCGCCCATCATCCAGAAGTTGTCGCTCATGTAGCGGCCGCCCTTGTTGTCGCCGATGCGCACGATGCGCTCGGCGGGCAGGCCGATGTCCTCGCGCCAGATGTCGTAGGCCTCGTCGTCCTCGGCGTAGACGGTGGCCCAGAGCTTGTCGGCGGGCAGCTTGAAGTGCACCGTGAGCAGTTCCCAGGCGTAGGCAATGGCGTCCTTCTTGAAGTAGTCGCCGAAGCTGAAGTTGCCCAGCATCTCGAAGAAGGTGTGGTGGCGCGCGGTGTAGCCCACGTTGTCCAGGTCGTTGTGCTTGCCGCCGGCGCGGATGCACTTCTGGCTCGTCGCGGCGCGCGAGTACGAGCGCTTGTCGAAGCCCAGGAAGACATCCTTGAACTGGTTCATCCCGGCGTTGGTGAAGAGCAGCGTCGGGTCGTCGCCCGGAACCACCGGGCTGGAAGCGACCACGGTGTGCCCCTTGGACGCGAAGAACTCGAGGAAGGTGGAGCGGATCTCTGAGGCTTTCATCCCGTGCTTTCGGTGAGGCAGGTGCGGCCGCGCGCGGCCGCCGGCGAGGCGCGCCGATTGTAGGAGGCGGCACCTCGCGGCGCGGGCCCTGCCCGCGGTGACAATGCAGCGCTTCGACAAGCCTGCACGCTCACCATGGCCCTGCTCCAACTCACCGAAGAACAGACCCGCGACTGGACCCGCGCGCAAAAGGACGAGTGGTGGTTCAGCAACGTCTTCCGCGGCGACATGCCGCAGCTCACGCTGCGCTCGGGGCTCACCGGCTTCGTCCTCGGCGGCATCCTGGCCGCCACCTCGCTGTACATCGGCGCCAAGACGGGCATCGGCATCGGCGTGGGCCTGACCTCGGTGATCCTGGCCTTCGCCTTCTTCCGCCTGCTGCACGGCGCCGGGCTGGGCGCCGACATGACCATCCTGGAGAACAACTGCACGCAGTCCATCGCCACCGCGGCGGGCTACATGACGCAGCCGCTCATCTCCAGCCTGGCGGCGTACATGCTCGTCACCGGGGTCATCATTCCCTGGTGGCAGATGATGGTCTGGCTCATCGTCATCGCCTGCATCGGCGTGCTCGTGGCCTTCCCGATGAAGAGGCGCTTCATCAACGACGAGCAACTCCCCTTCCCCGAGGGCCGCGCCAGCGGCGTGGTCCTCGACGCTTTGTACACGGGCGCGGCCGGCGCAGGCATGTTCAAGGCCCGGCTGCTGGGCTACACGGCGCTGGGCACGGGGCTGTGGCAGGCGCTGGTGAGCGACGGCTGGATGAAGCTGGTGCAGTTCAAGCTGCTGCGCATGGACCGCTGGGCAGGCCTGAAGGAGCCCTGGACCATCCACGAGCGCCTGGACACCTACTACTACCAGTTCGCCGCCAAGGCCGACGCCTGGATGCCGAAGATCCTGGGCACCGACGTGCGCGTGCTCGGCCTGCGCCTGACGCTGGACGCGGCCATGCTCGGCGTGGGCGGGCTGATGGGCATCGCCGTGGCCACCAGCTGCCTGCTCGGCGCCTTCGTCAACTTCGCCATCCTCGCGCCGCTGATGATCCAGCTCGGCGACATCGTGCCGCGCGTGGCGCCCAGCGGGGCGGTGATCCCGATCTCGCGCGCCGAGATCGTCAACCAATGGTCGATCTGGTGGGGCGTGGCGATGATGGTGGCGGGCTCGCTGGTGAGCCTGGCGGCCAAGCCCGAGCTCTTCACCTCGGCCTTCAGGTCGGTCTTCGGGCGCAAGGCGGCGTCCACCGGTTCGGACGTGCTCGCGCACATCGAACTGCCGCTGTGGGTGTCGTACGTCGGCGTGCCCATCCTGAGCCTGCTCGGCGCCTACATCACCCACGCCTTCTTCGGCGTGCCCATGCTGCTCGCCCTGGTGTGCCTGCCGCTGATCTTCGTGCTCACGGTGATCTGCACCAACTCGATGGCGCTGACCTCGTGGACGCCCACCGGCTCGCTGGCCAAGATCACCCAGTTCACGATGGGCGCGATCGACCGCAGCAACCCGGCCAGCAACCTGCTGCCCGCGGGCATGACGGCGGAGATCGCCTCCAACGCGGCGAACCTGCTCTCGGACATCAAGCCCGGCTACATGCTCGGCGGCAAGCCGCGCCAGCAGGCCGTGGGCCACGTCATCGGCATCGTCGCCGGCGTGGCGGCCTGCGTGCCGCTGTACTTCCTGCTCTTCCTGCCGGCCGACGCCAACGGCGTGCGCTCGACCTCGACGCTGGTCACCGAGCAGTTCGCCATGCCCGCGGCGCTGCAGTGGAAGGGCGTGGCCGAGATCATCGCCAAGGGCCTGCAGGGTCTGCCCCTCTCGGCGCTGCTGGCGATGGGGGTGGCGGCACTGGCGGCGGTGGCCATCGAGCTCGCGCGCGTCGCCACGAAGGGCCGCTTCCCGCTCTCGGCGGTGTCCATCGGCCTGGGCGTGGTGCTGCCACCGGAATCGACGCTGGCGATGTTCGCCGGTGCGCTGCTCTTCTGGCTCATGGGCCTGCGCCACAAGAAACCGGGGACGCGGGCGCACGAGATCTGGGTCCAGGGCTGCGAGCCGATCTGCGCCGGGCTCATCTCGGGCGCGGCGCTGATGGGCATAGGCAACGCCATCGTCAACGTCCTCATCGGCTGAGGACCGCCAGCGGCGCCGCGGCTCGCGCCACGGCGGGTTCGGGCCTGCGCGGGCGCCGGGCCCGGTGCAGGCCAGCCCCGGCGGGCGACTCAACGGCGGCGGTCGTTGGCGGCAGCGCCCGGCGGGCGTTCGCTGCGCGCGCCGGCGTCGGCGCCCGGCGTGGCCAGCGACCCCGCCTGGGCGCTGGCACGCTGCAGCAGCGCCAGCGCGTCCTTGCCGTGCTCGGGGTACAGCGCCAGGCCCACCGCCACCGCCACCGTGCAGGGCTGGCCGGCGACGATGAGTGGCGGCTGCAGGGCACGCACGAGCTTGGCGGCGACGCGCTCGCCGTCGCCGCGCGCTTCCAGGTGCCCAAGCAGCACGGCAAAGGCGTGCGGGCCGACTGCCGCCACCACGTCGCTCGCGCGCAGGCCGCCGCGCAGGCGCACCGCGACCTTGCGGCGCAGGACGTTGGCGGCTTCGCTGCCCAGGCGCGCCGCGGCCGCGGCGTAGCCCTCCACGCGCAGCACGATGAGCGCCATCGGCGCGGGCTCGCGTTCGCGCAGGGCCAGCAACTGCGTCATGTGTTCGAGCAGCTGCGCCTCGTGCGGCAGCCCCGTGGCCAGGTCGGTGGCGTAGGCCGTGCGCGCGCCGCGTTCGACCTGCTTGCGCAGCACGGCGTGGCGCACCGCGCGCCGCCACGCTGCGGCCTCGCTGCCGACGACGATGGCCTGCACGCCCAGGCGCAGCAGGCCGGCCTCGATTTCGTCGTCGGCCTCGCCCGCGACCACCACCACGGCACTGTCGAAGGCCGCCTGCGCCAACCCGGCCTGCTCTCCGAGCCGGGCCAGGGCGGCGCGATCGGGTGCGAACCAGAGCACGGCATCGTGTTGCCGCGCAGCGCTGGCACTGCGGGCGTGGGTCAGCAGCCAGCCCGCCCCGTCCAGGGCCGGCCCGTCGCCTTCGCGGGCATCGACAAGCAACACCGAAAGAGGTGGCGCGTTCACTGGACTACCCTCCGTGCTGCGCACTCCGGGATGAGCGCTTGGGAGCGGCCCGGCGCGCTCATGGCCGCATCATGCCGCAAGCGTGCCGGCGCCGGGTTCGGGGTTCGAACCGCCTCGTGGGGGTCCTGAAACGACCCAGGGCCCGCGTGGGCCCTGGCATGAAGTGGAGCGGGTGAAGGGAATCGAACCCTCGTATGAAGCTTGGGAAGCTGCCGTTCTGCCATTGAACTACACCCGCGCTGGCGGCGAATTCTAGCTTGGCCCCGGATGCAACAAGCCCCCGCGGGGCGGGGGCTTGGGCGGGCAAGGGCGCGCGCGGGGTTCAGCGGCGCCGGCGGGTCGCAGCCAGGCCCAGCAGGCTCAGACCGACGAGGGCCAGCGAGCCGGGTTCCGGCACGGCGGTCACCGAAATGTCCCTCAGTTCGAAGCGTGCGGTGAGGCTGTTGTTGCTTTGCAGCCCGCCATCCGCCATCCACAGCATGGCGCCAAATCCAGCCCACGTGAGGTTGGACTCGGTAAACGACACCGTGGCCGACGTACCGTCCGCGCCGAAGGTACCGGAGATGGCCAGGGTACCGGCCCCGTCGGGGTTGACGAAGGGGAAGCCCAAGGCCGCCAGCCCCGCCATCACTTGCGCACTGGCGTCGCCGTCGTAGTTGATGCTGAACGCGAACGGAACATTGACGCCGATGGGCGCCCCGAAGGCGAAGTCGTACGCGCCGGGAGTCAGGCCGGTGGAACCCAGGAAGCCGGTGTACAGGGGCTGGTAGTTCGCGATATTGAAGACCTCGACCCCGTTGACGCGGGCGACACCCTTGCCGCTCACGGCGTAGTCCCCGTCGGGCAGGGCGACAGCGTGGACCGTGCCAAGGAGATTGGTAAAGGCGGCGCCAAAGGTACCGGGCGTGCCGTCGGCGAAACCGGTGACCACCACGTCGCCCGTCAGGCTCGGCGTCGAGAAGACCACGGTGGCCTGGGCACTGGCACAGGCCGCGGCGAGTACGGCAACGCTGGCGATGCGGGAGAGAGACTTCAGCATGGGTGGTCCTTGTGGTTGTTTGTCAAACGGCGAATAACCATGCACGAATCAAGCCCAAAAAAAAATACTCCCGTCGAATCAAAGGCTTGCGTCGCACATCTGCCATGCGCCCGGTAGGGATGTAAAACCATCCGACAGTCACGGGATTGGAGCGCCGGCGCCAGTTCCATACCTAGGACCAGGAGCACCAGCATGCCCGGCAGAAGACGTCGTGGGCCAGCCCCCGGGGCGCTTGCCGGGCAGGCTGACATCGAGGGTCCGCGCCGTGCGCGAAGCGGCAGGGTCCGGGATCGGTCTTCAAACGGCGTCCTGGGCATGCCACCAGGCCGAGACCTGCGCCTGCAGCATCGGTACCGGATCGGTGGCGCTCACGCGCAGCACGCCGCTCTCGCCCACGGGGGACTCCAGCGTTTCGAACTGGCTGTCGACGAGGCTGGGCGAGAAGAAGTGGTCCGCACGCGCGGCGATGCGCGCACCGGCCTCGGCGCGCGAGATGTCGAGGAAGACGAAGCGCAGCCCCGGTGCGGCTGCGCGCAACTGCTCACGGTAGCGCCGGCGCAATGCCGAGCAGGCGAGCACCACGCCGGCGGGGCGCTCGCGCAAGGCCTGCGCCAGTCGCTCGAGCCAGCCCTGGCGGTCGACGTCGGTCAGGGCAATGCCGGCGCGCATCTTCTGGCGGCTCCCGGCGCTGTGGAAGTCGTCGCCTTCGATGACCTCCATGGCCTCGCCGGCAGCCACCGCGCGTGCGAGGCTGGACTTGCCGCAACCGGCCACGCCCATGATCACCAAGGAGCCGTGCATGGTTCGGATATCGCTGTCCGAAGATCGAGCTTGAATTTTGAATTTACTCTGGAAATCAGCTCCTCTCCCCTTCAACTCGGCGGGCCTGTCGCAGACGCAGGCCGCCGCTCCAGGCTCAGGGCAGAATCCCCCGCCCATGAACGCCGCAGCCGACCCCAGCACTCCCCGGGACCCCAGCGGGCCCGGGGACCCCGGCGCTCCCGCGGAATCCCACCACGCGCTCGACGCGCTCGACGCGGGGGACGCGCCACGCGCCCCGCGCGGGCCACGGCCCATCCGCAGCTTCGTGTTGCGCGCCGGGCGCATGGGCAGCGGGCAGGTGCGCGCGCTGGCCGAACTCGGGCCGCGCTACGTGCTGCCCTGCGCCGCCGCGCCGCTGGACCTGGACGCCACCTTCGGCCGGCACGCGCCGCGCGTGCTCGAGATCGGCTTCGGCATGGGCGACGCCACCGCCGCCGTGGCCGCAGCGCACCCGGACACCGACTACCTGGGCATCGAGGTCCACCCGCCCGGCGTGGGCGCGCTGCTGCAGCGCATCCAGGCGCAGGGCCTGAGCAACCTGCGCATCGTGCAGCACGACGCCGTCGAGGTGCTGCAGCACATGCTCGCGCCGGGCTGCCTGGCCGGCGTGCACCTGTGGTTCCCCGATCCCTGGCCGAAGAAGCGCCACCACAAGCGCCGGCTCGTCCAGCCGGCGTTCGTCGCCCTGCTCGCTTCGCGCCTGGCGCGCGGCGGCTACCTGCATTGCGCCACCGACTGGCAACCCTATGCCGAGCAGATGCTGCAGGTGCTGGCGGCCGAGCCCGCGCTGGTCAACACCGCCACGGGCTACGCCACGCGCCCGCCGTGGCGGCCGCTGACGAAGTTCGAGCAGCGCGGCCTGGCCCTGGGCCACGGCGTGTGGGACCTGCTTTTCAGTCGGTCCAGTTGACCAGCCCGGACCACCACGTCCCGAGGACGATCACGCCGAAGGCGATGCGGTACCAGGCAAAGGGCACGAAGCTGTGCGTGGCGATGTAGCGCAGCAGCCAGCGCACGCACAGGAAGGCCGAGACGAAGGAAAAGACCATGCCCACCGACCACATCCCCAGGTCGCCCGCCGTGAGCAGCGCGCGCTCCTTGTACATGGAATAGGCGCCGGCGACGGCCAGCGTGGGGATGGCCAGGTAGAAGGTGAATTCGGTGGCCACCTGGCGGCTCAGGCCGAAGAGCATGCCGCCGATGATCGTGGCCCCCGAGCGGCTCGTGCCGGGGATGAGGGCGAAGGCCTGCGCGATGCCCACCTTGAGCGCATCCAGCGCCGTCATCTCGTCGACGTGGGCCACGCGCACGCGGTGCTGGCGGCGCTCGGCCCAGAGGATGACGAAGGCCCCGAGGATGAAGGTGGCGGCCACCGTGGGCGCGTTGAAGAGGTGCGCCTTGAGCGCCTTGCCCAAGAGCAAGCCGAGCAGTGCCAGCGGCAGGAAGGCGATGGCCACGTTGAGGAGCAGGCGGCGCGCCTTGGGGTCGCTGGCGGCGCCGGCGAGCGTGGCAGCGATGCGCGCGCGGAACTCCCACACCACGGCGAGGATGGCGGCAGACTGGATGACGATCTCGAAGAGCTTGCCGCGCTCGTCGTTGAAGTTCATCAGCGCGCCCGCCAGGATGAGGTGCCCCGTGGAGGACACGGGCAGAAACTCGGTGAGCCCCTCCACCACGCCCATGACGGCGGCCTTGACGAGCAGGATGAGGTCCACGAGACGGGCTCCGGGCAGGCAGGGAAGCGGCGAATGATATCGGCGCATGCGGCGGGCGCGGCGGGCGCGACGGCACGTGCCGGCCACGTCGCCGCGCCGTCCTTGACCGCGGCGACCCCGTAGCCTAGTATTACTGACTGGTCAGTCATTAGACAGGAGCCCCGCGATCGCCTCCACCGAGCACCCGGCACGCCAGCGCCGCAAGGAGGCCCGACCGCAGGAACTGCTGGCCGCGGCGCTGGCCCTGTTCGTGGAAAAGGGCTTCGCCGCCACGCGCATAGAGGAAGTGGCGCACCGCGCCGGCGTCTCCAAGGGCACGCTGTACCTCTACTACCCGAGCAAGGAAGAGCTCTTCAAGGCGGTGGTGCGCCAGAACCTCTCGGCGCTCATCGCCCGCGGACAGGAGCTCGCCGGGGCCTACGAAGGCTCGAGCTCGGCCTTGCTCGCCGAACTGCTGGGCATGTACTGGAAGCGCGTGGGCGAGACCGCCGCCACCGGGATCCACAAGATCGTGCTCGCCGAAGTGCGCAACTTCCCCGAACTGGCGCAGTTCTACGCCGACGAAGTCATCCTCCCCGGAGACCGCCTCCTGTGCGCCTGCGTGCAGCGCGGCATCGACCGCGGCGAGTTCCGGCCCGTGCCGCTGCACGAGGTGGCGCACGCGCTGATGGCGCCGATCATCTTCATGGCCTTGCACCGCCATTCCTTCGGTGCGTGCCCGGTGCGCGGCGCCATCGACGTCGACCCCGAACGCGTGCTGCAGGCCCACCTCGACCTGGTGCTGCACGGCCTGCTGGTGCGCGCGCCGGACGCCCCGAAGGCGCGGACACGCCCGCGTCCACCCACCCCGCCGAAACCCCAGAAAACCCCGAAACCCCCGAGAGGCCGCCGATGAGCCGCCGCGCCCGCCTGTGGATCGTCGCCCTGCTGGTGCTGCTCGCGGCCGGGCTGCTCTTGGCACGTGGCCTGAGCGCGCGCAAGGGCAAGGAAGCGGCCACCGCACCGGCGGCGCAGGCCATCGAACTGGCCGCGGCCGACGTGGTGAAGGCGCAGCGCAGCGAGCTGGTGCGCGTGCTCGAGGTCTCCGGCGGGCTCAAGGCGGTGCGCAGCGCCGTGCTCAAGGCCAAGGTCGCCGCCGAGGTCCAGGCCCTCACCGTGCGCGAAGGCGAGCGCGTGCGCTCGGGCCAGCTCGTCGGCCACCTGGATGCCACCGAATTCAACTGGCGGCTGCGCCAGGCGCAGGACCAGGCCGCCGCGGCGCAGGCCCAGCTCGACATCGCCCGGCGCACGCTCGCCAACAACCAGGCCCTCGTGGCGCAGGGCTTCATCTCGCGCCATGCGCTGGACACCGCGGCGAGCACCGCCGCCGGCGCCGCGGCGTCGCTGCAGGCCGCGCAAGCCGCCACCGAGCTGGCGCGCAAGGCGGTGCGCGACAGCGAACTGCGCGCACCGATCGCCGGCCTGGTCGCGCAGCGCCTGGTGCAGCCCGGCGAACGCGTGGCCGTCGATGCGCGCCTGCTCGAGATCGTCGACCTCTCGCGCCTCGAGCTCGAGGCCGCCGTGGCCCCGCAGGACGTGCTCGCCCTGCGCGTCGGGCAGGCGGCGCAGGTGCGCATCGACGGCCTGGCCGAGCCCGTGGCGGCGCGCGTGGCGCGCATCAACCCGGCCGCGCAGACGGGCACGCGCTCGGTGATGGCCTACCTCGAGCTCGACCCCGTGACGGGGCTGCGCCAGGGGCTCTTCGCCCGTGCCGCGATCGAGCTGCAGCGCGACAGCGCCCTGGTGGTGCCGCTGTCGGCCCTGCGCAGCGACCAGGCGCGCCCCTACGTGCTGGCGCTGGAGGACGGCAAGGCCATGCCGCGTGCGGTGAGCACGGGCGCGCGCGGCGAAGCGCAGATCGACGGCGTGCGCGAAGGCGCGGTCGAGATCACGGCGGGTCTGAGCGAAGGGGCCACCGTGTTGCGCGCCACGGTGGGCGCGCTCGGCGCAGGCACGCGCCTGGTGCTCGCGCCGGCCGCGGCGCCGGGCAGTGCCCCGCCCCGCTGAGGCGGCCGCGCCATGTGGTTCACGCGCGTCTCGATCGCCAACCCGGTGATGGCCGTGATGGTCATGCTGGCCTTCGTCGTGCTCGGCCTGTTCAGCTACCAACGCCTGTCGCTGGACCAATTCCCCAACGTCGACCTGCCCACGGTGGTGGTGAGCATCGACTACCCCGGCGCCAGCCCCGAGATCGTCGAGGCCGAGGTGACGAAGAGGATCGAGGAAGCCGTGAACACCGTGGCCGGCATCAACTCGCTGTACTCGCGTTCCTACGAGGGCTCGGCGGTGGTGGTGATCGAGTTCAACCTCGACATCGACGGGCGCAAGGCGGCCGACGACGTGCGCGAGAAGGTGGCGCTGATCCGCCCCCTGCTGCGCGACGAAGTCAAGGAGCCGCGCATCTCGCGCTTCGACCCGGCCGCGCAGCCGGTGTTCAACGTCGCCGTGCTCGCCACGGACGGGCGCACCGGCGCGCAGGAGCTCACCACCTGGGCGCGGCAGGTGCTGCAAAAGCGCCTCGAGAACGTGCGCGGCGTGGGCGCGGTGAGCATCGTCGGCGGCGTCGACCGGCAGGTCAACGTCTACCTGCGCCCGCGGGACATGGAGGCGCTGGGCGTGAGCACCGAGCAGGTGGCCGCGGCGCTGAGGAGCGAGAACCAGGAGCTGCCCCTGGGCAGCATCCGCTCGCGCGAACAGGACCGCGTGCTGCAGATCAACGCGCGCCTGAAGACGCCGCGCGACTTCCGCGACATCGTCGTTGCGCGCAAGGCGCCGCTGGCCGCGGGCTCGGGCAGCGCCAGCGTGGTGCGGCTGTGGCAGGTGGCCGAGGTGGTCGACGGCCCGCAGGAAATCGAGAGCCTGGCGCTGTACAACGGGCAACGCACGGTGCTGCTGTCGGTGCAGAAGAGCCAGGGCGAGAACACCATCGCCGTGGTCGACGGACTGCAGCGTGCCCTGGCCGAAGCGCAGGCGGTGCTGCCCAAGAACATGAGCACCGAGGTCAACCGCGACAACTCGCGCGCCATCCGCGTCTCGGTGGACAACGTGCGGCGCACGCTGCTCGAGGGTGCGGCGCTCACCGTGCTCATCGTCTTCCTCTTTCTCAACTCCTGGCGCAGCACGGTGATCACCGGGCTGACGCTGCCCATCGCCCTCATCGGCACCTTCGGCGTGATGTACGCCTTCGGCTTCACCATCAACACCGTGACGCTGATGGCGCTGTCGCTGTGCGTGGGCCTGCTCATCGACGACGCCATCGTCGTGCGCGAGAACATCGTGCGCCACGTGCAGATGGGCAAGAGCGCCCACGACGCGGCCCTGCAGGGCACCGACGAGATCGGCCTGGCGGTGCTCGCCACCACGCTGTCCATCGTCGCCGTGTTCCTGCCCATCGGCTTCATGGGCGGCATCGTGGGCAAGTTCTTCCACGAGTTCGGCATCACCATCGTCGCCGCGGTGCTCATCTCGATGTTCGTGAGCTTCACCCTCGACCCGATGCTCTCCAGCGTCTGGCACGACCCGGCCGCGCAACACGGCTCGCACCTGGGCGAGCGGCCGGTGACGCGGTACGACAAGACCCTGGGCCGCGTCACCGCACTCTTCGACCGCCTCACCGAGAGTCTCGGGCGCGTGTACCAGGCGGTGCTCGCCTGGAGCCTGGTGCATCAGGGCAAGACGGTGCTCATCGCCACGCTCAGCTTCGTCGTCGCGCTGGCGTTGATGGCGTTTTCGGTGGGCAAGGAGTTCGTGCCCAAGGCCGACTTCTCCGAGACCCAGGTCAACTTCTACACCCCGGTGGGCTCGTCGCTCGAGCTCACCGAGATGCGCGCGCGGCAGCTCGACGCCGCGCTGCGCGAGCTGCCCGAGGTGCTTCACACCGTCACCACCATCAACAGCGGCTACACGCTGGGCAAGATCTACGGCTCGACCTACGTGCGCCTGCACGACCGCAAGGACCGCGAGCGCAGCATGGCCGATCTGGTCACCCCCATGCGCGAACGCCTGGCGCGCATCCCGGGCATCACGGTGACGAACATCGGCGTGCTCGATATGGGCGGCAGCAAGAGCATCGCCTTCTCGGTGCAGGGCGCGGACCTGGGCGAGCTCGAACGCCTGTCACGCCAGATCACCGCGCGGCTCGTGCGCATCCCCGGCCTGGTCGACCTGGACAGCACGCTCAAGCCCGACAAGCCCACCGTGGCCGTGGACGTCAAGCGCGACGCTGCGGCCGACCTGGGGCTCAACGTCGCCACCCTGGCCAGCAACCTGCGCACGCTGGTGGCCGGCGTCTCGGTGGGCAACTGGCGCGCCGCCGACGGCGAGAACTACGACCTGCGGCTGAGCCTGGCCCCCGAAGAGCGCAACAGCCTGGACCGCCTGGCCCAGCTGCCGCTGGTGCTGGGCAACAACGCCGACGGCACGGCGCGCGTGGTGCGCCTGTCGCAGGTGGCCGAGGTGCGCGCGGCCACCGGGCCGAACCAGATCAACCGCCGCGACCTGAACCGCGAGATCCAGATCGACGCCAACCCGTTGGGGCGCAGCGCCGGCGAGGTCACCACCGACATCCGCGCGGTGCTCGACGCCATCGCCTGGCCGCCCGGCTACCGCTACAGTTTCGGCGGCTCGACGAAGAACATGCAGGAATCGTTCAGCTACGCCGCCGGCGCGCTCGCCCTGGCGGTGGTCTTCATCTACATGATCCTGGCGAGCCAGTTCAGGAGCTTCCTGCAGCCGCTGGCGCTGATGAGCGCGCTGCCGCTCACCCTCATCGGTGTCGTCGGCGCGCTGCTCGCCTTCGGCTCGACGCTGAACATGTTCTCCGTCATCGGCATCGTCATGCTCATGGGGCTGGTGACGAAGAACGCGATCCTCCTCGTGGACTTCGCCATCCGCGCGCGCGAGGGCAGCACCGGCGCCGACGGCGTGCACCGGCCCGGCCTGGAGCGCACGGCCGCCCTGCTGGAGGCCGCCCGGGTGCGCCTGCGGCCTATCCTCATGACCACGCTGGCGATGATCTTCGGCATGGTGCCGCTGGCCTTTGCGCTGAGCGAGGGCGCGGAGCAACGCGCCCCCATGGGCCAGGCGGTGATCGGCGGGGTGATCACCTCCTCGCTGCTCACCCTGGTGGTGGTGCCGGTGGTCTACTGCTGGCTCGACGACCTGGGAAACTGGGCGCGGCGCCGCTGGCGGCGCACCGGCCCGGCCGCCGGCGATGAACCCATAGAATCGCGGCGATCCGCATTCTGATACCCTGCACGGTATACGAGATGGACACCGAGAACGCGCGCTTCAACATGATCGAGCAACAGATCCGCCCCTGGGAGGTGCTGGATCCGGCCGTGCTTGCGCTGCTCGCCACGGTGCGGCGCGAGGACTTCGTGCCCGCGGGCCTGCGCGCGCTGGCTTTCGTCGACACCCAGGTGCCCCTGCTGCACGCGGACGGCGCATCCGGCCCGTGCATGCTCGAGCCCAAGGTCGAGGCGCGGTTGCTGCAGGAACTGCAGGTGCAGCGCCACGAGAAGGTGCTCGAGATCGGCACCGGCTCGGGCTTCATGGCTGCTCTGCTCGCGCACCGCGCGCAGCAGGTCTTCTCGCTGGAGTGCCGCGCGGAACTGGCACGCCGTGCGCGCGAGAACCTGCGCCGCGCCGGCGTGGTGAATGCACAGGTGCTGGAGGTGAGCGCGGCCGAGGGCGCACGCGGCCTGCCCGCCCAGGCGCCGTTCGACGTCATCGTGCTCTCGGGTTCGGTGGCCGAGGTGCCGCGCGCGCTGCTCGAACAGCTCAAGCCCGGTGGCCGCCTGTGCGCCGTGGTCGGCCAGGAGCCGGTGATGCAGGCGCGCCTGTACACGCGGGCCGGACCGGACGCCTGGTCCGAGCGCCACCTCTTCGACACCGTGACGCGGCGGCTCGAGGGCTTCCCCGAGCCTTCGCGTTTTCGCTTCTGAGCACCATGCAGCCTGTCGCACCCCAGCGTCCGCAGGGCCCCCACGGCCTGCAAGTCGTCGCATCCCTGCGGCATGCAGGCCGTGACCCGATCTATAACCTCGCCGGCCCGCTCGGCGCCGGGCCGACAGTCGCAGGCCCTGCCACGCCGCGCCCATGAACACACAAGGAACTGCCATGCGTTCGAACTCCACCCGCCGGCCCCGCCCCGCCCTGGCCGCCCTGGCCGCCGCGCTGCTCGCCCTGCCTGGCTCGAGCTTCGCGCAAAGCCTGCAGGAGCTCTACGAAGCCGCCCGTGGCTTCGATGCCACCTACCTGGCGGCCAAGGCCAACGCGCAGTCGGCGGAGTACCGCGCGGCGCAAAGCGACGCCCTGGCGCGTCCCTCGCTGGCCGCGCAGGCCTCGGCGAGCACCTCGCAGACGGACCCGCCGAACATCGGCGCGAAGGGCACGAACACGCTGGCCGCCAGCCTGAACGGCAAGTACGCGCTCTTCAACCGCGCCAACAACGCCACCATCGAGCAGGCGCGCAAGAGCCTGGTGGCTGCGCAGGCCGACCTCGACAGCGCCGAGCAGGACCTGGTGCTGCGCGTGGCGCAGGCCTATTTCGATGTGCTTGCGGCGCAGGACACGCTGGCCACCACGCGCGCCAAGAAGGCGGCCACCGCCGAGCAGCTGGCCTCGGCCAAGCGCAATTTCGAGGTCGGCACCGCCACCATCACCGACACGCGCGAAGCGCAGGCGCGCTACGACCTGGACACGGCCAGCGAACTGGCCGCCGAAAACGACCTGCGCACCAAGCGCATCGCGCTCGATACCCTCGTCGGCCGCAGCAGCGTGCAGCCCAAGCCGCTGCTCGTGCCCGTGGTGCTGCCCCCGGTGATCCCGGCCAACGCCGAAGAGTGGGTCACCGTGGCCGACCAGCAGCACCCCAGCGTGCGCCGCGCGCGCGTCGGTCTGGAGGTGGCCCGGCTCGAGACCGCCAAGGCGCGTGCCGGCGACCTGCCCACGGTGGACGCGGTGGCCTCGCTCGCGGGCTCGGATGCGCGCGGCAGCCTGCCCGATTTCTCGCGCAGCGCCGGCACCACCACGGTGGCCAGCCTGGGCGTGCAGATGACCTGGCCGCTGTACACCGGCGGCGCGACGCAGAACCGCATCAAGGAAACGCTGGCGCTGGAAGAGAAGTCGCGCAACGACCTCGAAGCCGCGCGCCGCGCGGTGACGCAGGGCACCCGGGTGGCCTACTTCGGCGTGCAGTCCGGCCGGGCCCAGGTGGGTGCGCTCGAGGCGGCGGAGTCATCGTCCAAGCTCGCCCTGGAAGCCACGCAACTGGGCTACAAGGTGGGCGTGCGCGTGAACCTCGACGTGCTCAACGCGCAGACCCAGCTCTACTCGACGCAGCGCGACCTGGCCAAGGCGCGCTACGACGTGCTGCTCGGCGGGTTGAAGCTGCGCCAGGCCTCGGGCCAGCTGGGCGAGGCGGACGTGCAGGCGGTGAACCGGCTGCTGGCCAAGTAGGCTCATGAGGAAACGCACGGCCGCTCCGAAGTTTCCTCATCCCCCT
>DYOR01000192.1:0-1075 GCA_020720385.1 Rubrivivax sp.
TGGACATAAGGGCTTCAGACCGCGGCCAAGGCCGCGCAGTTCCGGCAAATTCTAGTCAGGCGCGTCGCCGCCCCGGCGGGCCGGGTCGACGTCCAGCGCGCGCACGCTTGCGCGCAGCCACCACAGCAGCGCCAGCGCGGGTGCCGCCAGGACCATGCTGAGGATGAAGAACGACGGCCAGCCGATGCTTTCGGCGAGCACCCCGGCCAGCGGCCCCACCCACACCCGACCGACCGAGGCGAAGGCGCTGAGCAGCGCGTACTGCGTGGCGGTGAAGCGCCGCTGGCACAGGCTCATCATGAAGGCGACGAAGGCGGCCGTGCCCATGCCGCCGCTGAGGTTCTCGAAGGCCACCACCATGAGCAGCCCGCCGTCCACCGGGGTGGGCGCGGCGAGCCTGACGAAGCCCCAGTCGAAGGCCGGGATGGTGGTGCCCGGCAGCACGCCCTTGCCGGCCACGGCGAGCCACCAGAAGCCCACGTTGCTCACCAGCTGCAGCACGCCAAAGAGCATGAGCGAGCGCCACAGCCCCAGGCGCAGCATGAGCGCCCCGCCGACGAGCGCGCCGCCCAGGCGGCAAGCGGCAGGGTGAAGGCGATGCCCAGCAGCAGCGCCAGCAGGTCCACCCAGCGTTGCTGCAGCGTCGCGCTCAGGCGGCCTTGCGCGAGCCAGGGGCCGAGCAAGGCCTGCGCGAGCGCGCCGCCGAAACGCTCGCTCGAGACCACGCCCACGGCGACGGCGGCGAGCACGGCGAGAAAACCGCGCAGGTCGTGGCTGGCGGGTGCAGGCGCCGCCGCGGGGCGCGGCAGCCGCGGCAGGACGAGCGCCGAGAGCGCCGCCGCCACCACCATGAGCAAGGCCATCAGGCGGTAGACCTCGGGCCAGGTCCAGCCACCGCCCTGCGCCTGGTCGGTCCAGATCAGCGCGATGCCCGCGGACAGGATCATCGCCAGGCGGTGCAGCGCGCGCAGCCGCGAAGCGCGGGTCGTCGTGGGCGAATCGGGCACCCGGCTTTGTAGGAAGCGCCCCGCGCCCGGCCGCGGGCCCGCGGCCCAAGGAGCTCAGCGCGGGCCCG
>DYOR01000192.1:1175-3850 GCA_020720385.1 Rubrivivax sp.
GGAGCTCAGCGCGGGCCCGAGGCCGTTCCCGCCGTCGCCACTTCGCGCTGCTCGTAGATCGCCTGCGCCAGCCTGAGCAGCGTCTCGCGCGGCAGCGCGCCGACGAGGGCGTAGGCACAGTCTTCTTCGATCCAGTAGAACAGGCCGAGCTCGCCCTGGCGTTCGAAGCGGAAAGCGGCGTCCACGTTCTTTTCCGGCTTGCGCAGGTAGACCGTCACGCGCAAGCCCTGGGCATCCTGGTACATGAGCTGGGCACTCTTGCCCGCGCCGTCCGGGAGCAGGCGGCCGCCGACAAGCTCGAAGCCCTGCGCGTGCAGGTCGAAGAGTGTCACCGACGTGTCGATGCGCCGCGTGAGCCAGCGTGCCAGGTGCTCTTCCTGGGCGCGCACTTCGACGGCGTGGCGCGGCTCGGGCACGTACACGGCGTGGGCGAAGGCGGCACGCTGCACCCATCCCTGCGGCGCGGCGCCGGCCACCCGCGCGGGGCGCTCCTGTTGCCATTGCCACATGGCGCCGCCGCCGGCCACGCCGCCGAGCAGCAGCAGCCCGGCCGCGGCGGCGGCCATGGCCCAGCGCGGCTGGCCGGCGCCGCGCCACACCGCGGCGCGCAGCGGCCCGGGCACGGGTTCGTCGACGACGGGGCCCAGGCGCGCACGCAGCATGTCGCGGTCGGCGGCCCACTGGCGCGTGCGCGCGGCGTCCTCGGGGTGCTCGCGCAGCCAGGCCTCGATGCGCGGCCGTTCCACCGCGGGCAGCTCGCCGTCGACCCAGGCGCTGAGTTCTTCGTCCGTGACGCGTTCGTTCGGCATCTTCAGACCACCCTGCGCAGCGTGGGCGCGGCTGCAGGCTCGAGGCCCTCGAGGAAACGGCGCAGCGCGGCGCGCGCGCGGCACACGCGCGACATCACCGTGCCCACCGGGATGTGCATGACCTCGGCCACCTCGGCGTAGCTGAGCTGCTCCACGCACACCAGCAGCAGCGGCTCGCGCTGCTCCGGTGCCAGCCGCGCGAGCGCCGCCTGCAGGTCCAGGCGCAAGCCCACGTCGGTGCCGGCGTGGCCCCCGGCCTGGTCCTGCACGCGCTCCATCTCGGCGGGGTCGGCGAAGGTCATGCGCGCATCGCGCCGCAGCGTGTCGAGGTGGGCGTTGTGGGCGATCGAGAGCAGCCAGACGAGGATGTCGCGCTGTGCGTCGAACTGGCGCCAGCGCGTGAGCGCGCGCTCCAGCGTCTGCTGCGTCAGGTCGTCGGCCAGGGCCGCATCGAAGGCCAGCGAGCGCGCATAGCGGCGCAGCCGCGGGATGGACTCCAGCAGCAGGCGGCGGAAGGCGGGCGGGGCGTTCACCTCAGGCTTACGTGCGGCACGGGGGGATCATTCCCGGCAACGATAGACGCTGCGCGCCTCGACGCTTGAATTGGCGGGCCACGACACCATCATGCCTTTCATGAACGCACCCCTGCTCCACCTGAGCTGCCCGCATTGCCAGGCCACCAACCGCCTGCCTGCGGCGCGGCTGGACGAACAACCCGACTGCGGACGCTGCGGCAAGCCCTTGCTGCAGGGCCAGCCCCTGGAACTGAGCGACGCCAACTTCGACGCCGTCGTCGCCGCGACCGGCCGGCCGGTGCTGGTCGACTTCTGGGCGCCCTGGTGCGGCCCCTGCCGCTCGATGGCCCCGGCCTTCGAGCAAGCCGGCCGCCAGCTCGGCGAGCGGGCGCTGCTGGTGAAGGTGAACAGCGACGACAACCCGATGCTCGCGCAGCGCTTCGCCATCCGCAGCATCCCCACGCTGGTGCGGCTGGACCGGGCGCGCGAGACGCGGCGCCAGTCGGGCGCGCTGCCCGCCGCGGCCATCGTCGCCCTGGCCGGCTGAGCGGCGCGGCGCCAGGGCGCTGATCCGGCCCCAGTGCGCGCTGACTGCGCGCTGACTCGTAACGGGAAGTCACTTCGCGCCGCGGCAGGGCCGGCCATGCCCAGCCTGAAACGGCGCCTTGCCGAAGGTGGCGGCAGCGCCCGGCCGCGGCGCCAGGCCCGGGGCACGGCGCGGGCGCGGGGGATTCGCGGCAGGAACGCACGAGAGCCTCGCCTGCCGGCCCTCAAGCCGGGCGGCCCGATGCAGCGGCCGGGGTGCAGCCGGCGCGTCGTGCGGGCCGGCGCCATGTAGCATGCGGAAACGATGCCGGCGCGGCGCGCGCGTAGCCTGGGTCTCCTGCCATCCCGGAGCCCCGCTCCGGGTTTTCCGGAGACTTTCGCATGCACCGCCTCGTCGCCCGCCTTGCCGCCGCCACCGCCTTGTCCACGGCCCTGTTTGCCGCGGACGCCTTCGCGCAGACCGCCGACCAGGTGAAGACCGACTTCGCCCGCGCCGTGTACCAGGCCGCGGGCCCGCGTGTGCACAATGACCGCCCGCAGCCCCTGCTGCGCGCCGTGGTGGTGCTGCGCGTGCGGCTCGACGAGAACAACCGCTGGGCGGCGGAAGTCTTTCGCGACAACCCCGACCAGCCCGAGATGACGCGCCTGGCGCTGGACTCCGTGGCCCAGCTGCCGGCGCCCACCCACCTCACGCCCAAGGCCTTGCAGATGCTGCGCGGCGAGGGACTGGTGGAGGCCTGGCTCTTCCAGAACGACGGCCGCTTCGCCCTCAAGACCCTGGCCAAGCCGCAGCGCGGCGCCTGAG
>DYOR01000193.1 GCA_020720385.1 Rubrivivax sp.
CGGCAACTCCGCCCCGAACAACTGATGCACCCTTCCTAAACCCCCTTGCTGGCTGAACGGCGGCAGGTCGAAATCGTCGATCTCGATGCCCAGGCTCGCCGCGATGTGGTCGCGGATCATCTCCAGCCATTGCTGCTGCTCCGGCGTGAACGCTTTACCTGATGCGGCCTGCTGCGCCAGCCAGGCCTTGAAGTTCGCGGCGACGCGCTCGGGGTAGGGCACCAGTTCGTTGTCCTGCTGCATCGCAAAGCGCACCAGGCTCACCAGGTCGGTGAGGATGCGCTGGCGGCTCGCGCCCCTTACTTTCCCATCGCCCTTGCTCTTGTCCAGCGCCGCGTAGGCCTGCCACAGCGTGCCTTCGTCGAGCAGGTGCGGCGGCGCGTGCAGCGCATCGGCCAGCGCCTTGATGTCGTCGAAGGTGAGCGGCGCCCTGATCGGATGGCTGTAGAGGATCTGCAGCGCGGTGATCTCGTCCTTGTGCTGGGCGATGAAGGCCTCGAAGCTCTGCACGATGCCCGCCGCGCGCTCGCGCGCCGCCTCGCTGAAGCCGGCTTCGAGCACGCGGTCTTGCGTGACGGTGTCGATGACCAGTTCCTTGCTGGCTTTGAGACCGAGCAGCAGCGCGCGCAACGCCGGGTCGGCGAGCGGCTTCACGGCCTGGCGCAGCGCGGCATCGGCCTCCTGCGGGCTGCGGTCCGTGCTCGGGTTCAGCGCCTGCACGATGCCGCCGGCCAGCTGCTTCACGTCCAGGCCGCCGCTGGCTTCGCGCACCTTCTTGCGTTCGGCCTCGGTGAGCTGCGCGTCCAGGCGCGCCAGGCGCACCGCCACGCTGGACAGCACCTCTTCTTCCACGTTGCCCAGGCTCACGGCCTGCAGCAGCTTGTCGAATGGGACGGTCTTCTTCTGGTCCATCGGTCGGCTGTCGGTCTTGTCGCGCTCGCACACGCCGACGCAATCGACGATCACGAAGTGGTCCTTGTGCACGCCTTCGCCGGGGTTCACGCCACGCAGGTCGTCGTCTTTCACGATGCGCACGCCGCGGCCCTTCATCTGCTCGAAGAAGCTGCGGCTCTTCACGCTGCGCATGAAGACGACGATCTCCACCGGCTTGATGTCGGTGCCGGTGGCCACCATGTCCACCGTCACGGCGATGCGCGGGTAGTAGCTGGTGCGAAAGGCCTTGATCAGGTCTTCGGGCTTGGCGCCGGTCGTGCGGTAGGTGATCTTCTGCGCGAACTCGTTGCCGCGGCCGAACTCCTCGCGCAGGATCTCGACGATCTTCTCGGCGTGGTTGTCGTCCTTGGCGAAGACCAGGGTCTTGGGCAGCTCCTGGCGCTGGGGGAAGAGGTCGCGCTGCCAGTGGTCGCGCAGCGTGCGGGCTATGGCGCGGATCTGGTCGGGCGTCTGCACGCTGCGGTCGAGCTCTTCGGGCGCGTAGTCGAAGTCGTCGTCGAGCTGCCAGTCGCGCCGGGCGCGGGTGGCCTTGTCGCGCACTTCGAGCCAGTAGCCGGCCTCGACCTTGGCGCCGGCTTCGGTGACCTCGGTCCTGATGCGGTAGACGTCGTAGTTGACGTTCACGCCGTCGGCCACCGCCTGCTCGTGGCCGTACTCCATCACCAGGTTCTGGTTGAAGAAGCCGAAGGTCTGCTTGTTGGGCGTGGCGGTCAGGCCGATGAGGTGGGCATCGAAGTACTCGAGCACCTGGCGCCACAGGTGGTAGATGCTGCGGTGCGCTTCGTCGGTGACGATGAGGTCGAAGGTCTCGATCGGGTAGGCCGGGTTGTAGGCGATAGTCTCGGCCGGCTTGAACAGGCTTTCGATCTCTTCGGTGCTGTGCTCGTCGTCCTCGTCGGCCAGCTCGCGGCCCTTGAGCATGCTGAACATGCGCTGGATGGTGCTGATGGTGACGCGCGCCGTGGTGTCCAGCGCATTGCTCTGCAGGTGCTGGACGATGTATTCCTCGCCGAACTTGTAGTTGTTGTAGGGCGAGACGTAGGCGTCGAATTCCTTCTTCGCCTGGCGGCCGAGGTTGGCGCGGTCGACCAGGAAAAGCACGCGCCGCGCGCCGGCAAACTTGATCAGTCGGTAGATGAAGCCTATTGCCGTAAAGGTCTTGCCGCTGCCGGTGGCCATCTGGATCAGCGCGCGCGGCTGGTTGGCGGCAAGGCTCGCTTCCAGGTTGCGGATGGCGGTGACCTGCGCCGGCCAGAGCTTGAAGTCGCCCCAAGCGGTGACGAGTTCGGGCATGTGCTGCAGGCGGGCCAGGAAGGTGGCGGGCGGGGCCTGCGCCTCGGCCGCTGGATTGGCCACTGCAGCGCCCCCGGTGCTCAGCACGGTGGGCGCGGGCAGCAGCTTCAGCCACTCGAGCAGATGCCCGGGGCGGTGGAAGGCGAAGACGCTGCGGGCGCGGGGTGTGGGGTCCAGGCCGTTGGTGAAATGGCTCTCGATGCCCGTGGACTCGTAGGCGAAGGGCAGCGGCCGGCGCCACGCCGGCAGGCTGGCGGGCAGGCCCTGCGTGTAGCGTGTGGATTGCGCCTCCACGCCGATGAGCGTGGCCCCTTGCTTCTTCGCTTCGATCACGCCGCAGGCGCGGCCTTCGACGTAGAGCAGGTAGTCGGCCAAGCCGCAGCCGGCTTCGAGCGGGAACTCGCGGATGGCCACGCCGCGCGCGGCGTGCAGGTTGGCGCCGGCCATGTCCTGCACGGCCCAGCCGGCCGCTAGCAGCAGGCGGTCGATCTCGACGCGGGCGAGTTGCTCGGGGTTCGCCAAGGTGCGGCCCTCCCAGGCCTGGGCCCGGCGTGCGGGGCGGCGCTGTGTGGCGCCGGGCCATGGGCTGGGGATGTTACCGGCTCGATTCGCCGCCGCGGGGCGCCCCGCCGCGGCGGCAGAATGCGCCATCCCCCTGGGCGCTGCGCAGTGAATCTCAACCGCCTCGATCTCGTCTCGCTGTCGCTCTTCGCCTTCGTCGCGCGGGCGGGCAGCATCAGCAAGGGGGCCGAGCTCGCCCACCTCGCCGTGGGCGCGGCGAGCAAGCGCATCTCCGACCTGGAGCAGGCCCTAGGCACGCGGCTCTTCGAGCGCCATTCGCGCGGCGTCACGCTCACCGTGGCGGGCGTGGCGCTGGCGCCGCACGCGCAGCGCATCCTGGCCGACGTGGACCACCTGGCGGCGGACCTGTCGGACCACGCCTCGGGCATCGTCGGCGTGGTCAGGCTGTGGGCCAACACCTCGGCCGTGATCCAGTTCCTGCCGGCGAGCTTTGCCGCCTTCGTCGCCGCCAATCCGGGCATCCGCATCCAGCTCGAAGAGGGCAACAGCAGCGAGATCGTCCTGGCCGTGCTCGACGGGCGCGCCGACGTCGGCATCTTCGCCGAGGGCACGCCGCCGCTGGGCCTGCAGACCATGCCCTACCGCGAGGACCGGCTCGTCCTCGTCGTGCCCAGGGGCCACGCGCTGGCCGCGCGCAAGTCGGTGGCCTTCATCGAGGCCGCGGATTTCGAGTTCGTCAGCCTGTCCAGCGGCACCTCGCTCGCCGAGCGCTTGCGCCACGCCGCAGAAGGACTGGGCAAACGGCTGCGCCTGCGCATCCAGGTGCGCAGCTTCGACGCCATGTGCCAGATGGTCGCCGCCGGCCTGGGCATCGCCGTGCTGCCGGACGCGGCCGTGCAGCCGCACCTGCGCTCCATGGGCCTGCGCAAGATCGACATCCGCGACGACTGGGCGCGGCGCCGCCTGCTCGTCGGCGCGCGCGACCTGGCGGCTTTGCCGCGCCCGGTGCGCCTGCTCATGGACCACCTGCTGGACCGCGCCGCGCCGCGGCCCGCGGCGCCGAAGTCCTAG
>DYOR01000194.1 GCA_020720385.1 Rubrivivax sp.
CTGGCAGCGGCAGGAGTGCCAAAAGCTGCAGGACCGCGACGAGCGCGTGCGCTGCGAGAAGAGCACGGCCCGCTCCTTCGAGGACTACCAGGCCGAGGCCACCAAGACGTCCAAGAAGTCCAGGCCGTGATCCGCCGGCAGGTTCTCGCCGCCGCATGCAGCGCGCTGGCCGGATGCGCCGAGTTGCTCGCGGAGTCCCCGCCCACGCCGGCCCCGGCCGCGCCACCCTCGCCCGCCCGGCCCGCCCAGCCCATCCCCGACGCGGACACCCCGCCCCCCGCGCCGCGCGAGTTCCGCGCCGCCTGGGTGGCCAGCGTGTCCAACATCGACTGGCCGAGCAAGCCCGGCCTGAGCGCTGAAGCGCAGCGCGCCGAGGCGCTGGCCATGCTCGAGCGCGCGCGCGCCGTCGGCCTGAACGCGCTCATCCTGCAGGTGCGGCCGGCGGGAGACGCGCTTTACGCCTCGACGCTGGAGCCGTGGAGCGAGGTCCTCAGCGGCGAGCAGGGGCGCGCACCGTGGAAGGTGGGCGAAGCGGCCTGGGACCCGCTGGCGTTCTGGGTGCGCGAGGCGCACCGCCGCGGGCTGGAGCTGCACGCCTGGTTCAACCCCTACCGCGCGCGCCACTCCTCGGCGGGTACGCCGCTGGTGGCGCCGCACCTGGCCGTGCGCCGCCCGGAGCTCGTCAAGCGCTACGGCGACATGCTGTGGATGGACCCGGGCGAACCCGCCGCCGCCGCGCACACCCTGGCCGTGGTGGCCGACGTGGTGCGGCGCTACGACGTCGACGGCGTGCACATCGACGACTACTTCTACCCCTACCCGTTCAGCGTGCCGGCGGCCGGCGGCGTCGAGCAGCCCTTCCCCGACGACGAGAGCTACGCGCGCTACCGCCAGGGCGGCGGGCTGCTCGTGCGCGAGGACTGGCGGCGCGCCCACATCGATGCGCTGGTGGCCGCGCTCTACCGCAGCGTGCATGCCATCAAGCCCTGGGTGAAGGTGGGCGTGAGCCCCTTCGGCCTGGGCCGGCCCGGCCTGCGGCCCGCCGGCATCACCGGCTTCGACCAGTTCGGCAAGCTCTACGCCGACGTCGAGCGCTGGCTCGACCGCGGCTGGCTCGACTACCTCGCGCCGCAGCTCTACTGGCCCATCCATAGCGTCGGCCAGCCCTTCGCCCCGCTGCTCGACTACTGGCTCGCCGAGAACCGCGCCCACCGCCACGTCTGGCCCGGCTTGTTCACGAGCCAGGTGACGCGCGGCGAACCCGGCGTGGCGCTGGGCCCGCGCGTGTGGCCGGCGCGCGAAGTGCTCGACCAGGTGGCGCTGGTGCGCTCGCGCCCCGGCGCGGGCGGTCACATCCACTTCAGCATGGTGGCGCTGATGCAGGACCGCGACGGCATCGCCACGCGGCTGCAGGCCGGGCCCTATGCCCAGGCCGCCCTGGTGCCGGCCACGCCCTGGCTGCCCGGCTCGGCGCTGCCTGCCCCGGTGCTCACACGCCGCGGTGCGCAACTCGAAATCGCCCCCGGCCCGGGCCCGGCGCCGGCGCTGTGGGCGCTGTGGCAGCGCGTGGGCGGTGCATGGCGCTTCGCCGTGCTGCCGGGCGAGCAGCGCCGCTTCGAGCCGGCCGCGGCCGACCTGCTCACGGTGAGCGCCGTGGACCGCGTCGGCAACCTCGGCGCCACACAACCCATGGCCTGGCAATGAACGCACCCCGCACCGAACAGCCCCACCCCGCGCACGCGCGGCTCGACACCTACGACACGGCGGCGCTGGTGCAGGCCTTCGTCGCCGACCAGGCCCTTGCAGCGCAGGCCGTGCAGGCGGCCGCGGCGGACCTCGCCCGCGCCGTCGACGCCGCGGTGCCGCGGCTGCGCGCCGGTGGACGCATCGTCACCGTCGGCGCGGGCACCAGCGGGCGGCTGGGCGTGCTCGACAGCGTCGAGCTCGGGCCGACGTTCTCCTGGCCGCGCGAGCGCGCGCCGGCCCTGCTCGCCGGTGGCGAGCCGGCCATGTTCGTGGCCTTCGAAGGCGCCGAGGACGACCGCGAGCAGGGCGCCGCCGAGCTGCGCGCGCTCGCCCCCACGCCGCACGACGTGGTGCTGGCACTGTCCGCCTCGGGCGGCACGCCCTACGCGCTGGGCGCGGCGCAGGCCGCGCGCGCGGCCGGTGCGCTCACCGTGGGCATCGTCAACAACGCGGGCGCGGCGCTGGCCACGGCCTGCGAGATCGGCATCGTTCTCGACACCGGTGCCGAGGTCATCAGCGGCAGCACGCGGCTGAAGGCCGGCACGGCGCAGAAGATCGCCCTCAACACCTTCAGCAGCGCGGTCATGGTGCGGCTGCACAAGACCTACGGCAATCTCATGGTCGACCTGCGCGCGAGCAACGCCAAGCTCCAGCAGCGCGCCTTGGCGCTGACCGTGCGCGCCAGCGGTGCCGGCGAGGATGCAGCGCGCGCCGCGCTGGCCGCGAGCGGCATGCAGGTGAAGGTGGCCATCGTCATGCTCGAGGCCGGCGTGGACGCCGCCGAGGCCCAGCAAAGGCTGGCGGCGGCCGACGGCAGCGTGCAGCGCGCGCTGGCCTGAGCGGCGCGTGGACCGGCGCGTGGAGTCGCAGGCGTGAGCGGCAGGCGGCGCTCGCTGGACGTGTTTCGCGGCGGCGCCGTGGCGCTGATGATCCTCGTCAACAACCCCGGCAGCTGGAGCCATCTCTACCCGCCGCTGGCGCATGCACCCTGGCATGGCTGCACGCCCACCGACCTGGTGTTCCCGTTCTTCCTCTTCGCCGTGGGCAATGCGCTGGCTTTCGTCGTGCCCGCGTTGCAGGCCGGGCCGGCGCAGGTGTTCTGGCTGCGCGTGGCCAAGCGCACGGCGCTCATCTTCGCCATCGGCCTGGCGCTCAACGCCGCGCCCTTCGTGCGCTGGGACGCCGCCGGCGAGCTCGTGCCGCGCAGCCTGGAGACGCTGCGCCTCATGGGCGTGCTGCAGCGCATCGCCCTGGCCTTCGGCGCGGCGGCGGCGATCGTCTGGCTGGGCGGGAAGAAGGCTGCGCTGTGGGCGGCCGCGGCGTTGCTGCTGGGCTACTGGGCCGCCTGCCTGACGTGGGGCGACGGCGCCGATCCGTACAGTCTGCAGGGCTGGTTCGGCGGCGCCGTCGACCGCGCCGTGCTCGGCGCGCCGCACCTGTACCGCGGCGAAGGCGTGCCCTTCGACCCCGAAGGCCTGGCGAGCACGCCGCCGGCCATCGCCCAGGTGCTGCTCGGCTGGTGGGTGGGCGACACGGTGGCGCGCAAGGTGCCAAGCGCCGAGCTCGTGGCCGGCCTTTTCATGCGCGCCAGCGCGCTGCTCGCGGCAGCTTACGTCTGGCAGCTGGTGCTGCCGCTGAACAAGAAGATCTGGACGCCGAGCTACGTGCTGCTCAGCACCGGCCTGGCGATGCTGCTGCTGGCCGCGCTCGTCCACCTGCTGGAGGCGCGCACGGCGTCGGCGCGGCCTGCGCGCTGGCCGGCCTTCTTCGAGGTCTTCGGCAAGAACCCGCTCTTCGTCTTCGTCCTCAGCGGGCTCGTGCCGCGCGTGCTGGCGCTGCTGCGCTGGCCACAGGGCACGCTCGCCGACGGTGCGACGGCCTGGACCTCGCCCCTGCCCTGGGCCTACGAGCATGTCTTTGCCCCGGCCGGGGCGTGGAGCGGCGACCCGCGCCTGGGCTCCCTGCTCTTCGCCGTGGCCAACCTGGCGCTTTACTGGGCGCTGGCGCGCGCGCTGGACCGGCGCCGCATCTACATCCGCATCTGAAGCCCGTGCGTGTCGCGGTCCGCCACCGCGCGCCACCTAG
>DYOR01000049.1 GCA_020720385.1 Rubrivivax sp.
CGCGGGGCGTCTACCGGCCCTGTCTGCACAGGGCGACTCCTACAATCTCGCCATGACCGCCGTGCCGATGCCGCCGCCGCCGGGCCGCGCCGGCCCCGGGCGGCGCATCCGTGAGCTGCCCGACGAACTCGTCAGCCAGATCGCCGCCGGCGAAGTCGTCGAGCGCCCGGCCTCGGTGGTGCGCGAGCTGGTCGACAACGCGCTCGACGCCGGGGCGACGCAGGTTGCCGTGCGACTGTCCGCGGGCGGTGTGCGCTCCATCCTCGTCGAGGACGACGGCGGTGGCATCGAGTTCGATGAGCTGCCGCTGGCGCTGAAGCGCCACGCCACGAGCAAGATCGGCAGCCTGGCCGAGCTCGAGTCGGTCGTCACCATGGGTTTTCGCGGCGAGGCGCTGGCGGCCATTGCCTCGGTGGCCGAGATGGCCGTGACCACACGCACGCCGGCAGCGGCCCACGCCTGGAGGTTGCAGGCGCGTGGCGGCGAGATCGCGCCCGCGGCGCGTGCCCAAGGCACCACCGTGGAGGTGCAGGAGCTCTTCTTCAGCACGCCGGCGCGGCGCAAGTTCCTCAAGACCGACGCCACCGAGCTGTCGCACGCCGTCGAAGCCGTGCGCCGCCATGCGCTGGCGCGCCCCGACGTGGGCTTCGCCGTGTGGCACGAGGGCCGCCTGGTGGCGCAGTGGCGCGCTGCACCCGCGGCGCAGCGCTGGGCCGACGTGCTCGGGGCGGACTTCATCGCTGCCAGCCGCGTGTTGCAGGTCGCGCGCGGGCCGCTGGCCATCGAGGGCCTGGTGGGCCAGCCCGAAGCGGCGCGCGCGCGCGCCGACCTGCAGTACCTGTTCGTCAACGGCCGCTTCGTGCGCGACCGGCTCATTGCCCATGCCGTGCGCTCGGCCTACGAAGATCAATTGCATGGCAGCCGCCAGCCGGCGTATGCGCTGTTCCTGGAGATCGCGCCCGAACTCGTCGATGTCAACGTGCACCCGACGAAGGTGGAAGTGCGCTTTCGCGACAGCCGCGCGGTGCACCAGGCGGTGCGCTACGCGGTGCAGGACACGCTCGCGCCTTCGCGCGCCGCGGGCCCGGCCATCGAGGCGGCCGCAGCGTCAACGCTGCCTGTGGCGTGGCAACCGAGCTTGGCGCTGGCCGACGCACCGGCAGTGCCGCAGGTGCGCGAAGAGGCTGCGCCATGGCACACGCCACACAGCCACGCGGCCCCGCCGAGTGCGGCCGCATGGCCGCTCGGCCGTGAGGCGCAGGAAGGCTCGGCCGGCTGGCCGCTCGGCCGTGAGACGCAGGAGGGCACGGCCGGCTGGCCGCTCGGCCGTGCCGTGGCGCAGATCGGCGGCGTCTACGTGCTCGCCGAGAACGAGCACGGGCTCGTCGTCGTCGACATGCACGCCGCGCACGAGCGCATCGTCTACGAACGGCTCAAGCGTGCGGCCTCGGGGGCCGCAGCATTGCCGGCGCAGCCGCTGCTCATCCCCCTGAGCTTTGCCGCCAGTGCAAGCGAAATCGCCGCCGCCGAGGCCGGCCGCGAGGCTCTGCTCGAGCTCGGGCTCGACGTGGGCGTGCTCAGCGCGGGCACCTTGGTCGTGCGCAGCCGCCCGGCGGCGCTGCCCGATGCCGACCTGGCCGAGTTGACGCGCTCGGTGCTTGCCGAATTCGCCGACACCGGCGCCAGCCGCGTGGTGCAGCGCGCGCGCGACGACATCCTCGCCACCATGGCCTGCCACGGCGCGGTGCGCGCCAACCGGCGGCTCACCATGGAGGAGATGAACGCGCTGCTGCGCCAGATGGAGGCCACCGAGCGCGCCGACACCTGCAACCACGGCCGGCCGACGTGGCGGCAGCTGACGATGAAGGAACTCGACGCGCTCTTCCTGCGCGGGCGCTGAGCCGCGGCTCCAGGGCCGCCTGCGCGGGCCTGGACGGCGAAGCGGCCACGAGTTCTGCGAGTGGCGCTGAAGCGACGCGGCGCACCGCCGCGGGTGCGCCGCGTCGGCGCCGCGCGATCTACTTCGCCGCCTCGGCGTACTCCTCGATCTTGTCGAAGTTCATGTACTTGTAGATCTTGCTGCCGTCGGCGTTGATCACGCCCATGTCGGCCAGGTACTCCGCCACCGTGGGCAGGCGCCCGAGCTTGGAGGCGATGGCCGCGAGCTCGGCCGACGCCAGGTACACGTTGGTGTTCTTGCCCAGCCGGTTGGGGAAGTTGCGCGTGCTCGTCGAGACCACCGTGGCGCCTTCCCTGACCTGCGCCTGGTTGCCCATGCACAGGCTGCAGCCGGGCATTTCGGTGCGCGCGCCGGCGCTGCCGAAGTTGGCGTAATGGCCTTCCTTGGTGAGTTCGGCCTGGTCCATCTTCGTCGGCGGGGCGATCCACAGCTTCACCGGGATGTCGCGCCGGCCCTCGAGCAGCTTGCTCGCGGCGCGGAAGTGGCCGATGTTGGTCATGCACGAGCCGATGAAGGCCTCGTCGATCTTCGTTCCCGCCACCTCACTGAGGAACTTGGCGTCGTCCGGGTCGTTGGGGCAGCACAGGATGGGTTCCTTGATCTCCGCCAGGTCGATCTCGATGACGTGCGCGTACTCGGCGTCCTTGTCGGCCTCCAGCAGCGTGGGCTTGGCGAGCCATTCCTGCATGCGCGCGATGCGCCGCTCGATACTGCGCGCGTCCTGGTAGCCCTGGGCGATCATGTTCTTCAGCAGCACGATGTTGCTGCTGAGGTACTCGATGATCGGTTCCTTGTTCAGGCGCACCGTGCAGCCCGCGGCGCTGCGCTCGGCCGAGGCGTCGGTGAGCTCGAAAGCCTGTTCCACCTTCAGGTCGGGCAGGCCCTCGATCTCCAGGATGCGGCCCGAGAACTCGTTCTTCTTGCCCTGCTTGGCCACCGTGAGCAAACCGGCCTTGATGGCGTAGAGCGGAATGGCGTGCACCAGGTCGCGCAGCGTGATGCCGGGTTGCATATCCCCCTTGAAGCGCACGAGCACGCTCTCGGGCATGTCCAGCGGCATCACGCCGGTGGCTGCAGCGAAGGCCACCAGGCCCGAGCCGGCGGGGAAGCTGATGCCGATGGGGAAGCGCGTGTGGCTGTCGCCGCCGGTGCCCACGGTGTCGGGCAGGAGCATGCGGTTGAGCCAGCTGTGGATGATGCCGTCGCCGGGCTTGAGGCTGATGCCGCCGCGGTTGCTGATGAAGGCGGGCAGCTCGCGGTGCGTCTTCACGTCCACCGGCTTGGGGTAGGCCGCGGTGTGGCAGAAGCTCTGCATCACCAGGTCGGCGCTGAAGCCCAGGCAGGCCAGGTCTTTCAGCTCGTCGCGCGTCATCGGGCCGGTGGTGTCCTGGCTGCCGACGCTGGTCATCTTCGGCTCGCAGTAGGTGCCCGGGCGCACGCCCTGGCCCTTCCCGTCGATGTCAGGCAGGCCGACGGCGCGGCCGACCATCTTCTGCGCCAGCGTGAAGCCGGCCTTGCTTGCGGCCGGCGCCTGCGGCAGGCGGAAGCTCGTCGAGGCGCCCAGGCCGAGGAAGTCGCGCGCCTTGGCCGTGAGGCTGCGCCCGATGATGAGGTTGATGCGGCCGCCGGCGCGCACCTCGTCGAAGAGCACGTCGCTGCGCAGCTTGAAGGTGGTGAGCACGGCGCCGTTCTTCATGATCTTGCCGTCGTAGGGCAGGATCTCCACCACGTCGCCCATTTCGAGCTTGGAGACGTCGACCTCGATGGGCAGCGCGCCCGAGTCTTCCTGCGTGTTGAAGAAGATCGGCGCGATCTTGCCGCCCAGCGTGACGCCGCCGAAGCGCTTGTTGGGCACGAAGGGAATGTCCTGCCCGGTGGCCCAGATGACGCTGTTGGTGGCGCTCTTGCGCGAAGAACCGGTGCCGACCACGTCGCCGACGTAGGCCACCAGGTGGCCGCGCTTCTTCAGGTCCTCGATGTACTTCATCGGCCCGCGCTTGCCGTCGTCCTCGGGCTTGAAGGCCGCGCCGGCGCGCGTGTTCTTCAGCATCGCCAGGTAGTGCAGCGGGATGTCCGGGCGGCTCCAGGCGTCGGGCGCGGGGCTGAGGTCGTCGGTGTTGGTCTCGCCCGGCACCTTGAAGACGCTCACGGTGATCGCCCTGGGCACCTCGGGTCGCGTGGTGAACCACTCGGCGTCGGCCCAGCTCTGCATCACTTCCTTGGCCTTGGCGTTGCCGGCCTTGGCCTTCTCGGCGACATCGTTGAAGAAGTCGAACATGAGCAGCGTCTTCTTCAGCGCCGCGGCGGCCGTGGCGGCGACCTCGGCGTCGCCCAGCAGCTCGATCAGCGGGTGCACGTTGTAGCCGCCGACCATGGTGCCCAGCAGCTCGGTGGCCTTGGTCTTGGAGATCAGGCCGACCTTGATGTCGCCGTGCGCCACGGCGGCGAGGAAGCTCGCCTTGACCTTGGCCGCGTCGTCCACGCCCGGCGGCACGCGGTGCGTGAGCAGGTCCATGAGGAAGGCTTCCTCGCCCGCCGGCGGGGCTTTGATGAGTTCGATCAGCGCGGCGACCTGCGGCGCGTCGAGCGGCAGCGGCGGGATGCCGAGCGCGGCGCGTTCGGCGGCATGTTGGCGATAGGCTTGCAGCATGGAAGGGCTCCGGAAAAAACCAGTCGTGAGGGTGAGGGGGGCGGCTCAGAACGACATCATGCTTGCGGCACGATGACCTTCAGGCCCTTGAAGTAATCGCGGAAGAAACCGGCGTCGAAGGTGATCAGCGCATTGCATTGCAGCAAGGCATGGGCGCCGACGAGAAAATCGGGGATGGTGCGCTCGCGCTGACCACCGCGCTGCCGGTAGCGGCGCTGCATTTCGCCGGCGCGCAGCGCCGATTTGGCCTGCACGGCGAGGAAGCTCAGGCCGGCGTCCTCGAGGTGCTGCAAGGCATCGCTGCCCTGGCGCAGCGCGGTGCAGACCTCGGCCAGGACGATCTCGCACAGCACCACCGGCCCCTGGTGCAGCGCGTCGCGCACCGATTCGGCGGCGGCGGCCGCGCGCGGGCCGTTGCCGAGCAGGTCGATGAGCACCGAGGAGTCGACGGCGATCACGCCGGCTCGTCCTCGGGCGGGGGATACGGGTCGCCGGGTGCGCGGCCACGGATGGCGCGCATGGCCTCGTCGGTCGAGGCGAAGCCGTCGAGCTTGAAGCGCCCGCGCAGCCTGGAGACGGCGTCGTCGACGTTCTTGCGCAGGATGATGCGGCTGCCGTCGAGTTCGACCTTCAGCTGCGTGCCCTTGGTCAGGCCGAGCGCGTCGCGCACGGCCTTGGGCAGGGTGATCTGCCCGCGTTCGGCAACCGTCGCTTCCATGTCGGCCTCTGCATCAAAAAGTATGCATTGATCATACATACTTCGTCAGGGCTGGGCAATCCGCAACGTCCCGTGGACACAAAGTGCGCGCGGTGGCTTGCGCGCCCAGCGGCCTTGCCGTGTGCCCGAGTTGACATGGATCAGGCGCGCCTAGAGATAACCCCTGCGTCGCGGGGGTGTCACCTCAATGCGTTCCGGGGTATGTTGTCCCGACAGCCGAAGACTGGCTGTAACTGGCGGTGGTTCTGGGGAGGGCCGACGCAGGCCCGAGATCGTCGTGAGCTTCCACGATGCGGCGCGTCATGGCGCTCTTCTTTCGATGATCGCATCACGTCCGCTGCGCGGACATGAGCGCTCCCCGAAAAGTCAGCCTCGGCCTGCGGCCGGAGTTCGAGACAACTCGAGCGCCGTCAGTTCGCGGCGAACTCGTCGCCCAAGATCGCGGCGAGGTCTTGGCGCTCGCCCAGCAGCCGGACCACATCCAGACAGTCTGCGCGCTCGAAGTAGCACCACAGCAGCGGGAACTTCACGACCCGCCATGTCCGAAGCCCTGGAATACCCAGGCGCATTCCGAGCGTCGGCGAGCCCATGCCGGGGTCGAGTTCAATCTGGTCAGGCGCTGAGTTGATGGCCTTGACCACCTTCACCGCGACGCGGGAGCCACCTTCCTTGCGGTAGTAGCGGACCTCGTCGTGCTGGTCGCGCAGCGCCTGCGGGCGCAGAACCGCCGGCTTCAATCGATCTCGCCGCGAGCGATGGCCAGCAGTTCCTTCTCGTGCGCCTTGGTGCGGTGCCGGCCGGGCCCGGATGCGAGCCCCTCCTCGATGAGATCGCGCAGCCGCTTGTTGGCCTGCTCCTCCCGATCCCGACGAACCAGGTCGCGGATGTACTCGCTGGTGTTGCCGTAGTTGCCCGCGGCGACCCTTTTGTCGATGTACTCCCGCATCGACTCGGGCAGGGCAAAGCTCATGGTGTGGCGGCTCATGGCATGATCTTGCGCGCGCTGACAACTGTTGTCAACGCCGACGAACCAGGCGTCGATCGACTCCAGGGCAACCGGGTGGCGCCGGCCAGGTCACGAAGGCACGCGCGCTGGGTGGGCACCCGCCGGACACTCCATCGCGTGCACGCGGCGATGGTCGGCAACTCGCATGGATACGGGGTTTCCGTTGGAAGCGCGCCAATCGAACGATTGGGCTAAACTGATCAAATCGGTGTTGATTCGAGGACGATCATGGCCATGCAGACCTTTACCGCCAACGAGGCGAAGACGAATTTTGGTGAGTTCATCGACCGCGCGCAGAAGGGTCCGGTGCGGGTGACACGGCGCGACCGGGTGGTGGGCGTGATGGTCTCCGCCGACGACTACGAAGCCATGCGCGCCTTCTATGCCAACCGCCTGCAACACACCCTGGTGCAGACCGCCGACCACGCCGCGGCGCAGGGCATGACGCCGGCCGTGCTGGCCGACCTGCTGGCCGATGAAAGTTGATCGGGTGGTGATCGACACCAACGTGTTGATCAGTGCCGCACTCCTTCGTGGCTCCGTCCCGGCCAGGCTCCTGCTCAGGGCCTTGGAGGCACTGCGCATCGTGTTTTCGCCCGCCACGTTCACCGAGCTGGAATCTCGACTGTGGCGCCCCAAGTTCGACCGCTACATCACCATGGACGACCGCCGAGCGCTGCTGCACGACCTGAGTTCGGTGGCCGATTGGCTGGAACCCGTGGCGACGTCGACCCACAGCCGGGACCCCGACGACGACAAGTTCGTGCACCTGGCCGTGGCCGGCCGGGCCCGCTGGCTGATCAGCGGCGATCGCGACTTGCTGGACCTGCCGGCGGTGGGGGGTCTTGCGGTGTTGACGCCGGCCCAGGCCCTGCGCCGGCTGGGCGCGCTTATGTAGCCACCACGCGCAGCCCAAGATGCATCTCGAAGGCGTCGAAGTCGCGATCCGCGTGAAGCAGCGGGTAAGCGCTGAGGATGCAACGCGTCGCGATGATCGTGTCTATCGTCTTGCGCACGGTGATGCCTCGTGCGCGCAGAGCACGAAAGTTCTTCGCCGCCTGAATGGCAACGTCCTTGCCTCCGAGGTCAACCAAGGTGAACGCCTCGAGGACCCTGCGGACCTGGTTGAAATCCCGCTCCGTGCCGCAGCCCTGAAGCACCTCCGCAAGGATCAAGTCACCGATGGCAAGTGGTTCCTTCCCGAGCAACGAATCCAGCTTGTCGACCTGCGGCGTCTCGACGCCACGGAAGTAGTCGATCCAAACGCCGGAGTCCACAAGAATCACTTGTCGGTCCTCATGGCCGCCAAGTCACCTTGCCAGGCAATCTTCCCCCGCAGCTTGCGCGCCCGCTCCTGTTGGCCAAGGCGAAGCAGCGTACGCAAGCCAAGTTCCACGGCTTCGCGCTTTGTCCTCAAGCCCGTGGCGCGGAGCGTGTCGTCCATGAGCTTGTCGTCGATCACGATGTTCGTCCGCATGATGTGTACAGAGATAGAACAAGATACACATCATAGCGCAGGTCTGCGCCCACGCAAACCCAAGCGCCTGCGCCGGGCCTTGGCGGCCCTGCGGCAGCTCGGCGCGCCTTCGCAGGCGTAGACACAGGGGCATTCGGGCGGCAGCTCGACCCTGCCGCGCGCCGTGGCGTCAATCCGGCCAGAGCTCGGCCATGGCCGCGGCAAAGGCAGGGCCATGCGTTACGGCGCCTGCGTGCGCTCCGCCGGCGACCAGGCGACGCCCCGCCACCCAGACCTCGCGCAGCGCGGGCCCGGCAGTCGCGAACACCAGGGCGTCGAGCCGGTGCGAGGGCGGCATACCGAGCAGACCGCTGGCGCCCGTGTCGAGTACCAGCAGGTCGGCGCGGGCCCCGACCACCAGCCCCCAGCGTGCGAACCCCGCCGCCGCCGCACCGCCGGCGCGCACGCGCTCGAAGAGGTGGGCTGCGGTGGCGCCGGCAAAGCGCCCCGGCTCGGCGGCCACGTTGCGCTGGCGCCGCTGCAAGCGCTGGCCGTAGTCGAGCCAGCGCAGCTCCTCACTCCAGCTGCGGCCGACCTGGCTGTCCGAGCCCAGCGACAACGCCGTGCCGCTGGCGAGCCAGCGCGGCAGGTCGGCCAGGCCATCGCCGAGGTTGGCTTCGGTGCTCGGGCACAGCACCACGCCGGCGCCGCTGGCGGCCACGGCGGCGATCTCGGCCGGCGTGGCGTGGGTGGCATGCACGAGCTGCCAGCGCGCGTCCAGCGGCAGCTCGCGCGCCAGCCACTCGATGGGCCGCGCGCCGGTGGCGGCGAGGCAGTCGTCGACCTCCGCGGTCTGCTCGGCGACGTGGATGTGGATAGCGCCGGGGTCGCCCTCCAGCCGACGCGCCAGGGCGTGGATGGACTCGGGCGCCGCGGCGCGCAGCGAGTGGATCGCCACGCCGGCCTGCACGCGCGGCAGCCCCCAGGCGCGGATGGCGTCGCGCATGCGCAGCACCGCGTCCACGTCGGTGGCAAAGCGGCGCTGCTCGTCGCGCAGCCGCGGCTGCGCGAAGCCGGCGCGCTCGTAGAGCACGGGCAGCAGGGTCAGGCCGATGCCGGCTTGCGCCGCGGCATGCGCCAGCGCCAGGCTCATCGCCAATGGCTCCACGTGCGGCGCGCCGCACTCGCCGTGGTGCAGGTAATGGAACTCGCACACCTCGGTGTAGCCGCCGGCCAGCAGCTCGGCGTAGAGCTGCGTGGCCACGGCCTGCAGCTGCGCCGGCGTGATGCGCAGTGCCACACCGTACATGCGCTGGCGCCAGGACCAGAAGTCGTCGTGCGCGCTCTCGCGGCGTTCGGCCAGGCCGGCGAAGGCGCGCTGGAAGGCGTGACTGTGCGCGTTCACCAGGCCCGGCAGCACGGGGCCCGGCAGCACCGTGGCCTGCGCCGGCGCCGGCGTGCCGGGGCGCACCTCGACCCAATCGCCGGCCTCGTTCGCGCGCAGCAGCACGGCTTCGGCCCAGCGGCCGTCGACCCAGGCCTGCGCGGCCCACAGCAGCGTGCCGCTCACTGCCACCCCCTACGGCGCGGCGCGCCGGTCCCCCCGAGGGGGCTGAGGGCCGCGGCTCCAAGTCCGCCTGCGCGGACTTGGACGGACCGAAGGCCTGCCGCGTCTCGCGGCTGGCGCGAGCGCCTTCGGAGCGGCCGTGCGCCGCTCACTGCGGCTTCCAGGCGAGCAGCGTCTGCACCAGCGTGCGCAGCAGCGGCATGACCGCGGCCGCGCGCGCCTCGTTCCAGGCGTAGGGCGGGTCCTCGTCCATGTAGGCGCGCCAGCACATTTCCAGCTGCACCGCGTGCACGCCCTCCAGCGGGCGGCCGAAGTGGCGCGTGATGTGGCCGCCCTTGAAGCGGCCGTCGACCACGTGGCTGAATTGCGTCTGCGCGCCCAGCACCCGGGCCAGCGCGTCGCGCAGCGCGCTCGCGCAGCTCGTGCCGCCCACCGTGCCCAGGTTCATGTGCGGCAGCCGGCCCTCGAAGAGCCAGGGCAGCTCGCTCTTGATGCTGTGGGCGTCGAAGAGCACGGCGTGGCCGTGCTTGAGCTTCAGGCGCAGGAGCTCCGCACGCAAGGCGTCGTGGTAGGGGTGCCAGTAGGCGCTGACACGGCGGCGGATCTCGGCCTCGTCGGGCTCTTCGCCGGGCTGGTAGATGGGCTCGCCGGTGAAGTGCCGCGTGGGGCACAGCTCGGTGTTGTTCTGGCCGGCGTACATGGGCGTGTTCTCGCTCGGCCGGTTGAGGTCGACGAGGTAGCGGCTGACCCGCGGCACGATGAGCGTGGCGCCCAGGTCGGCGGCGAAAGCGTAGAGGTGGTCGAGGTGCCAGTCGGTGTCCTCGACCTCGAGGGCGCGCGCCGTGTAGCGCGGGCGCTGGTCGGCGGGGATCTCGGTGCCCACGTGCGGCATGCTGATGAGCAAGCTGCCGCTGCCGCGGTGCAGGGTGAAGAGTTCGCTGGTCATGGTGTCGTCCTCTCGGTGCCGCCGAACACCACGCGGCGGCAGGGGTGGTGCCCGAAGCGGTAAGCCATCTCGCGCGGGTGTTCGGCGTCCCACACGGCGAAGTCGGCGCGGCTGCCTGCGCGCAGCACGCCGCGGTCGGCCAGGCCCAGCGCGCGTGCGCCATTGACGGTGAGGCCGCGCCAGGCTTCCTCGGGCGTGAGGCGGAAGAAGGTGCAGGCCATGTGCAGCATGAGCAGCGGCGACAGCGTGGGCGAGCTGCCCGGGTTGTGGTCGGTGGCGATGGCGATGGGCACGCCTGCGGCACGCAGGGCGGCCACCGGCGGCAGCTTGGTCTCGCGCAGGAAGTAGTAGGCCCCGGGCAGCAGCACGGCCACCGTGCCGGCGCCGGCCATGGCGGCGATGCCGTCGGCCGAAAGGTGCTCGAGATGGTCGCAGCTCAGCGCGCCGTAGCGCGCGGCGAGCTGCGCCCCGCCCATGTCGCTGAGCTGCTCGGCGTGCAGCTTCACCGGCAGGCCCAGGCGCTGCGCGGCCTGGAACACGCGCTCGGTCTGCGCCAGCGTGAAGCCGATGCGCTCGCAAAACGCGTCCACCGCGTCGACCAGGCCCTGCGCGTGCTGCTCGGCCAGCCAGGTGCAGGCGGCCGCGATGTAGTCGTCGGCGTTGCCGGCGTACTCCGGCGGCAGGGCGTGCGCGGCGAGCGAGGTGGTGCGCACGGCCAGCGGCAGCTCGTGGCCCAGGCGGCGCGCCACCGCCAGGCAGCGCGACTCGTGCTCCGCCGCCAGGCCGTAGCCGCTCTTCACTTCCAGCGTCGTCACGCCCTCGGCCATGAGCACCCTGGCGCGAGCCGCGGCGCGGGCGAAGAGCTGCTCGTTGCTCGCCGCCCGCGTGGCAGCGACGGTGGCGCGGATGCCGCCGCCGGCGCGGGCGATGTCCTCGTAGCTCGCGCCGAGCAAGCGCTGCTCGAACTCGGCCGCGCGGTCGCCGCCATAGACCAGGTGCGTGTGGCAGTCGACGACTCCGGGGGTGACGAGGGCGCCGCCGAGGTCGTGTTCCTGCTCGGGTGCCAGGCCCGCGGGCAGGGCGGATTCCTCGCCGACCCAGGCGATGTCTTGCCCGCGGGTGAGCAGGGCGCCGCGCTCGACCCAGCCCCAGGGCGCCGCGCCATCCAGCGTGGCCAGGCGGGCATGGCGCCACAGGTGCAGCGGGGCCTCGCGTGCGGCGTCGGCGGGTGCGTGGTGCATGGCGTGTACGGTGGCGCAGGGCCGCGGCCAGGTCAAGCCGGGAGCGGCGTGGCGCCCGGCTCGAAACCCAGCCACCAGGCGCGCGCGCCGGCCGTGCCGAACAGCGCGCCAGCGCTGCAGGCCTGGGGCAGCCAGACGAGCGTGGCGGCGGGCACCGGCAGCGCGGGCTCGCCGGGGAACCGCCACTCCACTGCATCGGCGGCGTACAAGCCCCTCACCGTGATCGCCGGTGGCGCCACACCAGGCCGCGCGCGGCACATCCCGCCGCGGCCGCGGCTGCGCCGCACCATCAGGTTGAGGTCGCGCGTCGCGCCGGCGATGAGCGCGCAGCCCGGGGCCGCTTCACCGGCGAAGCGCAGCGGCCGCGTCGCCGTGGTCACCTCGAGCGGCCGGCCGGCGAAATCGAGCCGCACGCCGGCGCCCTCGACCACGGCGAACCAGCGTTCGACGCCGGGGAATGCCGAGAAGGGCCCGTCGCGCTCGATCTCGGCCAGGCTCACGCGCACCGTCCAGTCCTCACCGGCGGGCCAGGCGAGCAGCTCGCGCGTGCGGCCGCCGCCGTCGCGCCAGGGCTGCGCGGGGCAGTCGTCCAGGGCGATGAGTCGCGGCGTCATGGCGTGAACTGTCCTTCCAGCGTGTAGCGCAGGCCCGGATGCACCAGCCGCGCGATGGTGATCGCGGCGTCGTGGGTGAAGGTGCGCCGCACGACCACCAGGCAGGGCTCGCCGGGCGCGATCTGCAGCAGCCGCGCCTCCTGCGCCGTGGGCCGCGCGGCCTCGATCGAGTACTGCGCGCGCCACAGCGCGGTGCTCTCGAAGAGCACCTGGGTGGGCGTCTGAAGCGTGAAGTCGGACTCCAGGTAGCGCGGGGCGCACTCCGGGTTGACGTAGCGGTCCTCGCACTGCAGCGGCGTGCCGTCCTCGAAGTGCACGATGAGGGTGTGGAACACCGGCGAGCCCGGCGCCACGCCGAGCTGCGCGGCCAGCGCCGCCGGCGCGCCCTCGCGGCGCTGCACATGCACCACGGCCTCGTGGCGGTGGCCGCGCGCGGTGATCTCCTCGTGCAGGTCGCGCAGGGTGAGCGTGCTGCTGACCTTGTGCAGCGGCGCGGCGAAGGTGCCCACGCCCTGGGTGCGCAGCACCAGGCCCTCGGCCTGCAGTTCGCGCAGCGCGCGGTTCACGGTCATGCGGCTGACGCCGAACTCGGCCACCAGCGCGGCCTCGGAGGGCATCAGCGCGCCGGGCGTCCAGCGCCCCGCGGCCAGGCCGGCCTTGAGGTGGCGCTTGACGCGGGTGTAGGGCGCGCCCGGGGTGGGCGAAGCCAAGGGCGGGGCGCTCGCATGCGGGGAAACCATGGCGCAAATGCTACTTGCATAGACTTGTCTAGACAAGTAGAGTGCGACCCGGACCCGTCGCCTTCGTCCAGGAGACCCGCCATGACCGACCACTCCGCCCTGCGCCACCTGGCCCAAGCCCGCCCCGTGCGCGCCCCGCGCGGCAGTCAGCTCCACTGCGCCAACTGGCTCATCGAGGCTGCGTGGCGCATGCTGCAGAACAATCTCGATCCCGAGGTGGCCGAAAACCCCGACGCCCTGGTGGTCTACGGCGGCATCGGCAAGGCGGCGCGCAACTGGGACTGCTTCGAGGCCCTCCTGGCAAGCCTGAAAGCACTCCAACCCGACGAGACCCTGCTCGTGCAAAGCGGCAAGCCGGTGGGTGTGTTCCGCACCCATGCCGACGCGCCACGCGTGCTCATCGCCAACTCCAACCTGGTGCCCAAGTGGGCCACCTGGGAGCATTTCGACGAGCTCGACCGCAAAGGTCTGATGATGTACGGCCAGATGACGGCAGGCAGCTGGATCTACATCGGCAGCCAGGGCATCGTGCAGGGCACCTTCGAGACCTTCGTCGAGGCCGGCAGACAACACTACCCCTCGCCCTCCGGGTACGGCGGTCGGTCCCCCGAAGGGGCAAGCGAGTGGACCGGGCGCTGGATTCTCACCGCGGGCCTGGGCGGCATGGGCGGTGCGCAGCCGCTGGCGGCCACCTTTGCCGGCGCCTGCAGCCTGAACATCGAGTGCCAGCAAAGCCGCATCGACTTCCGCCTGCGCAGCCGCTACCTCGACGAACAGGCCACCGACCTGGACGACGCGCTGATGCGCATCGCGCGCTACACGGCGGCGGGTCGGGCGGTGTCGATCGGGCTGCTGGGCAACGCCGCCGAGATCCTTCCTGAACTCGTGAATCGCGGCCGAAGTGGGCAAATTCGGCCCGACCTGGTGACCGACCAGACCAGCGCCCACGACCTCGTCAACGGCTACCTGCCTGCCGGCTGGAGCGTGGCGCGCTGGCGCGCCGCTCAGGCCGACGCGTCCCAGCACGCCGCGCTGCGCGAGGCGGCGGCGAAGAGCTGCGCCGTGCACGTGCAGGCCATGCTCGCCTTGCAGAAGATGGGCGTGCCGACCGTGGACTATGGCAACAACATCCGCCAGGTGGCCTTCGACACCGGCGTGAAGAACGCCTTCGACTTCCCGGGCTTCGTGCCCGCCTACATCCGCCCGCTGTTCTGCCGCGGCAAGGGGCCGTTCCGCTGGGTGGCGCTGTCCGGCGACCCCGAGGACATCCGCAGGACCGACGCGAAGATGAAGGAGCTCTTCCCGCACGACGCGCACCTGCACCGCTGGCTGGACATGGCCGGCGAGCGCATCGCCTTCCAGGGGCTGCCGGCGCGCATCTGCTGGATCGGCCTGGGCGAGCGCCACCGCGCCGGCCTGGCCTTCAACGAGATGGTCAGGTCGGGCGAGCTCAAGGCGCCCATCGTCATCGGCCGCGACCACCTCGACAGCGGCTCGGTGGCCTCGCCCAACCGCGAGACCGAGAGCATGCGCGACGGCAGCGACGCGGTGAGCGACTGGCCGCTGCTCAATGCCTTGCTCAACACCGCCGGCGGCGCCACCTGGGTGAGCCTGCACCATGGCGGCGGCGTGGGCATGGGCTACTCGCAGCACGCCGGCGTGGTCATCGTCTGCGACGGCACGCCCGAGGCCGCGCGGCGCATCGAGCGCGTGCTCTGGAACGACCCGGCCAGCGGCGTCATGCGCCATGCCGACGCGGGCTACGACGAGGCCGTGGCCTGCGCCCGCGAGCAGGGGTTGAAGCTGCCGATGGTGGGGGCGTGATGCTCTTGCGTCCCGGTGCGCTCACCCTCGAGGAACTGCAAGCCGTGCATGCCGGGGGGCAGCCCCTGGTGATGGACCCGGGCGCGTTGCCGGGCATCCTGGCCAGCGCCGCCGTGGTGCGCCGCGCGGCCGAGGCCGACGCGCCGGTGTACGGCGTGAACACCGGCTTCGGCAAGCTCGCCAGCACGCGCATCAGCGAGGCCGACCTGGCGACGCTGCAGCTCAACCTCATCCGCTCGCACAGCGTGGGCGTGGGCGAGCCTCTGCCCGCGCCGGTGCTGCGGCTGATGCTCGCGCTCAAGGCCGCAAGCCTGGCGCGCGGCCATTCCGGCGTGCGCCCGGTGGTCATCGACACCTTGCTCGCGGTGCACAACGCCGGCCTCGTGCCCTGCGTGCCCAGCCAGGGCTCGGTGGGCGCCTCGGGTGACCTCGCGCCGCTGGCGCACATGACGCTGGCGCTGCTCGGCGAGGGTGAGTTCCTCGTCACCCGGGAGGGCGACCCCGCGGGTCGCGTGGGTCAGCGCCTGCCCGCCGCGGCTGTACTGGAGCAAGCCGGCATCGCACCGCTGGTGCTGAGCGCCAAGGAAGGCCTGGCGCTGATCAACGGCACGCAGACCAGCACCGCGCTGGCGCTGCACGCGCTCTTTGCCTTCGAGCCCGTGCTCGAAGCCGCACTCGTCATCGGCGCGCTCACGGTCGACGCCGCGCGCGGCAGCGACGGCCCCTTCGACCCGCGCATCCACGCGCTGCGCGGCCAGCCCGGGCAGATCGACGTGGCGCAGTACTACCGGCAGCTGCTTGCCGGCAGCGCCATCCGTGCGAGCCACCGGACCATGCGCCCCGAGACCGGCGCTGCACGCCGGTCGCCCCCCGAGGGGGGTGTCCAGCCCTGGCAAAGCCAGTTGCTGGACGGCGACGACCGTGTGCAGGACCCCTACTGCCTGCGCTGCCAGCCGCAGGTGGTGGGCGCCTGCCTGGACCAGCTGCGCCACGCCGCGCTGGTGCTGCTGCGCGAAGCGAATGCCGTGACCGACAACCCGCTCGTGTTTGCCGAGGATGGCGCCATGATCTCGGGAGGGAACTTCCACGCCGAGCCCGTGGCCCTGGCCTGCGACGCCATGGCCTGCGCCATCGCCGAAGTGGGGGCCATCGCCGAGCGCCGCATCGCCATGCTCATCGACAGCAATGTCTCGCGCCTGCCGCCGTTCCTTACGGCGAACGCGGGCCTGAACAGCGGCTTCATGATCGCCCACGTCACCGCGGCCTCGCTGGCGAGCGAAAACAAGTCCATGGCCCACCCGGCCAGCGTCGACAGCCTGCCCACCAGCGCCAACCAGGAGGACCACGTGAGCATGGCCACCTTCGCCGCGCGGCGGCTGCAGCCCATGATCGCCAACGTGGCGCACATCCTGGGCATCGAATGGCTGGCCGCCGCGCAGGGCATCGAATTCCTGCGCCCGCTGCGCAGCTCGGCGGCGCTGGAGCAGGTGCACGCCCTGCTGCGCGGGCCCTGCCCGGCGATGATGCAGGACCGTTACCTGGCGCCCGACATCGAGGCCGCCGCCGCGCTCGTGGCCAGGGGCCACGTGGCCCGCGTGCTGCGCAGCCTGGCGGAAGTGCCGGCGCTGTGGGGGGCGTCGCGTTGACCTCGCGGGCCCTCGCGCGGCCCCGCCGGCGCTGTGTTGAAGGTCTCGATCTTTCGCTTTGCTGCTGCTGATTTTCCGTGTCCACGCTCGAAAGGAACCCGACCATGAAACCTCGTTTTGCATTCCGGTCCCTGGCCCTGTTCGGCCTGGGAGTGCTGCTCTCGGCCGGCGCCTGCGCGCAGGCCGTGCGCATCGGTTTTCAGGCGCCCCTCACCGGCCCGGCCGCCGCCGACGGCAAGAGTGCGCTGCAAGGCGCGCAGCTGGCGGTGGAGCAGATCAACGCCACGGGGGGCCTGAACGGCCGCACGCTCGAGCTCGTCGTCTCCGACGACCAGACGCAGGCCGCGCAAGCCATCCCGCTGGCCAACAAGTTCATCGGCGACGGCATCAAGGCCGTCGTCTCGGGCAGCTACTCGGGCCCCACGCGGGCCGCGGCGAGCGTGTTCCAGAACGCCAAGGTGCCCTACATCTCCGCCTACGCCATCCACCCGGAGATCACGCGCACCGGCAACTACGTCTTCCGCACCGCTTTCATGGGTGAGGTGCAGGGCCGCGCCGCCGCCAAGCTCATGGCCGACGGGCTGAAGAAGAAGCGCGTCACCCTGGTCACGCTGAACAACGACTTCGGGCAGTCGCTCGCCGCCGGCGTCAAGGAGGTGGCGGGCAAGCTCGGCCTGCAGATCGTCAGCGAGTACGCCTACGGCATGGGCGACCGGCAGTTCGGTGCCCTGGTCGCCAGCGTGAAGCGCGACAACCCCGAGGTGATCTACGTCTCGGGCTACTTCTTCAATGGCGGGCCGCTGGTGGCGCAGCTGCGCGCCGCGGGCATCACCGCGCAGATCGTGGGCACCGAGGGCTTCGACTCGATGAACTTCATCAGCATCGCCAAGGAGGCCGCCGAGGGCGTGATCATCTCCACCTCCCTCGACCGCGACTCGACGCTGCCGTCGATGCGACGTTTCGTCGACGACTACCAGAAGAAGTTCAACGTCGGCCCCGACATGGTGGCCGCCAGCACGAACGCCGCGGTCTCCGTGCTCGCCGACGCCATTCGCCGCGTGGGCATAGCCAACCCGGAGAAACTGCGCGACGCCATTGCCGCGACGCGTGAACTGCCCACTGCCATCGGGCTGCTGAGCTTCAACCCGGCGCGCGAGGTCTACAAGGCGGCGCAGATCCAGGTCATCAAGGGCGGGCAGTTCCATCGCCACTCGGTGATCGACGACCCGGTGCTGCTGGCGCCGCCGGCGAACTGAGGATCGCGCGCCGCCGCCCAGGCCCACCCGGACAGCCGCCATGTACTACTACGAGCTGCTCGTCATCGGGCTGGTCTGGGGCTGCACCTACGCGCTCATGGCGCTGGGCCTGACGCTGGTCTACGGCCTGCTGCGCATCCTGCACGTGGCCCAGGCCACGGTGTTCACCCTGGGGGCCTACTGCGGCCTGCTGGTGGCCAACCACAGCGGCAGCCTGGCGCTGGCCTTCGTCGCCGCGGTGGCGTCGGCGGGGGTCGCCGGGCCGCTCATCTACAAGTGGATTTACGAACCGCTGCTGACGCGGCCGCCTTTCGTGCCGCTGGTGGCCTCGATCGGCCTGCTCATCGCCATGGAGGACGGCTTCCGGCTGCTCTTCGGCCCCTACGGCCTGTCGTTCGACGCCAACCCCTGGTTCTCGAGCAGCGTGAACCTGGCCGGCGCCACGCTCAACATGGTGCAGGTGGTGATGGTGGTGATGGCGGTGACGCTGATCGGCCTGTTCGCCTGGCTCGCCGTGGGCACGCGCCTGGGCGTGGGCCTGCGCGCCACGGTGAGCGACGCGGACATGGCCGAGACCTTCGGCGTCAACCCCTCGAAGGTGCGCTACTTCACCTTCATCGTGGCCTCGGCGCTGGCCGGCGTGGCCGGGCTGCTTGTGGGCATGCTCAACAACCTGGTCGAGCCCGGCATGGGCGGGCTGATCGGCTACAAGGGCCTGGCGATCATCGTGCTGGGCGGCTTGGGCAACGTGCCCGGCACCTTGCTCGCGAGCCTCATTTTCGGCCTCATCGAGAGCTTCGGCTCGGTCACGCTGGACCGTTACATGGACCGTGACGCCGTGGCCTTCGCCTTCACCATCCTCGTGCTGCTGGTGCGGCCGCAGGGCTTGCTCGGGCGCAAGAGCTGATGGACTACTACCTCTCGGTGGCGACCTTCGCCGCGCTCAACGTGATCCTGGCGCTGGGGCTTAACCTGATCACCGGTTTCTGCGGCCAGATCAGCCTGGGACACGCCGCCTTCTACGGCATGGGGGCCTACACCGGCGCCCTGCTCTCGGTGGCCGGCTGGCCGTTCCCGGTGGCGCTGGTGGCGGGCACCCTGGTGCCCGGCCTGGCCGGCGTACTGGTCGGGCTGGCCGCGCTGCGCGTGCGCGAGGACTTCCTGGCCATCGTCACCATGGGCGTGGGCTTTGTCTTCGTGGGCACCGCGCGCAAGCTGCCCTTCCTGGGCGGCGAGATGGGGGTCTCGCGCATTCCTTCGGTGCTGGACAAGTCCGGCTACGCGCTGCTCGCCGTCGGTGCGGCGCTGCTGCTGGCGCTGTTCAGTCTGCACCTGCGGCGCAGCTGGATGGGCCGCGCCTTCGCCGGCGTGGCCGAGGACGAGGTCGCCGCGCGCACCATCGGCATCGACGTGGCGGGCTACAAGATCGCTGCCTTCTTCCTCGGCACGGCGGCGGCCGGCTTCGCCGGCGTGGTCTATGCGCACCTGACGCAGCTCATCGTGCCCGACGGCTTCGGCTTCGTGCAGTCCATCACCGTGCTTGCGATGGTCGTCGTCGGCGGGGTCGGGTCCACCGCCGGCGTGGTCGTCGGCGCCGTGCTGCTGACGCTCATGCCCGAGCTCTTCCGCGTCGTCAACGACTACAAGCTCCTCGTCTACGGCGGGCTGTTGCTGCTCGTCATGCGCTTCAGCCCGCTGGGCCTGGCCGGGCTGGTGACCGGGTTGGTGGCCAGGCGGGTGGCCAGGCGGCGTCGTCGCCATGCTTGAGGCACGCTCGCTGAGCATCTCCTTCGGTGGCATCGCCGCCGTGCGCGACGTGTCGCTGTCGGTGGCAGCGGGCGAGTTGCTGGGCCTCATCGGCCCCAACGGCGCGGGCAAGACGACGCTGCTGCGCCTGCTCACGGGGGCGCTGCAGCCGCAGGCCGGCAGCGTGCACTTCGAGGGCCGGGACGTGACCCGCATGCCCATCCACGAGCGCGCGCGGCGCGGCTTCGTGCTCACGCACCAGGTGGTGCGGCCGCTGCGCAACCTGAGCCTCACCGACAACGTCATGCTCGCCGCCGGCCATGAGCTCACGCGCCACCCCTGGCGCGCGCTGTGGCACACGCAGACCGCGACGGCGCGCGCGCGCGCACTGGCCGAGCTCGCCCGCGTGGGCATCGCCGACGCTGCGGACAAGCCTGCGAGTGCGGTGCCGCTGGGCTACCTCAAGCGGCTGCAGGTGGCCATGGTGCTGGCGCTGGACCCGCGCCTGGTGCTGCTCGACGAGCCGCTGGCCGGGCTCAACTCCGCCGAGGCGCAGCGCTTCGCCGACCTGCTGGTGGAACTCAACCGCAAGGGGCTGACGCTGGTGCTGGTCGAGCACAACCTGGGCGAGGTCACGCGCGTGGCCAGCCGCCTGATGGTGCTGGTGAACGGCGCGGTGATGGCGCAGGGCACGGCCGCCGATGTCATGGCGCGCGGCGACGTGCAGCGCGCCTACCTGGGAGCCACCACCGATGCTTGAATTGCGCGCGCTGCGCTGCGGCTACGGCCTGGTCGAGGCCGTGCATGGCATCGACCTGAACGTGCGCCGGGGTTGCATCACCGCCTTGCTCGGCCCCAACGGCGCGGGCAAGACCTCGACGATGATGGCGCTGGCCGGCCGCGTCGCCATCCAGGGCGGCAGCGTGGTCTTCGACGGCGAGGACATCACCCGCCTCAGCGGCGGCGAGCGCACGCGGCGCGGCATGGCCCTCGCTCCCGAGGGGCGGCGCCTGTTCGCCGACCTGTCGGTGGGCGAGAACCTCACCGTGGGCGGCTACACGCGCAGCAAGGCCGACGCGGCGCGGGCGCAGGAGCGCGTGTTCGGGCTCTTCCCGCGGCTCGCCGAGCGCGTGCGCCAGCGCGCCGGTTCGCTCTCCGGCGGCGAGCAGCAGATGCTGGCGATCGGCCGCGCGCTCATGTCCAGCCCGAAGATGCTGCTCATCGACGAGCTCTCGCTGGGCCTCATGCCCGCGGTGGTGGACTCGATCTTCGCCACGCTGCTCGCGCTCAAGGCGCAGGGCATGACCGTGCTCCTGGTGGAGCAGAACGTGCCGCGGGCGCTGCGCGACGCCGACGACGTGGCGCTGCTGGTGGCCGGGCGCATCGTCTTCACCGGCCCGGCGCAGGAAGCGCGCGACAGCGAGCGCCTCTCGGCGCTATTCCTCTCCTGAGGAGTGGGCGCCGGGCGGGGCCGGGACGCGCCACGGCGGCGCGGCTGGCCGTGGCGCAAGCTTGCGACAATCGCCGCATCAGGAGAACCCGCATCGTGACCCACATCCTTCAATCCCTGCCCGCCGGCCAGCGCGTCGGCATCGCCTTCTCGGGTGGGCTGGACACCAGCGCCGCCGTGCACTGGATGCGCGCCAAGGGCGCCATTCCCTGCGCCTACACCGCCAACCTGGGCCAGCCCGACGAGACCGACTACGACGAGATCCCGCGCAAGGCGCTGGCCTACGGCGCTGACATCGCGCGCCTGGTGGACTGCCGCGCGCAGCTCGTCGCCGAGGGCATCGCCGCCATCCAGTGCAGCGCCTTCCACATCTCCACCGGCGGCGCGACCTACTTCAACACCACGCCGCTGGGCCGCGCCGTCACCGGCACGGCGCTGGTGGTGGCGATGCGCGAGGACGGCGTGCACATCTGGGGCGACGGCAGCACCTACAAGGGCAACGACATCGAGCGCTTCTACCGCTACGGCCTGCTCGCCAACCCCTCGCTGAAGATCTACAAGCCCTGGCTCGACCAGCGTTTCATCGACGAGCTCGGCGGGCGCAAGGAGATGAGCGAGTACCTCGTCGAGAACGGTTTCGACTACAAGATGAGCGTGGAGAAGGCCTACTCCACCGACAGCAACATGCTCGGTGCCACGCACGAGGCCAAGGACCTGGAGTACCTCAACTCGGGCATGCGCATCGTCAACCCGATCATGGGCGTGGCCTTCTGGCGCGAGGACGTGCGGGTGTTGGCCGAAGAAGTGCGCGTGCGCTTCGACGAAGGGCAGCCGGTGGCCCTCAACGGCATGACATTCGCCAGCAACGTGGCCCTTTTCGAGGAGGCCAACCGCATAGCCGGCCGCCACGGCCTGGGCATGTGCGACCAGATCGAGAACCGCATCATCGAAGCCAAGAGCCGCGGCATCTACGAAGCCCCGGGGATGGCGCTGCTGCACATCGCCTACGAGCGCCTGGTCACCGGCATCCACAACGAAGACACCATCGAGCAGTACCGCATGAACGGCCGCAAGCTCGGCCGGCTGCTCTACCAGGGGCGCTGGTTCGACCCCCAATGCCTGATGCTGCGCGAGACCGCGCAGCGCTGGGTGGCGCGCGCCGTCAGCGGCGAAGTCACGCTGGAGCTGCGCCGCGGCAACGACTACAGCCTGCTCAACACCGAAAGCCCCAACCTCACCTACAAGCCCGAGCGCCTGAGCATGGAGAAGGTGCAAGGCGCGTTCACGCCGGCCGACCGCATCGGCCAGCTCACCATGCGCAACCTCGACATCGAGGACACGCGCGACAAGCTCGGCATCTACAGCAAGGTGGGCCTGCTCGGCACCAGCGACGACGGCCTCATGCCGCTGCTCTCGCCGCCGCAAGACGGTGGCCGCTGATCGGTCAAGGACGAGTTCGAGGTCTTCCTCGAATGCGGCCTCCTGACCAACGGGCTTCCGAGGCGTCGCAGCGCTGAAGCCGCGCATCGCGGACTCGACTTCGGCGTGGGGGCAGCGGCCCAGGCTGAGCGTGTGCATCAGCCGCGCAGTCTGTCGGCGGCGTCGTTGCGTCGCAGAGTCGCTTTGGCCGGGCTTGCGCAGCTACTTGCAGGCGTTGGCCGCCGTGTAGTCGATGACCTTGATCTTGCCGCTGATGATGTCGGCCTTGGCGGCCTCGACCTTTTTGGCTCTTCCGGGTTTTGTGTGGGTAGCTGCCAGGCTTTGGTGACCTGACGACAAC
>DYOR01000050.1:0-4867 GCA_020720385.1 Rubrivivax sp.
TCGCAGGCGACCAACGACAAGCGCGAAATCTTGCCCGTACTGGATAAGGTTCAGGCCCTTCCAGAGGTGCTCGGACAGGTTTTGTCGCTGCTGGGGGACACGGGCTACTTCAGCGCAGCCAACGTCAACGCCTGTGAGGCGCAGGGAATCGAGCCGATGTTGGCAATGAAGCGCGAATCGCACCACATCCCGGTGCTCCAGCGCTTCGCGCCCGATACGCCGGCGCCCGACACCGACGATCCGGTGGTCAAGATGGCGCACCGACTGGGGACAAGAAAAGGTCGAGCACTGTATGGACTTCGCAAGCAGACGGTGGAGCCGGTATTCGGGATCATCAAGCGCGTCATGGGCTGGAGCCAGATGAGCATGCGCGGCCTGGACAAGGCGCGCGGCGAGTGGTCGCTCGTGACGATGGCCTGGAATATCAAGCGGCTCCACGTGCTGCGAGCGGCGTAAAGAGGCAGGCAAATGCCCACCATGATGAAACCCTGGCCTTGCAGCGGGTCCTGGACGACCCGCAGGGCGTTCAGGCGCCTCGAAGAGGCCGGCTCCGCCTCGCGCCGCTACAAGCGACTCCCCGCGGTCGGCGCAACAGACCCGCGCGGCTCAAGCCCGACAGGCTCCTAGAATCGGGGCTCCGTTGCCCTTGCCCCCTCGCCGGCGCTCCGATCATGGCCACCACTGCACCCGACACCTCCCTCATGGCCAACGCCATCCGCGCCCTGGCCATGGACGCCGTGCAGCAGGCCAATTCGGGCCACCCGGGTGCGCCCATGGGCATGGCCGAGATGGCCGTGGCGCTGTGGGGCCCGGCGGCCGGCCGGCTCAAGCACAACCCGGCCGACCCGCACTGGGTCGACCGCGACCGCTTCGTGCTCTCCAACGGGCACGCCTCGATGCTGCTCTATGCGCTGCTGCACCTCAGCGGCTACGCGCTGCCGCTGGCCGAGTTGCGTCGCTTCCGCCAGCTCGGCAGCCGCACCCCCGGCCACCCCGAGGTGGACGCCACGCCGGGCGTGGAAACCACCACCGGCCCGCTCGGCCAGGGCCTGGCCAATGCCGTGGGCATGGCGCTGTCCGAGAAGCTGCTGGCGGCGGAGTTCAACCGCCCCGGCCACAGCGTGGTCGACCACCGCACCTGGGTCTTCATGGGCGACGGCTGCCTCATGGAAGGCATCAGCCACGAGGCCTGCGCGCTGGCCGGCGCGTGGAAGCTGGGCAAGCTCGTCGCCTTGTACGACGACAACGGCATCAGCATCGACGGCGCCGTCAAGCCCTGGTACGTCGACGACGTGGCGCAGCGCTTTGCCGGCTACGGCTGGAACGTCGTCGGGCCTCTCGACGGCCAGGACGCGGCCGCGGTGGGCGCCGCCCTCGACCGCGCCCGCACCAGCACCAGCGCCAGCACCACAAGGCCGACGATCGTCATCTGCAAGACCACCATCGGCCAGGGCTCGCCACAGCGCGCCGGCACGGCCAAGGCACACGGCGAGCCGCTGGGTGAAGAGGAAATCAAGCTCACGCGCGCCGCGCTGGGCTGGCCGCACGCCCCCTTCGTCATCCCCGACGCGGCCTACGCCGCGTGGGACGCGCGCGCCACCGGCCTGGCCGCGCAAGGGCGCTGGGCAAAGGCCTTCTCCGCCTACGAGGCCGAGTACCCCGAGCTCGCCGCCGAGTTCCTGCGCCGCATGAACGGCGAGCTGCCCAGCGGTTTCGTGCAGACGGCGGTGGATGCCGCCATCGCCGCCCACGCCAAGGCCGAGACCGTGGCCAGCCGCAAGGCCAGCCAGCTCGCCCTGGAGGTCTTCACCCGCGCCATGCCCGAGCTGCTCGGCGGCAGCGCCGACCTCACCGGCTCGAACCTCACGAACACCGCCTCCACCCCGGCGCTGCGTTTCGACGACGCGGGCCAACCCAACGCGGGCCGCCACGTCAACTACGGCGTGCGCGAGTTCGGCATGGCCGCGATCATGAACGGCGTGGCCTTGCACGGCGGGTTCGTTCCCTACGGCGGCACCTTCCTCACCTTCAGCGACTACAGCCGCAACGCCTTGCGCATGGCCGCGCTGATGAAGCGCCGCGTGATCCACGTCTTCACCCACGACAGCATCGGCCTGGGCGAGGACGGCCCCACGCACCAGAGCGTGGAGCACGCGGCCAGCCTGCGCCTGATTCCGCACCTCGACGTCTGGCGCCCGGCCGACACCGCCGAGACCGTGGTCGCCTGGACCATGGCGCTGGGCAACGTGACGCGGCCCACGGCCTTGTTGCTCTCGCGCCAGAACCTGCCCTACCTGCCCAAGGCCCGGCTCGACGACATCGGCAAGGGGGCCTACATCCTGGCCGAACCCAGCGAAGTGGGGCTGACCCGGGCTGCGCAGGCGGTGATCATCGCCAGCGGCAGCGAGGTGCAGCTGGCCCTGCACGCCCAGGCCGAGCTGGCCAGGCTGAAGATCGCCGTGCGCGTGGTGAGCATGCCCAGCACCACCACCTTCGACCGCCAGGCCGTCAAGTACAAGGCCGCGGTGCTGCCGCCGAAACTGCCACGCGTGGCGGTCGAGGCCGGCGTCACCGACGGCTGGTGGAAGTACGGCTGCGCCGCCGTCGTCGGCATCGACACCTACGGCGAGAGCGCCCCGGCGCCGGCGCTGTTCAAGCACTTCCACCTCACCGCGAGCAACGTCGTCGACGTGGTGCGCCAGGTGCTGGGGCGCTGAGGTCGGCTGGTGTGCGTCAAAATAGACCTCAAACCCAAGGAGTGACTCCATGACCATCAAAGTAGGCATCAACGGCTTCGGCCGCATCGGGCGCATGGTGTTCCGCGCCGCGGTGCAGGACTTCCCGGAGATCGAGATCGTCGGCATCAACGACCTGCTCGAGCCCGACTACCTGGCCTACATGCTGCAGTACGACAGCGTGCACGGGCGCTTCAAGGGCAGCGTCGCGGTGGAGGGCCACACGCTTGTCGTCAACGGCAAGAAGATCCGCCTCACCGCGGTGAAGGACCCCGCCGAGCTGAAGTGGGGCGAGGTCGGCGCCGACATCGTGGTCGAGTCCACGGGACTCTTCCTGACCAAGGAAGCCGGCGAGAAGCACCTCGCCGCGGGCGCGAAGAAGGTCATCTTCTCGGCGCCGAGCAAGGACGACACGCCGATGTTCGTCTACGGCGTCAACGACAAGAGCTACGCCGGCCAGGCGATCATCAGCAACGCCAGCTGCACCACCAACTGCCTGGCCCCGGTGGCCAAGGTGCTCAACGACACCTGGGGCATCAAGCGCGGCCTGATGACCACGGTGCACGCCGCCACGGCGACGCAAAAGACCGTGGACGGCCCGAGCAACAAGGACTGGCGCGGCGGCCGCGGCCTCCTCGAGAACATCATCCCCAGCAGCACCGGCGCGGCCAAGGCGGTGGGCGTGGTCATCCCCGAGCTCAACAAGAAGCTCACCGGCATGTCCTTCCGCGTGCCCACGAGCGACGTCTCGGTGGTCGACCTCACGGTCGAGCTGGTGAAGGAAGCGACCTACGCCGAGATCTGCGCGGCGATGAAGGCCGCCAGCCAGGGCAGCATGCGCGGCGTGCTCGGCTACACCGAGGACAAGGTGGTGGCCACCGACTTCCGCGACGAGCCCTGCACCAGCGTCTTCGATGCCGACGCCGGCATCGCCCTGGACAAGACCTTCGTCAAGGTCATCGCCTGGTACGACAACGAGTGGGGCTACTCCTGCAAGGTGCTGGAGATGGTGCGCGTGATGGCGCGCTGAGCGACCGCAGCGCGACCGAACGAAGCCCGCAGCTGCGGGCTTCGTCGCTTGGGGCCCTGTCGCTTGGGGCCCTGTCGCTTCGGATCGTCACGCGCCGGAACGCGGCGCGCGCAAGCGCTCGCTTACGTGGCCGTAACGCAGCGCAACCCTGCGCCGCGGGCGGGCACCCTAAACTCCGCGCATGAAACACACCCGCCTTGCCCTGCTGCTGCTTGCCGCGCTGTCCCTGGCCCACTTCACCGCGGCCGTGGCCGCCCCCGCCAGCGCGGCGCGACCGACGCTGGCGCCGGTGCCCGGCGAGGTCATCGTGCAGTTCAAGGCCGACGCCGGCGTGCTGCGCAAGCACGCGCTGGCCGCGCGCGCCGATGCCGCCACGGTGCAGGGCACGCTGGCTGCGCGCGCCGCCAGCCTGGGCGGCCGCGTGGGCCGAGCGCTGCAAGCCGGGCTGGCGGTGGGCGAGCGCGCCCAGGTGGTGCGCGCCACCGGCGTCAGCGCGCAGGCGCTGGCCGCGCAACTCGCGGCCGACCCGGACGTGGAATTCGCCGTGCCCAACGGCCGCAAGCGCATCCTCACCGCGCCCAACGACCCTTACTACATCAGCGGCCCGGGGCTCAACCCGCTGGCGCAGACCGGCGGCCCGGCGGTGGGCCAGTGGTACCTGCGCGGCAACGACAGCACGGTGAAATCGGCGATCGACATCGAGACCGCCTGGCTGCGCCACAGCGGCAGCGCCGAGGTCGTGGTGGCGGTGCTCGACACCGGCGTGCGGCCCGAGCACCCCGACCTCAACGGGCGGTTGCTGACAGGCTACGACTTCGTCAGCAACGTGAAGGTGGCCAACGACGGCAGCGGCCGCGACGCGGACGCGAGCGACCCGGGCGACTGGACCACCGCGGCGGAGAACAACGACAGCGCCGGCGACTTCTACGAGTGCGGCCCGTTCAATTCCGCCACCGGCCTGTACGAGGCCGCACCGAGCAGCTGGCACGGCACGCAGACGGCGAGCCTGGTGGGCGCCTCCACCGGCAACGGCGTGGGCATGGCGGGCACGGCGCCGGGGGTGAAGCTGCTGCCCCTGCGCGTGCTCGGCAAGTGCTTCGGC
>DYOR01000050.1:4967-22532 GCA_020720385.1 Rubrivivax sp.
GCGGCGTGATCTCGGTGCTGGCGCTGCGCCACGTGGGCACCAAGGTGGGCTTCTCCGACCTGGGGCCCGAGATCACCATCGCCGCGCCGGGCGGCAACTGCGTCAACGTCACCGCCGGCTCGGCCTGCCTCTACCCCATCCTGGCGGCCACCAACACCGGCAGCCAGGGCCCCAGCAGTTCGGCCTGGACCAACAGCTACAACTACTCGGTGGGCACGAGCTTCGCCGCGCCGCTGGTGGCCGGCACCGCCGGGCTGATGTTCTCCGCCCAGCCCGCGCTCACGCCGGCGCAAGTGCGCACCCAGATGCAGGCCACGGCGAGGCCCTTCCCCACCACCGGCGGCGACAACGGCGACGGCAGCATCGTGCCCGTGTGCATGGCGCCCGCCACCGGCGTGGATCAGCTGCAGTGCTACTGCACCACCGGCCTGTGCGGCGCGGGCATGCTCGACGCCGGGGCCGCGGTGGCCGCGGTGGCTGCGGTGGCCGGCTCGACGGCGCGCATCGCCCTCACCACCGCCGCACCCACCGCAGGCAGCGCGGTGACGCTGAGCGCGAGCGCCAGCCTGGCCAGCGTGGGCGCCACGCTCAGCCTGTACGAGTGGAGCCTGAGCGACGGCGGAGGCATCGTCAGCGGCTTCACCAGCGCCACGAATGCCGCCACGGCCTCGCTCACGCCCAGCGCTGCGGGCAGCTTCACCGTCAAGCTCACCGTGACCGACAGCCTGGGCCTGAGCAACAGCACGACGCAGACCGTGACGGTGGCTGCCACGCCGGTGGTCCCGCCGCCGGCCACGCCCAGCGGCGGCGGTGGCGGCGCTTTCCCGGCGGGCTGGGCCGCGCTGCTGGCGCTGGCCAGCGCGGCGATCCTGCACACGCGGCGCGCGGCGGCGCCGCGGCGCTGAGGGAGGCGGGCCGGATAATCGGCGCATTCGCCCGCGCCACACTCCCCCAATGACCCACCCGCACCGGCCCGACGGCCGGTGGATCCTGGCCTGGCCCGCGCTGGCCCTGGCTGCGTTCGCGGCCACGGCCGCGCCGCCGCCCTTGGCCGGGCCGCTGGCCATGGGGCTCATCGTGCGCCTGAAGGACGCGCCGCCGCATCAGGCTACCCCCGCGGGTGACCCGGGCCGCGCCGCGGCGCTGGCGCGGCGCGAGGCGGCGCGCTGGACGGCCCTGCTGCGCGATGCGGCGCTGAGTGGCGCGTCGGGCCTGCGCGAACCCGTGCAGCACGCCGTCGGGCGCGACCAGCGGCTGCTCGACTTCGGCCGCGGCTTGAGCGCCGCAGAGGCCGAGCGGGTGGCCGCGCGGCTGCGCCGCGACCCGCGCGTGGACTGGGTGGCGCCCAACGTGCGCGAACGCCGCCTGCAGGTGTCTAGCGACCCGCTCTCGGCCCGGCAATGGTGGCTGCAGCCTGCCGGCGGCAGCAACGCCAACGCCATCGCCGAGCGCCTGCGTGGCGTGCCCGGCTTCCTCAGCGCGTGGCGCTCGGGCATTCCCGGTGCCACGGGCAGCGCGCAGGCCCTCGTCGCCGTGCTCGACACCGGCCTGACCAGCCACCCCGAACTGGCCGGGCGCACGCTGCCGGGCCACGACTTCGTCAGCGACGCCGCCTACGCCAACGATGGCGACGGCCGCGACAGCGACCCCGCCGACCCGGGCGACTGGGTCTCGGCCGCCGACAAGGCCGCCGACACCCGCTTCAGCGGCTGCGACGAGGAGCACAGCTCCTGGCATGGCACGAGCATCACCGGCATCGTCGCCGCAGCCACCGACAACCAGCTCGGCGTCGCCGGCATCGCCCCGCAGGGGCGCGTGCTGCCGGTGCGCGTGGCGGGCAAGTGCGGCGCCGCGGTGTCCGACATCGTCGACGGCATGCGCTGGGCTGCGGGCCTGCCGGTGCCCGGGGTGCCGCTCAATGCGCACCCGGCGCGCATCCTCAACATCAGCTTCGGCGGCAGCGCCGCCTGCGGGCCCGAGTACCAGACGGTGATCGACGAGTTGCGCGTGCACGGCGCGGGTGGCCTGGGCACGCTGGTGGTGGCCGCCGCGGGCAACGGCCACGGCGCGGTGAGCCGCCCGGCCAGCTGCCGCGGGGTGGTGGGGGTGGCGGCGCTGAATCGCGACGGCTTCAAGACCTACTACTCGAACTTCGGCGGCGAGCTCGCCGCCACCGGCATCGCCAGCGTGGGGGGCGACGACGACGCGGGCGGCGCCTGGCACGACCTGCTCGCCGACAGCGGCATCGTCAGCGTGTGGAACGCCGGCACCCAGGCGCCCGGCCCGGCGCAGTACGCCGCGCTCTTCGGCACGAGCTTCGCCGCGCCCATGGTCAGCGGCACGCTCGGCCTGATGCTCGGCGTCAACCCCGCGCTGTCGGTGGACGAGCTCACCGCCGGCCTGGCGCGCACGGCGCGGCCGCATGTCACCTCGCCGCTCATCGGCGAGTGCTCGGGCGGCAACCCCGGGCGCTGCATCTGCAGCAGCGCCCTGTGCGGCGTGGGCATCCTCGACGCGCAGCAAGCCGTGCTCTTCGCCGCCCACCCGGCCACCTACGTGGCCCCGGTGCGCTGGCCCGAAGTCATAGCCAACGCCGAGGTCGTGCAGGCCGTGGCCCGCGGGCCCGACCTGCCACCCGATACCGCGCTGGCCGTGGTGCCGGCCCCGGCGACCCGCGGTGGTGGCGCGGCCGCGCCAGGCTGGGTGGCCGCGCTCGCCGCGGCGTGGTGGGGGCTGCGCCGGCGCACCGGCGCGCCCGGCGATGCGCCTTCAGGGCGGCGTGGCGCAGGGGCGAAAGCCCCCTGACAAGGCCGCCGCGGGCAGCGCACGCAAGCGCGCCTGGGTCGGGGCATCGGCGCTGGGCACGCGCAGCCACAGCTGCGGCGGCGGCGCGGACAAGACCGCCACGCGCAGGCCCTTCACCGGCGTGCCGGCCAGCGCGGCCAGCGCGGCCTCGGCTTCGGCCTGCGTGGCATGACGCGAAAGCACCAGGCCCGGGGCCAGTTCGGGGGGCGAATCCAGGGTCTCGAAGGTCATCCCGGCCTTGCGCAGCTCGGCCTCGCGCGCGCGGCGCGAGGCGGCGTCGGCGGCCTTGCCGGTGTAGACCAGCCACGCCGGGGGCGGCCAGACGGATTCGCGCGTCCAGCTGCCCTCGGCCAGCGGCGCTGCGGCGAGCGCGGCCTCCGCCGCGGCGATCTCGCTCTCGACGAAGGGGCCGGCTTCCAGGCACTGGGTCGCCGCCACCCTGGCCGCGCGCACGGCGGCTCCAGCGGCCTTGGCCGGCAGGATGGTCACCGACTCGGGCCGCAACTGCGCGGCCAGGCGCGCCGGTTCGCGCTCGGCCGCACGCGGCGGCGGCCCGAACCAGCCCTGCACCCAGCCGAAGAAGAGCACGTTGGCCAGCGCCAGCGCAACGGCCAGGGTGCGCAGCATTTCAGCCTTGTGCGCCCGGCTGCAGGCGCACGCTGACTTCGCCGCTCACCACGCGGTGCAACTGGCCGTCGCGCACACGCAGCGCGCCGCGCTCGTCCACGCCCTCGGCCACGCCCTGGGGCACCTCGGCCAGCGTGGTCGTCACCGGGTGGCCGCGCAGCACATCGCGACGCGCGTAAGCCGCCATGCAGGGGGCAAAGCCTTCGGCCTCAAAGCGCAGCAGCGCGCGCACCAAGGGCTCGGCGACGCGCGCCAGCACCGCCGGCGCGGTGATTGCGGGTTGCAGTTCCTGCAGGCAGGCGAAGCCCTGCGACAAGCCCTGCACCGGCTGCGGCGCCACGTTCAGGCCCACGCCGACCACGCACAGGCGCCGCTCGCCCAGGCTGGCGGTCTCGACGAGGATGCCGCCGAGCTTGCGCCCGCGGCCCGGGGCGTCGAGCAGCCACAGGTCGTTGGGCCACTTCAGGTGGATGCGCGGCAGCGCCGTCGCGGCGCAGGGGTCGAGCGCCTCGGCCAGCGCCAGGCCCACGGCCAGCGACAGCCCCGACCAGTCTGCCGGCGCCAGCGGCAGCGAGAGCGAAAAGGTGAGCGAGGCTCCCGGCGTGGACAGCCAGTCGCGGCCGAGCCGCCCGCGGCCGGCGGTCTGATGCTCGGCCACCAGCAGGCAGGGCTGGATGTCGGCGGCACGCCGGCGCAGCGAGGCCCCCGGCAGCTCGCCCGGGCGCGTGGCGTCGTCGGCGGCGCGCGTGCCGGCGTGACGCGAGTGCTCGAGCAGCCGCGTGTTGGTGGAGTCGGCACGCGCCAGCACTTCGACCGAGAGCCCCGGCAGCAGCGGCTCCAGACGCTGCCACAAGGCCTCGGCGTTCCACTGCAGGTGCTGGCTGTCGAGCATGGCGTTCAGCGCTTGGGGGCGAGCATCGTGCCGCGGCACTCGGGGCTGCCGCAGCGGCAGGCGTATTCCTTCTTCAGCCGCGGCGTGTAGCGCTCGTCGATCACCAGGCCGTAGTCGTAGAACAGCTCCTCGCCCGGCGCGATGTCCTGCAAGGCATGGATGAAGACGCGCGCGCCGTCTTCCTCGGCCTTGCAGTTGGGCGCGCAGGCATGGTTGATCCAGCGCGCCGCATTGCCCGCCACGTTGGCGTCGATGACATGCGCTTCGTCGATGTGGAAGTAGAAGGTGTGGTTCGGGTCGTTCGGGTCGTGCGGGTGGCGGCGCAGCGCCTCGGGCCAGCCGATGAGCTCGCCCTTGTATTCGATGATGCGCTCGCCCGCCTTGAGGGGCTGCAGGGCGAACACGCCCTTGCCGTGGACGCCGCTCTTGCGCACCTGGATGCGGCGGCGGTCGCGGGGCTTGATCTGGGTGGGTGGCACAGGCTGGCGCATTCGGTACATTGAATTCGTACGAGCGCGCGTGCGTGCGCGCGAGACCGGCGGCATTGTAGGCATGCCCGGATGCACGACACTGGCGAGCCCGCGCGGCGGGAGGCCCGAAAAGGAACCATGAGCAAGACGATCATCATCGCGGAGAAGCCCAGCGTGGCGCAGGACATCGTGCGCGCGCTCACTCCCGTCAAGGGCAAGTTCGAGAAGCACGCCGAGCATTTCGAGAACGAGGACTACATCGTCACCTCGGCGGTGGGCCACCTGGTGGAGATCAAGGCCCCGGACGAGTACGAGGTCAAGCGCGGCAAGTGGAGCTTCGCCCACCTGCCCGTGGTGCCGCCGCACTTCGACGTGGCGCCCATCGACAAGGCCAAGACGCGGCTCAATGCGGTGGTCAAGCTCGTCAAGCGCAAGGACGTGGGCGCGATCATCAACGCCTGCGACGCCGGACGCGAGGGCGAGCTCATCTTCCGCCTGATCCTGCAGTACGCCTATGGCGACAAGGCGCACGGCAAGCCGATCACCCGGCTGTGGCTGCAGAGCATGACGCCGCAGGCCATCCGCGAGGGCTTCGACCAGCTGCGCAGCGACAAGCAGATGCTCGGCCTGGCCGATGCCGCGCGCAGCCGCTCCGAGGCCGACTGGCTGGTGGGCATCAACGGCACGCGCGCGATGACGGCGTTCAACTCGCGCGACGGCGGCTTCTTCCTCACCACCGTGGGCCGCGTGCAGACACCGACGCTGAGCATCGTCGTCGAGCGCGAAGAGAAAATTCGCAAGCATGTCTCGCGCCCCTACTGGGAGGTGAAGGCCAGCTTCGACGCCCAGGCCGGACCCTACGAGGGCAAGTGGTTCGACCCGAAGTGGAAGAAGAACCCGGACGACGCCGAGCAGCGCGCCGACCGCCTGTGGAGCGCGCCCGCGGCCGAGGCCATCGCACGTGCCGTGCAGGGCCAGCCCGCGAGCGTCACCGACGAGGCCAAGCCCAGCACCCAGGCCAGCCCGTTGCTCTACGACCTCACCACCTTGCAGCGCGAGGCCAACAGCCGCTTCGGCTTTTCCGCCAAGACGACCCTGAGCCTGGCCCAGGCGCTGTACGAGAAACACAAGCTGCTGACCTACCCGCGCACCGACTCGCGCGCCCTGCCCGAGGACTACCTGGCCACCGTCAAAGAGACCTTCGCCATGCTCGCCAAGGAGGACTTGCCGGGCCCGCTGCGCGAACTCGCGGCCCATGCGAAGAAGGGGTTGAAGGAGGGCTACGTCAAGCCCACCAGGCGCGTTTTCGACAACGCCAAGGTGTCCGACCACTTCGCCATCATCCCCACGCTGCAAGCGCCAAAGAGCCTCAGCGAGATCGAGCTCAAGCTCTACGACATGGTCGTCAAGCGCTTCCTCGCGGTGTTCTACCCGAGCGCCGAGTTCATGGTCACCACGCGCATCAGCCGCGTCACGGCCGGGGCCGATACGCACCACTTCCAGACCAACGGCAAGGTGCTGGTCAACGCCGGCTGGCTGGCGGTGTACGGCCGCGAGGCGCAGGACGAGGACGCCAACCTCGTGGCCGTGGCGCCGGGCGAGTTGGTGCGCACCGAGCACGTGGACGTGGTGGCGCTGAAGACCAAGCCGCCGGCGCGCTACACCGAGGCCACGCTGCTCTCGGCGATGGAAGGCGCGGGCAAGATGATCGACGACGATGAGCTGCGCCAGGCCATGGCCGAGAAGGGCCTGGGCACGCCGGCGACGCGGGCGCAGACCATCGAAGGCCTGATCGCCGAGAAGTACATGCACCGCGAAGGCCGCGAGCTGGTGCCCACGGCCAAGGCCTTCCAGCTCATGACGCTGCTGCGCGGACTGGCCATCGAGGACCTCACGCGGCCCGACCTCACCGGCAACTGGGAGTACCAGCTCGCCGAGATGGAGCACGGCCGGCTCTCGCGCGGCGCCTTCATGACCGAGATCGCCAAGATGGCCGAGCGCATCGTGCGCAAAGCCAAGGAGTACGACCGCGACACCATCCCCGGCGACTACGCCACTTTGGACACGCCGTGCCCGCATTGCGGCGGCGTGATCAAGGAGAACTACCGCCGCTTCGCCTGCTGCGGCGCGGGTGGCGACGAGGACGGCTGCGGATTTTCCATCACCAAGATCCCGGCCGGCCGGGCCTTCGAGACCGCCGAAGCCGAGGCCTTCATCCGCGACAAGAAGATCGGCCCGCTGGAGGGCTTCCGCTCCAAGAAGGGCTTCCCGTTTGCCGCCGAGCTCAGGCTGGTGCGCGACGACGAGATCGACAACTGGAAGCTCGAGTTCGACTTCGGCGACGACGCCAGGCTCGCCGAAGGCGACGGCGAGGCGGTGGACTTCTCCGACCAGCAAAGCCTGGGCGCCTGCCCCAAGTGCAAGGGCCATGTCTACGAGCATGGCGGCAACTACGTCTGCGAACACAGCGTCGGCGCGGCCGTGACCTGCGACTTCAAGAGCGGCAAGATCATCCTGCAGCAGCCCGTGCCGCGCGAGGAGATCGCCAAGTTGCTGGCCACGGGCAAGACCAGCCTGCTGGAGAACTTCGTCTCCAACAAGACGCGGCGCAAGTTCAAGGCCTTCCTCGCCTGGGACAAGAAGGAAGGCAAGGTGGGCTTCGAGTTCGAGCCGCGCGCCGCGCGCGTGCCGGCGAAAAAGGCGCCTGCGAAGAAAACCGGCTGATGCAGGCCATGGCGGCCGCGGCACGCCACCCCACGCCCACCCCGCCCGCCGACGCGGCCTGGCCGTGCCTGACGCGCGGGCCCGCGGGCGAGCTGTGGCTGGACGTGGCGGTAAGTCCGAATGCCCGGCGCACCGGGGTCGACGGCCTGTTCGATGGGGCCTTGCGCGTGCGCCTGGTGGCGCCACCCGTGGAGGGCAAGGCCAACGCCGCCCTGCTCGCCTGGCTCGCCGGCGAGCTCGGGCTGCCCAAGCGCGCGGTGACGCTGCTGCGCGGCGAGAGCACGCGGCGCAAACGCCTGGCGCTGCAAGCCGACGAGGCGGCTGTGCGCCGCTGGCTGGAGGCCCACAAGTGACTGCGGCCGTGGCCTTCAAGCTGCTCGCCATCTTCGCCGCCGTGGGCCTGGGCTGGCTGGCCATGCGCCGGGGCTGGCTGGGCGGCTGAGCGCGCCGCGCGCCTGCGGCCCCTCGCTCACCTTACGCGCCCTACGCCCCCGAGCGCGAGCGCAGGCCGAGCATCCGCCGCGCCTCGTCGGGCGTGACCGGCGGCCGCTCCATGAGCCGGCCGATGGCGGCGATGCGCTGCACGAGCTGCGCGTTGCTCGTCGCCAGCTCGCCCTTGCGGAAGAAGATGTTGTCCTCGAAGCCGACGCGCACGTGGCCCCCCAGGGCGATGGCGATCGCGCCGAGCGTGAGCTGCGCCGGGCCGATGCCGGCCACCGTCCAGGTGGCGCCCTCGGGCAGCTGCGACACCAGGTACATCAGCGCCTCGGGCGTGCCGGGCATGGCGCCGGGCACGCCGAGCACGAAGTCGAAATGCGCCGGCGACGCCAGCTTGCCCTTGGCCAGCCAGCGCCGCGCGGTGGCCATCATGCCGGCGTCGAAGATCTCCAGCTCGGCCTTGGCACCGTGCTCGGCGATGGCTTGCGCAAAGGCCTCGATGTCGGCCGGCAGGTTGAGGAAGACCTCGTTGCCGAAGTTCACCGAGCCCATCGACAGCGTGGCCATCTCGGGCGAAAGCGTCACCGGTGCCAGGCGCTCGGCGGCGGTCATGCCCACCGCGCCGCCGGTGGAGACCTGCACGATGGCGTCGCAGCGCGCGCGCACCGCCTGGATGATCTCGCGATAGACCGCGGCGTCCTGGGTCGGCGTGCCGTCGGCCAGGCGGCCGTGCAGGTGCACGATGGCCGCGCCGGCGGCGACGCATTCGGCGGCGGCGATGCCGATTTCCTCGGGCGTGATGGGCAGTGCCGGCTGTTGCGCACGGCCGACCTCGGCACCCGTGAGCGCGGCGGTGATGATGAGCTTGCCCATGGCGTGCAGCCTCAGCGTGGCTTGCGCTGGCAGGCGGCTGGCACGACGCAAGTGCCCGAGGCGCGGCACACCAGCAGCGGCTCGGCGAGCACGTCGGCGGCCGAGGGCTGGCCCTCGACAGGCACCGCGGCGATGACCTTGCGCGCTTCGAAAACCATCTTGCGCGAGCTCTTGCCCATGGCGACGATGCGGCCGCTGGCCTCGATGTAGTCGCCGGCGTGCACCGGGGCGAGGAACTCCACGTTGTCGTAGGCCACGAACAGGCCCTCGTCACCGTCGCTCCTGATGAGCAGCTCGGTGGCGACGTCGCCGAACAGGTGCAGCATCTTCGCGCCGTCCACCAGCTCGCCGGCGTAGTGGGCGTCGTGCGCGCTCATGCGCAAGCGGATGAGGCTGGTGATCTCGTTCATGCCGCAGCTCCGTGGCGTTGCGTCCATTCGTGGATGGCAAACGATGCCACGTCCTCGGCGTAGCTGCCCACGCCGAAGCCGGCGTCGTAGCCCAGTTCCTTGGCCAGTTCGTGGCTGATGCGCGGGCCGCCGACGACGAGGATGACGCGCTCGCGCAGGCCTTCGGCCTCGAGGATGTCGGACAGACGCGTCAGGTTGTCGAGGTGGATGTTCTTCTGCGTCACCACCTGCGACACCAGGATCACGTCGGCGCGCTCCTCGATGGCGCGCGTGACGAGTTCTTCGGAATCGACTTGCGCACCCATGTTGACGGCGCGGATCTGGTGGTAGCTCTCCAACCCCTTGTGGCCGTTGTAGCCCTTCATGTTCATGATCGCGTCGATGCCCACGGTGTGCGCGTCGGTCTCGATGCAGGCGCCGATGACGACCATCTTGCGCCCCATCTTGCGCGCGATGAGGGCGTCGACGCCGGCCTTGTCCAGCACCTCGAATTCGGGCTTGGCCACCTGCACGCTGGCCAGGTCCACGCGGTGGTGGCACTGGCCGTAGACGACGTAGAAGCTGAAGCCCTGGCCCATGTCCTGGGCGTGGCTCACGGCGGGCTCGTCCAGCCCCATGGCCAGCGCCAGACGGCGCGCGGCTTCCTTGGCCTCGTCGCTCAGCGCCACGGGCAGGGTGAAGGAAAGCTGCACGCGGCCGTCGTCCAGCGTGTCGCCGTAGGGCTTGATCCACTGTTCGTTCGTTGCGCTCATCTCACTGCACCCCCGCGAGCATCAGCTCGGCAAATGGGTTGAGGTAGTCGTCGGCCTTGGCCACCACGCCGTCCAGGCCCTTGCCGCCCTCGGGCTGGCGCGAGATCTCGGCGAAGCGGCCCTGGGCGATGGCCGCCGGCAGCCCCGTGCGCGCCACCTCGGCGAGCAGGGTGTCGGCCTCGGCGAGCACGGCCTGTGCGCGCTGCTCGATCAGGCCGCCGGCCTTGAACTCGATCTCCGAATGCAGGTCGCGCATCGTGCCGAAGACATAGCGCGCGTTCTGGATGGAGAGGAAGCGGTCCTGGATGAAGGGCGTGTGGATGGCCTCGGTCATCATGCCCAGCAGATGGATGTTCTGCTGGGTCATGGTGCTGACGATGTTGAAGAGCGCGTCCTGCACGTGGCCGCGGAAGATGTTTCCCGTCATGTGCTTGGTCGGCGGCATGTACTTCAGCGAGGCCTCGGGGAAGACCTGGCGCGCCAGTTGCGCGTGCGCCAGCTCCCAGAGGAAGCCGTTGTCCAGCTCGGGGTTGATCTCGAAGGCGTGGCCCAGGCCCATCTGCGAAGGCGTGAGGCCCGAGAGCACGGCGAATTGCTCGTTGATGAGCTGCGAGGCGAGCACCGTGTGCGCGGCCTCCACGGCGTCGGCGGTGGTGAGGTAGTTGTCCTCGCCGGTGTTGATGATGATGCCGGCGTAGGCGTTGATGGCGCGCGAGAAGAACTGGTCGATGAAGGTGCGCTTCATGTTGATGTCGCGGAAGATGATGCCGTACATGCTGTCGTTGAGCATCATGTCCAGCCGCTCCATCGCGCCCATGGCGGCGATCTCGGGCATGCACAGGCCCGAGCAGTAATTCGTCAGGCGGATGTAGCGGCCGAGCTTGTCGCCCACCTCGTCGAGCGCGGCGCGCATGAGGCGGAAGTTCTCCTGCGTGGCGTAGGTGCCGCCAAAGCCCTCGGTGGTGGCGCCATAGGGCACGTAGTCGAGCAGGCTCTGCCCGGTGGAGCGGATCACGGCCACGATGTCGGCGCCTTGCTCGGCCGCGGCGCGCGCCTGCACGATGTCCTCGAAGATATTGCCGGTGGCGACGATGAGGTAGAGCCACGGCGTGGGCGCCTCGCCCACCGCGGCGATGCGGGCCGCGCGCTGCTCGCGCTGGCGCCGGATGTGTTCGCAGGCGCGTGCCGCCTCGGCGCGCGCGCTGCGCTGCGCCGCCGCGGTGTCGCGCGGCGCGGCCAGCGTCAGGCGGCCCGCGGCCACGGCCTGCGCCACCTGTTGCGCGCTCCAGCCCTGCGCGGCCATCGCCGCGGCCACGACCACGGCTGCACCGTGCGGCAACAGGCCTTGCGAGCGCAGGTGCTCGACCACGCGGTTGGGCAACGGCACCTGGTTGTCGTCGACGCCGTCCACGCCCATCAGGCGCAGGCTGGCGCGCTCCACCGTGGTGGTGGTGCAGGGCTGCATCTCGCGCCACACCTGCTGCGCGATGCGCCGCGCGCAATCGCGTGCGCTGGCGATGCGCGCCGCGTCAAGCTGCAAATGGGCCATGGGTCGATTCCATCGGTGTCTGCTGTTCGGTGTCCCACTGCACGTCGGTGACCACGTGCTGCGGCAGTGCCGCGCGCATCGCAGCGACAAAGGCCGCAGCATCGAAGTGGCCGCCCAGCGGTGAGAAGGGGTTGAGTGTGATGCCGGCGATGCGTATGGGGCGCAGTGCCACGAGCCGCGCGCCGCGGCTTGCCAGCGCGGCGAGGTCGGCGCTGTCGACGAAGAGCCGCGTGCCGTCGGCCACCACCACCGTCAGGCCCGGGTGGCGCGCGGCCAGGGTGTCGAAGGCTTGCCACAGCGATCGACCCACGGCGCCGGTGCAGGCCACGGTGGCGATGTCGGCATTCGGCAGGGCCTCGGCGCAGGCCAGCAGCGTGGCGCCGGCGTTCAGGCTGGCGATCGGCGCCTTGAACAGCGGCTCGCCGGCGCGGCTCCACAGCGCCACGCCGCTGCCGCTGAACAAGTCGGCGCAGCGCGCCGCCGTGGCCGCATCGGCCTGCGCGATGCCCAGCAAGGTCAGCCGCTCGCGTGTCTTGCGCAGCACGTCGGCGATGCCACCGCCCAGCGCCGCGCCGGTGGCCAGCACCACGCCGTCGGCAATCGCCGGCGAGGCATGCTGGCTGCGGCCCAGCGCACCATCCAGAAACACCAGCTCGGCACCGCACTGGCGCAGCAGCGCGATGACGCGCTTTTGGTCGTGGCTGCGCGAGGCGCCGGCGACTTCCATCTCGCCGCCGTCCAGCGTCTTCACGAGGACGATCTCGCCCATCGGGCTGTGGACGCCCGTGGCGTCGATGATCTTGTGGCGCGCGCGCGCGCGCTGCAGCGTGCTGCGCGCCGTGGCCACCACCGTGCCGGGCCCCACGCTGACCGGCGGCTTGGGAAAGTCGAACACCGCGTCGCGCTCCTCGCCGTCGCGGCCGATGGACGTCAGACCGACGGCCACGTCGTCGCCCGCGGCCTCGCCCAGCAAGTGGTTCAGCGCCACCGTCTTGCCGGTGTTCTTGGCCATGCCCATCACCGCCACCGTGTGCATCTCCGCGGCACGCAGGGCTTGCCACAGCGGGCTGGGACGACGGGCCGCTTTCACCGGCGCACTCTCAGACGAAGCGCTGCTCGAACAGCCGGCGCAGCGTGTCGCTCTCGCGCAGCAGGGCGAGCGCGTGCTCGGCGTGCCCGCGCGCGTAGCCGTTGCCCACCAACATCTCGATGTCCTTGCCCACGCCCTCGGCGCCCAGCGCCGCGGCGGTGAAGCTCGTGGCCATGGAGAAGAAGTAGATGCGCCCGCCCTGGCGCGTGGCCAGGATGCTGCCCATCTCGGTGTTGGGGATGTTCACGCAGTTGATCACCAGGTCGGCCAGGCGGCCGGCGGTGACACCGGCCACCGCCTCCATCAGCGCCACCGCGTCGGTGGCATCCACCTGCAAGGCGTGGTCGACCCAGCCGAGCTCCCGCATGCGCTCGCAGTCGGCGGCAAAGGGCGAGATGCCGATGACGCAGCCCGACGGCCCGGCGCGCTTGCGTGCTTCGTAGACGCACAGCGCGCCCGACTTGCCCGCCCCGCCGATGACCACCACGGTGTCGCCCGGCCGCACCAGGCGCGCGGTCTGCGCCGGCGCACCGGCGACGTCGAGGATGGCCAGCGCCATCTTCTCGGGGATGTCGGCGGGCAGCCTGGCGTACAGCCCGGTCTCGAAGAGCACGGCCTGGCCGGCTATCTCGATCTGGTCGCGCTCCAGGTGCACCGCACGGATGGCGTGGATGAGCAGCGGCGTGAGCGACAGCGACACCAGGGTGGCGATCCTGTCGCCCGCTTGCAGGTCGACCTTGCCGTGCAAGGCCGCGCCGATGGCGCGCACGCTGCCGATGAGCATGCCGCCCGAGCCCGTCACCGGGTTGTGCAGCTTGCCGCGCTGGGCCACGATGCCGCGCACGATCTCGCCCACCCGGGCGGCATCGCCGCCGGCTTCGGACTTGATCTGCGTGAAGCTCGCCGCGTCGACGTTGAGCGCACTCACGTCGATGAGGATCTCGTTGTCGGCGATCGACATCGAGTTGTCGATCTTCCAGGCGCCCTGCGGCAGCACGCCCAGGGGTTCGATCACGCGGTGCGTGCCGTAAGGGGACGAAGTCTTGTTCATGGCAGGGCCGTCGGCGCATGACCGTCGACGAGGGCGGGCCGACGATAAGGGCCGGCAGGGGTTGTCAGTTGCTCTGGCTGGGGACGCGGAATTCCTGCCCCAGGCCGGGCATCTCCACGGTCTTGCCGGCGTAGTTGCGGCACTTCACGGTGGTGCCGCTGCCGTCGGGCAGCGGTTCTTCGCGCACGTAGGTGGGGATGATGGGCAGCTTGCCCAGTCCACCCAGGCCGTCGACGATGAAGGTGGGCACGGCCGGGCCGCTGATCCAGCCGCGCAGGCCCTCGTAGAGCTCGAGCATGCGCTGGTGCGGCACGATGAAGTGGTGCGCGCCTTCGACCATGTCGGTGGAATAGACGTAGTACGGCCGCACGCCCATTTCGATACTTTGCATGAACAACTCGCGCATCACCGCCACGCTGTCGTTGACACCCTTCAGGCACACCGTCTGCAGCCCCATCATGATGCCGGCCTTCTGGATCATCTTGACGCGCTGGCGCAGCAGCGGCGTGATCTCTTTCGGGTGGTTGATGTGGATGTTGATCATCTGCACGCGGTGTTTTTCGAGCACGGCGCAGAGCTCGGGCGTGACGCGCGTGGGCATCTGCACCACCATGCGCGAGCCCATGCGCAGGAAGCGCACGTGCGGCGCGCGCAGGCGGATCTGACCGAGGATGTAGTCCAGGCGCTCGTCGTCGAAGGTCAGCGGGTCGCCACCGGAGAGCAGCACGTCGTCGATGTCCTTGTTGCCGGCGATGTAGTCGATCGAATGCTCGATCTCGTCCTTGTGCACCGAGCCCTTGGGCTGCGAGACCATGCGCTTGCGCGTGCAGAAGCGGCACAGCGTGGCGCAGGTGTTGCTCACCAGGAAGAGCACGCGCCTGGGGTAGCGGTGCACCACGCTCGTGCCGGGGATGGTGTCGCCCTCTTCGCCGAGCTGGTCGAGCATGGTGGCGAATCCGGGCTTGGTCTCCTCGTGGTGCGAGGGCAGGTACTGCAGCCGGATGGGGCAGTTCGGGTCGTCGCGGTCCATCAGCTTGGCCATGTAGGGCGTGACGGCGATGGCGAACTTGGCGTAGACCGTGTCGTTGACGTTCTCGACGTTGTTGAGCAGCCCATCGAGGTCGGTGTGGCGCGTGTAGCGGCGCGAGAACTGGTCCTGCCAGGACTCGGACTCGGGGTCGTAGGCGTCGAGTTCGGCACGCGTGAGCAGCTTGCCGGTGTGCGGCTTGGTGGGGCGGATGGCGACGACTCTTTGCAGCATGTTCGCTCCTGGGCTGGGCCGGTGGCGGCCACGCGGCCCCCACCAAGGAAATTCTAGGAACCGCCCGCGCCGAAGGAAACGCGCACCCTGGCCGAAGGCCCCGCGGCATTTCGGCCACAATGCGCTTGAATCATGCAAAGTGACTGAAACCATGCCGGACACCCTGGACCCGCTGGACGCCCAGCTCGTCGCCGCCCTCAAGGTCAACGCCCGCCTGCCCGTGGCCCGGCTCGCGCGCACCCTGGGTTGCGCGCGCAGCACGGTGCAGCTGCGCCTGAAGGCGCTGGAGGCGCGCGGCGTGCTCACCGGCTACACGGTGAGCCTGGCGCGCCCGGATGCCGGCCGGCGCATCCACGCCATCGTGCTCGTGGCCATCGAGTCCAAGCGCGAGGACGAGGTGGTGAAGGCGCTCGCCCGGCGCCACGAGATCGACCGCATCTACTCGGTGAGTGGGCGCTACGACCTGTGCGCGATGCTCTCCACCGAGTCCACCCAGGAGCTCGACGCGGTGATCGACCGCATGCGCGCCGTCAAGGGCGTGAACGAGACCTTCTCCACCATCCTGCTCAGCGCCAAGCTCGAGCGCCCGGCGTAGCCGCGCGGGCGGCGACGCGGCGTGGGCCGATTTGGGACAATCCCCCCGAGATGAACCCCGACGACCTCCTCGCCTACATGACCCAGCTGGGCCGCGACGCCCGCGCCGCCGCCGCGGTGATGGCGGCCGCACCCACGGCGGCCAAGGACCGGGCGCTGCGCGCCCTGGCACGACGATTGCGCGAGCACACGCGCGAGCTGCAGGAGGCCAACGCCCTGGACCTCGAGGCGGCGCGCGGGGCCGGCCTGGCCGCACCGCTGGTCGACCGCCTGCGGCTGGACGCGAAGATCATCGAGACCGTCGCCCAGGGCTGCGAGCAGATCGCCGCCATGCCCGACCCGGTGGGCCAGATCAGCGGCGTGAAGCGCCGCCCGAGCGGCATCAGCGTGGGCCACATGCGCGTGCCGCTGGGCGTCTTCGGCATGATCTACGAGAGCCGGCCCAACGTCACCATCGAGGCCGCCTCGCTGGCCATGAAGAGCGGCAACGCCTGCATCCTGCGCGGCGGCTCGGAGGCGCTGCACTCCAACCTGGCGCTGTGGCGCCTGGTGCAGGCCGCGTTGGCCGAGGCCGGCCTGCCCGCCACGGCGGTGCAACTGGTCGAGACCACCGACCGCGCCGCCGTCGGCCACCTCATCACCATGCCCGAAGCGGTGGACGTGATCATCCCGCGCGGCGGCAAGGGCCTCATCGAGCGCATCGCCGCCGAAGCACGCGTGCCCGTGATCAAGCACCTGGACGGCAACTGCCACGTCTACGTCGACGCCGAGATCGACCTGGAGCAGGCCCTGCGCGTGGCCGACAACGCCAAGACGCAGAAGTTCAGCCCCTGCAACGCCGCCGAATCGCTGCTCGTGCACGAGGCGCAGGCGGCGCGCTTCCTGCCGCGCATCGCCGCGCTTTTCGCCGCCAAGGGCGTGCAGATGCGCTGCGACGGACGCGCCGCGGCGCTGCTCGGCGGCCTGGACAACGTCGCGCGCGCCACCGAGGCCGACTGGTCCACCGAGTACCTGGCGCCGATCATCAGCGTCAAGGTGGTGGGCAGCCTGGACGAGGCCATTGCCCACATCAACCGCTACGGCTCGCACCACACCGACGCCATCCTCAGCACCCACCACGCGAGTGCCATGCGCTTCCTGCGCGAGGTCGATTCCGCCAGCGTGATGGTCAACGCGAGCACGCGTTTTGCCGACGGTTTCGAGTACGGCCTGGGCGCAGAGATCGGCATCTCCACCGACAAGCTGCACGCGCGCGGGCCGGTCGGCCTGGAGGGCCTGACCTCGCTCAAGTGGGTCGTGCTCGGCCAGGGCGAAGTGCGCACGTGAGCGCGCGCCAGCTGGTCGCGCTGGCGCTGGGCGCGGTCGCCGTGTTCTGGATGGTCGGGGCCTACAACCGGCTGGTGCGGCTGCGCAATGCCATCAACCAGGCCTGGGCCAGGGTCGACGAGGCCCTCGGTCAGCGCGCGGCGGCGATCGAACCCCTGCTCGCCGCCCTGCGCGAGCCTCTGGCCCACGAGCAGGGGGCTCTGGACGCCCTGCAAGCGGCGCACGCCGACGCCGTGCGCGCCGCCGCCGCCCTGCGCGCGCAACCGCTGCGCGCACCCCACGCCAGCGCCTGGGTGGCGACCGAAGCCGCGCTGGCTGCCGCGGGCAAGCGTGTCTTCGCGCTGGTGGAACAGGACGCGGAGCTGGCGCTGCAGCCCCCCGTGGCCGCGGCCACCGTCTCCTGGCGCGAGGCCGGCACCCGCCTGGCCTTCGCGCGCCAGCTCTACAACGACGCCGCCGAGCAGCACGACGCGGCCCTGGCGGTCTTCCCCACCCGCGTGCTCACGCCACTGTTCGGCTTTCGCCGCGCCGGGCGCATCTGACTGCCGCGCGCGCGTCGCGCGCGGCCCCAGGGGCGCGCGGCCCGCGAGAGGGGGCCTAGCCCAAGCCTGCGGCGGCGTTGACGTCCGCCGGGTCCACACCGAGGCCGCGCGCGGCCTCGAGGATCTCCTGCCAGGTCGTGCCATCAACCGGCACACCCTGG
>DYOR01000051.1:0-13251 GCA_020720385.1 Rubrivivax sp.
CTAGGGCTTGCTCACCAGGCTGAAGTGCTCCACCGCGGGGGGCGCGGCGAAAAACGGCCCGATGAGGGCGCGCCACTCGGCGAAGAGCGGGCCGCCGCGGAATCCCACGGTGTGGTCCTCCAGCGTCTCCCAGAAGATCTGCAGCACGTAGCGCTCGGGGCTCTCGATGCCGCGGTTGACCTTGGCCCCCTTGAAGCCCTGGGCGCGGCTGGCGACGCTGGCCAGGGCGCGCTGGATGGCCTCTTCAAAGGCCGCGTTGTGGCCGGGGAGGATGCGGATGTCGGCGATTTCGAGGATCACGTGAGCTCCAGTCGGGAGGATGGCTGAGCAGTCTAGACACTTCGCTGCACATGCTGCGGTCTGGGCAGCCTGTGCCAAAGTCGGGCCCGAACTCAAGTTTTGCTGCGCTGCACCCGAAAACAGACTCATCGGGTGGCCAGCGCGTGCCGCCGCATCCCTCTCAGGAAGCCTGAATGCCCCACACCATTGCCGTCGAGGAGTTGCGCGTCGGCATGTACATCCACCTCGACGGGGGCTGGCTGTCGCATCCGTTCCCGCTGTCGAGCTTCCGCATCACCGCACTCGAGCAGATCGAGACGCTGCGCGGCCTGGGCCTGGCGCGCGTGCGCTGGGACGCGGCGAAGAGCGAAGTGCAGCCCACGCCCGAGGAAGCGGCGGCGGCCGAGGCCGCGGCGCGGGCAGCGGCTACGCCGACGCCGGCGGAGCGGGCCGAGCAGCGCCGGCGCGAGTGGGGCGCGACGCAGCGCGAGGCCGCGCGGCGCTGCGAACGCCAGCAGAACGAGGCCGCCCAGGCCTGGCGCGAGGCGAGCGACGCCATCCATGCCCAGCCGGCCCTGGCCGGCACGACGGCCGCGGCGCTGACGCGGGCGATGCTCGACAAGATGCTCGGCACCGAGGACGTGGTCATCCGCCTCGTCGCCGGCGGCGGCGACCGTGCGGCGGCGCACGCCATCAACACCGGCGTGATCTCGCTGCTCATCGGGCGCACGCTGGGGCTGGCGGACGACGCGATGCACGACCTGGGCGTGGGCGCGCTGATGCACGACACGGGCAAGCTCGACGTGGCCGAGCGCTTCCGCCATGCCGAGGAGGGGTTCAGCGCCGCCGAGATCAACGCCTACCGCGACCATGTCGCCAAGGGCGTGCTCCTGGGCCACCGCATGGGCCTGCGCGCGGGTGCGCTGGCGGTGCTGGCGCAGCACCACGAGCACGCCGACGGCAGCGGCTTCCCGCGGCGCCTGGCGGGCGAGCAGATCGCGCTGGCTGCGCGCATCGTGGCCATCGTCAACCGCTTCGACAACCTGTGCAATCCCGGCTCGCGCGCGCACGCGCTCACGCCGCACGAGGCCGTCTCCATGCTCTTCGCCCAGGGGCGTTCGCGCTACGACGCGGCGCTGCTGGCGAGCTTCATCCGCATGATGGGCGTGTACCCGGCGGGCTCGCTGGTGCAGCTCACCGACGACCGCTATGCGATGGTCATGGGGGTCAACTCCAGCCGCCCGCTCAAGCCGCGCGTGCTCGTGCACGACGCGCGTCACCCCGGCGCGGACACGCAGTGGGTCGACCTGGAGCAGGAGCGCCAGCTGGGCATCAGGCGCAGCCTGCCGGCGAACAAGCTGCCCGCGGCGGCGCTGCAGGCGCTGGACCCGCGGCCGCGCGTGGCCTATTTCTTCGAGCCCGTCACGCCCGAGGTGCAGACCGTGAGCGGGGGGGTCTGATGCCGCGCGGCGCGGCGTCACCGCCCTGCGGCGCGCCTGCGGCCGGGCTGGCGCTCGCCTGGCGTGCGTTGCTCGCCGGCCTGCCGCACGCGGCCTGGGTGGTGGCGCTGGACACGCGTGCCGTGGTCGCCGTCAATGCCGCGGCAGGCGCACTCTTCGGCGTGCCGCAGGCCGAGCTGGTGGGCCGCGCGGCCATGGACCTGGCGGCTTCACCCGAGGACCTGGCGTGGTGGGAAGCCGCCGCCCTGGGCGCGGCCGACGCGCTGGAGTCCGACACCATCGTCACCCTGGCCGACGGCCGCGCGCTGCATGTGCGGCGCAGCATCGGCCTGCTCGAGGCGCCGCCCGCCGCGCCCGCTGCCGCGGTTCCGGGCCATGCCCTCGTGGTGATGTGCGACCGCAGCGTCGAGCAGCGTGCCGAGGCCGAGCGCGAGGGCCTGCTGGCGGAGTTGCAGGCCACGCTGGAGGCCACCGCCGACGGCATCCTCGTCACCGACCTGAGCGGCCGGCTGCGTGCCTTCAACCGCCGCCTGGCCGAGATCTGGGCCATGCCGCTGGACATGCTGCAGCAGCACGACGACGCGGCCGTGCAGGCGTGGATGGCGCGCAGCGTCAACGACGCGCAGGCCTACGAGTCCCGCCTGCAGGCGCTGCGCCAGGCCACGCTGGTGTCGGCCAGCGACCGCCTGGAACTGCACTCCGGCCAGGTCCTGGAGCGCGTCACGCGGCCGCTCTTCAGCGGCGGCAGGCCCCAGGGTCGCGTGTGGTCCTTTCGCGACCTCACCGAGCGCATCCTCGCCGAGGAGCGCGCCGAGGCGCTGGCGCTGCACGACGTGCTCACCGGCCTGCCCAACCGGCGCATGCTCGCCGAGCAGGTGGCCGCCGCGGTGGCCGCCGACGAGCAGCGCGGCGGCCCGCTGGCGCTGCTGGTGATCGACCTCGACCGCTTCCGCCAGGTCAACGACAGCCTGGGGCAGGAGTCGGCCGACCGCGTGCTGCTCGAGATCACGCAGCGCATCCAGGGCTGCCTGCGCCAGCACGACCTGCTGGCGCGCGTCGGGGGCGACCAGTTCGCGCTCCTGCTGCAGCCCGCCGACGCCACCGCGGCCGAGGCCACGGCGCGGCGTGTGCTCAACGTGGTGGCGCAGCCGTGCACGGTGGACGGCGCGCAGTTCACCCTCACCTGCAGCATCGGCATGGCCCTGTCGCCGGCGCACGGCTCGCGCATCGACGACCTCATGCGCCACGCCGAGGCCGCCATGCGCACGGTGAAGAACTCCGGGCGGGCGCACTACCGGCTGCACCAGCAGCGCGCCGAGGTCGACCGGCGCGAATGCATGCGCCTGGACCACGCCATGCGCCAGGCGCTGGTGAGCGGGCGCTTCCGGCTGCACTACCAGCCGCAGGTGGACATGGCCAGCGGCAAGATCGTCGGCGCCGAGGCGCTGCTGCGCTGGCGCGACCCCGAGCTCGGCGACGTGGCGCCGTCGCGCTTCATCCCGGTGGCCGAGGAAAGCGGCTTCATCGTCGCCGTCGGCGACTGGGTGCTCGGCCAGGCCGTGCGCCAGGCCGCGTTGTGGCACCAGCGCGGACGCGCGCTGCCCATCGCCATCAATGTCTCGGCGCTGCAGTTCGAGCAGGCCAACTTCGTCGACCGCGTGGCCAGCGTGCTCGCCGTGAGCGGCCTGCCGGCGCAGCTGCTCGAACTCGAGCTCACCGAGTCCATCCTGCTGCACGACGCCGAGGAGGCGCTGCTGCGCCTGCACGGCCTGAAGCGGCTGGGCCTGCGCCTGTCGATCGACGACTTCGGCACCGGCTACTCGAGCCTGGCCTACCTCAAGCGCTTTCCCATCGGCAAGCTGAAGATCGACCGCAGTTTCGTGCACGGACTGCCCGGCGACGAGAGCGACGTGGGCATCGTGCGCGCCATCCTGCAGATGGCCAAGGCCCTGGGCATGAAGGTCATCGCCGAAGGCGTGGAGACCGAGGCGCAGCGGCAGTTCCTCGCCGAAGCCGGTTGCGACGAGTTCCAGGGCTTCCTCTATGCCGCGGCGCTGGACACGCTGAGCTTCGACGAGCGCGTGGACCAGAGCAGCGCCAGCGCGCCGCCGCCGGGCCGGCGCTTCCAGCTCGTGCGCGGCTGAAGCGCTGCGCCGCGCTGTGGGCGCAGGCGGCACAATGCGCATCGACGCCGCGTGAGCGTCACGAGCCCGAGCGCCGCCGCCATGATCTACAAATTCAAGAGTGCCGCCTGCGGCGACCTGATCATGCTCGGCGCGCATGGCGAGCAGTTGCTGCGCCTGCTCGGGCGCGCGCCGTCGGCCCGCGGCATCATCGAGCCCGCGGCCATGCCCGCGGCGCTGCAGGCCCTGCGCGCGGCCATCGCCACCGAGGACGCGCGCCGCGCCGAGGCGGCGCCCGCCGGCTGCGCGCCCGCCGAGACGGAGGGCGAAGAATCCGAACGGCATGCCGTCGGCCTGCAGCAGCGCCTGTGGCCCATGCTGGAGATGCTGCAGCGCAGCCACGCCGAGAACGCCCCGGTCACCTGGGGCGTGTGAAGCGGCAGCCCACGCCATTCAACGAGGAGGCCTGAAGATGAAACTCTGGAGCGACAGCTGGACCAACGGCGACAGCATCCCCGCGCGCTACGCCGCCGGCAAGCCCGACGGCGCCGGGGGGGCCACCTTCAGCGACAACCTCAACCCGCACCTGGCGTGGAGCGAGGTGCCCGAGGGGACGCAGTCGATGGTCCTCATCTGCCACGACTTCGACGTGCCCAGCCGGGGCGACGATGTCAACGAGCCCGGCCGCGAGATCCCCGCCGACCTGCCGCGCGTGGACTTCTTCCACTGGGTGCTGGTGGACCTGCCGCCGCGGCCCGCGGTCGTCGCCGAGGGCGAGTTCAGCCGCGGCTTCGTCGCCCGCGGCAAGCCCGGCCCGCAGGCGCGCGACGGGGCGCGCCACGGCCTCAACGACTACACCGCCTGGTTTGCTGGCGACCCGCAGATGGCGGGAAACTACTTCGGCTACGACGGGCCCTTCCCGCCCTTCAACGATTCGCTCGTGCACCACTACGTGTTCACGCTCTACGCGGTGGCGCTGCCGCGGCTGCCGCTGGAGGGCCACTTCACCGGCAGCCAGGTGCGCGAGAAGCTCGCCGGGCGCGTGCTCGCCGAGGCCACGTTCTCCGGCACCTACACACTCAACCCGCGCCTGCTCGCTCCGCGCTGAGGCGCCAGTGGCCGCAGGGATGCCCGAGCCGACGCGCGTTTTCGTCGTGCGCCACGGCGAGACGGCGTGGAACGTCGACAAGCGCATCCAGGGGCATCTGGACGTGCCCCTCAACGAGCGCGGGCGCTGGCAGGCCGAACGGCTGGCGCAAGCCCTGGCTGGCGAGCAGCTTGCGGCGGTCTACAGCAGCGACTTGCAGCGCGCGCGCGACACGGCGGCGGCCGTGGCTGCGGCCTGCGGCGTGGAGTTGCGGCTCGACGCGCAGCTGCGCGAGCGCGCCTTCGGCCGCTTCGAAGGCCGCACCTTCGAGGAGATCGAGCAGCACTGGCCCGACGACGTGCAGCGCTGGCGGCGCCGCGACCCGGGCTTCGACGCCCAGGGCGGCGAGCGGCTGGATGCGTTCTACGCGCGCAGCCTGGAGGTCGCGCTGCGCCATGCCGCGCGCCACCCGGCGCAGGCCATCGCCATCGTCTCGCATGGGGGCGTGCTCGACTGCCTGTACCGCGCCGCCGCGGGTATCGAATTGAGCGCCGCGAGGCACTGGCAGGTGACCAACGCCGCCGTGAACCGGCTGCTGTGGACGCCGCAGGGCTTCTCGCTCGTGGGCTGGAACGACACGGCGCACCTCGAAGGCGCGCCCGAAGAGGCCGGCGAGGCTACTTCCAGCACTCCGCCACGGTAGGGGCGGTGCCGCTGCGGCCCTTGGTGTTGGCCTGGTCGATGCTGAGCGTGGCGCACTTCGTGTCCGCCGCGGCCTGGTTGCCCGCGGGGGTGGCGAGGATGGAGAAGGTCGTCGCCGTGGGCTGCCCCACGGCGAAGGCGAAGGCGTAGGTGCCGGCGAGCTCGGTGCGGCAGGCCACCGCGGGCAGGGCCGTGGCCAGGCCCGCGTTGAGGTCGTAGCGCAGGTTGCTGGCGTAGACGCGCTCCATGAAGGTCGCCAGCTCCATCGTGCAGCCGGCGGCCGAGGCGCGCCTGGTGCGCACCACGTGCGCCGTGTAGCTGGGGTAGGCCACGGCGGACAGGATGCCGATGATGGCCACCGTGACCATCAACTCGATGAGGGTGAAGCCGTTCCGTCCGCGGCGGTGACGCCCTGGCGCGGGGTGCACGCGCCGGGCCTGGGTGCGGGGCAGGGTGTTCATGCGCGCCTAGGGGTTGACGACCTCGCGCCACGAAATGCGGCCGCTGCGGATCGGGTTGTTGACGCTGCTGCTGCGGATGTTGCTCATGCCTTCGGCGCCGGGTAGGCGACCGTCCCCGGTGCCGCTGTTGATGATGCGGTTGCCGATGAGGATGGCATCGCTGGGCAGGTTGATGTCGGGGTTGAACGAGCCCACCGGCCGGCCCTCGAGGCGGTCGGTGTCGTTGAAGAGCAGGTCGTTGTTGACATCGAAGAACAGGCCACCGGTGGCCGCGCCGGTGAAGGGGTCAACGACGTTCTGGAAACCATCGCCGCCTGGCGTGCACACGTCGGCGCTGGGAATCATGCTCGCCGCCAGCAGCACCGTGCCGAAGAACTTGTGCTCGCCGATCATGCGCTCGCCCTGCGCCCCGGCCACCGGCGAGGTCAGGTCGATGTACCAACCCTGCTTGCCGACCATGTCCCCGGCGACAGCGAGCGAGAAGGCGCGCGTGAGGGTGCCGGCAATGGTGCCCTCCAGGTCGATCGTGCGCTGCCGCAGGTCGGCGCGCGCGGCGATGACGGCGTTGCTGTCGATCAGCCCGTACCAGCTCTGCGTGGCGGGGTTGGTGACGTCACCCGTGGTGATGTAGCGCCCGGTGCCGAGGAAGAGGTAGCGCTTGCCGAAGTTGGCGTCGCCGCGCCGGCCGTTGATGCCCACGCCGATCATGCCGGTGATGGGCTGCCGGTTGCCCAGGCTGTCGCTGGCGACGAACATCGGCGCCGGCACGCCCCCGGAGGTGAACGCGCTGGCCCACAGCGCCGGGTTGGGGGAGGACAGGTCGAGCTTCCAGACGTTGCCCAGCAGGTCGCCGGCGTAGAAGATGTCCGCCGTGCCGTTGCCGTCGCTGTCCCAGCCGCGCGGCGTGGCCATGCCGTTGGTGGCCGCGGCGCTGCCCGTGCCGGTGTCGATCTTGCGGATCAGTGCGCCCGTTTCGATGTCGATGACGAAGAGCACCGAGCGCTCGTTCGTGCTGTTGTAGCCGTTGCCCACGATCACCGCGGTCCTGCCGTTGTTCATGCGCGTGATCACCGGCTTGCCCAGGGCGAGACCGAGGTCGGGGTCGGTGAACTCCCACATCACGTTCGCGGCGGTGAAGGCCGCCGGCGCCGTGACGTCGAGTGCGAACAGAGCCTTGCCCCCGCGACCCAGCGTGGAGACGAGGATGTTCCTGCCCGGCGTCTCGGCGACGCCGGAGACGGCGATCTCGCCGTCGACGAAGTACTCGTGCGCGTAGGTCGGCTGGGTCAGCTTGTAGACGCGGTCGACCACGGCGTTGGGCACGAAGGTGAAGCGCTCGTTGCCGGTGGCTGCGTCCAGCGCGTGCAGCATGCCGTCGTTGGCACCCACGAACAGGGTGTTGCTCTTCTTCACGTAGTAGGGCGAGGAGCTGATCACGTCGCCCATGAGCTTGCTGCGCCGGCGCAGCACGCCCGCGGGGTCTTCGAGGCTGCGCTCGCCGCGCATCCAGTCGATGCGCGCCTGCGCGCAGGGCGCCCCGGTGAGGGCGGCGCTGCAGTTCACGGCGCTGAGTGCCGCCTGCTGCGCCGCGCTCAGGTCGGCCAGCAGCTTGAACTCGCGCCCGCCCACGCCAGGCACCAGGGTGAAGACCTTGCGCGCCGCCGCAGCCGGGATGCGGCCGGCCTCGCTGGTGCTCCACAGCGGGGTCATCACGCCGTTGACCTCGGGTCGCATGGCCACCACCTCGCCGGTCCAGTCGGTGCTGTCGAAGCGGCCCTGGTAGACCATCGAGCCGGTGTTGATGGAGGTCGAGTTCTGCGACACCGAGCCGAAAGCCGAGGATTTCTTGAAGATGTCGGTGAAGATGGCGTCGAAGGCGGCCTGCAGGCTCACCGCGTCGCTGGCGTCGTAGGCTTTCACCGTGCCGCCGGCCACGGCCACCTGGTTCAGCGTGGCCGGGTCCACGCCGTAGGGCAGGGCAAAGCCGATGATGTAGGTCTCGATGCCGTCGGCCTTGAGCGCGGCGGCGGCGGCGGTGGTTTCGGCCAGCGCCACGGCCGGGTCGGCCAGCGTGGTGCCATCCTTGCGCGTCGAGGGCAGGCCGTCGGTGAGCAGGACGACGAAGTTCTTGCCGCAGGACTGGGGCAGCGAATCGCAGGCCGCGGTGTAGCCTTCGCTGGCGTCGTTCCAGCCGCCCTTGTAGTAGTCGCGTGCCGTGAGCAGCGTGCCTTCGATCGGTGTCAACCCGGCGTTCTGGATGCCGCTGGCGGTGCAGGGGGCGGGGTCGCCGGGCACGTTGCAGGCGAGCTTGGCCTTGATCGAGCTGGCCTGCGCCGCGCCCAGGTCGGCCAGCGGAATGTGCAGGTAGCCGCGGCCGGGGGAGGAATTCACGTACCAGGTCGGGCCGATGTAGTTCCAGCTGTTGAAGCGACCGAAGTCGTTGATGCCTTGCGCGAAGTCGCTGTCGGTGGGGAAGAACGACGAGGTGAACCAGTAGTTGGCATAGCCCGCTGCGGCTTCCGACGCGGCATCGCCCCATGCCGGCAAGGCGTTCGAAGTGCCGGTCTTGGTGGTGAAGCAGCGGTAGTTGTCGCCCAGCGGGCTGGGCGCCGTGTTCAGGAAGTCGTGCGAGGCGTCCGCCGTGGTCGAGTAGCAAAAGGCGTTGCCCAGGTTGCTGTCAGAGTACATCGGCAGGCCCACGTTGTAGTAGACGAAGTTCCCGGCCGAGGTGGCATTGGGGATGCGGAATCGTTTCGTCGCGCTAGCGCGCGCCCCGCTCCAGGCGGCGTCGTAGGTGGCCGGGTCGAAGCTGGCGTCGTAAGGCGAGTTGTGCAGGTGGTTGCTCGCCGGCGCGTTCTGCTTGTAGGCCATGAGCCCCATGTTCACGCGGCTGCGGTAGGTGTCGGTGAGCGTGCGCACGACGCCGCGCGCGATTTCCGACTTGCTTGTCGCGTTGTTGCTGCCTACCGCCGAGCCGTTGGCAGCCTCGTCCATGCTGTTGGAGTTGTCCAGCACCATGAGCACGTTGGCCTTGCCCATCACCAGGTACAAGGGGTTGTTGCCGATGACCAGGCCGGCGCGGCTGGGCAGGGACACCAGGGCCGTGGCGGCGAAGGCCGTGGCCAGCGCGCCTTGCAGCAGGCGCAGCGCGAGCGGGCGGGCAGTGGGGGCGGTGGTGGTGTGCATGCGGTGATCCTCGGGGTCGGTGGCCGTGCGGTGCGTCATGGGGCCGCGAACTGGCTTTGCACCAGCACCGAGGCGCGGCCCTCGGCGCTGCTGCGCGCACTGATGCGGTAGCGCCGCGTGCTGCAGTTGGGCTGGCGCGGGATCTCGCTTTCGCAGCCGGGCCAGTTCGGTGCGTCGCCCATGTCCTCGACGATGGCCTCGGGTGCCGGCGCATCCGCCGGCGCGGCGGCTGCGGCGGCCTGCCAGCCGGCGAATGCCGTGTCCATCCAGCGCGGCGTGTCGGCCAGCGCCGGGGTGACGCAGTAGCCGCTGGCGCAGCCTGCGCCGGGGAAGTCGGCGCTGGTGGCCGTGGCGGCACGGCGTTCGGCTTCGCGCAGTGCCACCTCGGCGGCCTGGAAGGCCAGGCTGCGGTCGTGCGTGGTGGCGCTCATGCGCGTCTGCAGCAGCACGCCGCGCATGCTGCCCACGGCGATCAAGGTCACCAGCACCAGCAGCACCAGGCTGACGATGAGCGAGATGCCGCGTTCAGGGCGGCCGCATGAGCGGCGGCGGGGTGTGCGGTGGGGCTTCATGGTTGCATGTTGCGCAGGTTGACGGTGAAGGCCACCGTGCGCGTCAGGCGCTGTCCGGCGCCGGTGGTGCCGACGTTCGCCTCGGGGCTTTGCACCGTGAGGTCGAAGCGCACGGCGGTGACCTGCGCCCAGTCGGCCACGGCCGCGGGCGCCACGTAGTCGACGCCGCCGGTGACGAGGTAGTTCAGATCCATCGCGCTCACGCCCTCGGCGACTTCCTCGACCCCTTGCCGCGTGACGCGGTAGAGCGAGCGCCCGCCCGTCTCGGGTCGGCCGTTGTTGCCGATGTACCAGCCGGCCGCGTTCAGCCGCCCGACCAGCGAGCCGGCGGAGAACTCGTAGGTCGTGCCCGGGTTGGCGCACACCGTGGGCAGGCCCAGGCCCGGGCTGCAGTTGCCATCGGCCGCCGCGCTGGTGGCGTGGGCGAAGGTGGACGCGGCCACGGCGCTGACCTTGAACACCGCGCCCTGGCGGTAGTTGCAGGCCATGATGAGGTCGTTGACCGCCACGCCGTGGGCAGCGCGGTTCACGGTGAAGCTGGTGGCGGCGGTGTCGTGGGCCGTCACCGCCAGATCGTCGATCGGGGCGCCGTAGCGCACGATGACAGCCGCCGTGCCCGCCACGCGCTCGCCCACGGCGGCGCCGACGGTCGCACCGGGGAAGGCCGTGCCGGCGGCGTAGCCGCGCAGCGGCTCGCCCCAGGCGGCCCACCAGGTGGGCGCGCCGCCCTGGGCGTTGTTGAGCACGTCGGACATGTGCAGCAGGGCGTCGCAAGGCGTGCCGCCGGCTTCGCGCACCTCGCGCGCCATGAGGTCGTAGCTCGTGCGCACCGACTCCTGCATGCGGCCCAGGTTGTCGGTGGTGCCGTTGGCCTGGCGCGTGGCGATGAAGAGCACGCTGGCGCCGCCCACCACGAGCAGGCCCAGGGCGAGCGCGACCATCATCTCGACGAGGCCGAAGCCGCGCTGCGGCGTGGGGCGGCGCGGCGTGTTCACAGCTGCGCCCTCACGCTGATGGTCTGGGCGTCGCTGCCGCCGGTGGCGCGCGAGTCGTCCCATTGCACGCTCACCGTGCACACGCCGCCGGCGCACCGGATGCTGCCGCAGGCGCCGGGGTTGATCTGCGCGTGCAGGTTGTTCACCCAGCGCGCGATGTCGCTCGTCGCCAGGGTGCCTGCGGCCGGGGCCACGCAGACCATGCCGCCGGTGTTGTAGCTGTTGGCGGTGACGCCAGCCAGGTTGGCGCGCATGGCGTCGAAGATGCCCTGGGTGAGGATGGAGGTCTGGGTGCGCTCGAAGCTGCCCTGGTTGTTGCGCAGCGCGTTGGCCTGCAGCGCCACCGCGCCGAGCAGGCCGATGGTGACGATGAGCACCGAGACGAGCACCTCGACCAGGCTCACGCCGCGCTGGGCGTGGCGGCCGGGGTGACGGCGCGAGGGGGAGGGTGCGGGGAGGGTCTTCATGGCGCGGCCTCGGGGCTCAGGAGTCGGCCGGCGCGGCGCACGCGCCGGCGCCGTTGCGCCGGCCGACGTGGGTGCGACTTCCCGATGCCAGGCTCACGTCGCGCACGTTCTCGGCCGGCTGCAGCGCGGCCACGCACACCGCCAGCGTGCCCACCAGCAGGGTCTGGTTGTCGGCCGCCCGGGCCAGGCCGTCGCCGCGGAAGTTGATGCGTTCGGTCAGGGCGGTGATGTTGGGGCTGGACTTGACCACCAGCGACGCGTCGAACACGCCGGACTTGATCACCGGCTCGGTGGCGTCGCGCACGCCATCGCCGTCGGTGTCGACGAACAAGATCCACCCCGGCCAGGTCGACGACGCAGCGCTGCACGCGCTGCCGTCCTCGGTGCGGCACAGGGTGACGCGGCGGTTGTGGCGGATGGCCTCGGCACGCGCCAGCTGCACCGCGGCGGTGAGCTCGTTGGCGTTGCTGGTCAGGCGGTTGGCGTCGATGGCCTCGCGAAAGCTCGGGCCGGCCAGCGCCAGCAGGATGCCCGCCACGGCCATGGCGATGAGCATCTCGATGAGGGTGAACCCGCGGGGGCGCAGGGGCGGCATGGTCGGACCTTTCGACGGCGGTGCGCTGCACAGGGGCAACCGGCAGGCCTCAACGGCCGCCCTACCCGCCTACCGGACTGATTTCGGCCACTTTGGGCCAGCCTTGAGGCCGCGCGCTGCAACAAGGTGTGAGACCTTGCACATGTCTGTGGCCCCGGCACGCCTTCCGACGCGGCCAGTGACCGGTGTCACGGCGCGGGAAAGCCGATGCCTTGTTCTTTCGGCCGGGCGCGGCCGAACTTCAGCACCCGCAGGGCGCGGGGATCAGGTCTCGAACAGCCCGGCGCCGGCCGCCGGGGGGGCCAGCCCGAGATGCCGCCAGGCCGCCGCCGTGGCCACGCGGCCACGCGGCGTGCGCTGCAGGTAGCCCTGCTGGATGAGGTAGGGCTCGATCACATCCTCGATCGTGCCCGCTTCCTCGCCGATGGCCGCCGCGACGTTGTCCAGCCCCACCGGGCCGCCGTCGAAACGGTGGATCACCGCTTCGAGCAGCTTGCGGTCCATCACGTCCAGGCCTAGCGCGTCGACGTCCAGCATGGCCAGAGCCAGGTCGGCCAGTGCGGCGTCGATGGCCCCGTCGCCCTTCACCTGGGCGTAGTCGCGCACGCGGCGCAGCAGCCGGTTGGCGATGCGCGGCGTGCCGCGCGAGCGGCGCGCGATCTCCAGCGCGCCGGCCGCGTCGGTGGGCACGTTCAGCAGCCCGGCGGAGCGCGTGACGATGCGCGTGAGCTCGGCGGCCGAATAGAACTCCAGCCGCGCGACGATGCCGAAGCGGTCGCGCAGCGGGTTGGTGAGCATGCCGGCGCGCGTGGTCGCGCCGACCAGCGTGAAGGGCTGCAGGTCGAGCTTGATCGAGCGCGCCGCGGGGCCCTCGCCGATCATGATGTCGATCTGGTAGTCCTCCAGCGCCGGGTAGAGGATCTCCTCGACCACCGGGCTCAAGCGGTGGATCTCGTCGATGAAGAGCACGTCGTTGCGCTCGAGGTTGGTGAGGATGGCCGCCAGGTCCTTGGGCTTTTCCAGCACCGGGCCCGAGGTCTGGCGCAGGTTCACGCCCAGCTCGTGGGCAATGATGTGCGCCAGCGTCGTCTTGCCCAGCCCCGGCGGGCCGAAGAGCAGCACGTGATCCAGCGCTTCGGTGCGGCCGCGCGCGGCGTGGATGAAGATCTCCAGCTGCTCGCGCGCCTTCGCTTGCCCCACGTATTCGGCCAGGCCCTTGGGGCGCAGGGCGCGCTCGATCGCCTCTTCATTGGGCGAGGTGGGGGTCGCGCTGACCACGCGCGGGCCGGGGGCGGCGGCGAAGTCGTCGGTCTGGATGGCCATG
>DYOR01000051.1:13351-22223 GCA_020720385.1 Rubrivivax sp.
GGCATTATCGCGACGCCCTGGCGCGAGGCGGGCGGGCCCGTGGCCAGCGCGATCTCAGCGGTTCAGCGACTTCAGTGCCAGCTTGATGCCGTCGCTCACGCCGACGCCGGGCGGCAGCGCCTTCACCGCGGCCAGCGCCTCGCGCTCGCTGTAGCCCAGGGCCTGCAGCGCCTGGGCGATGTCGCCCTGGGCGGCGTCCTGGGTCGTGGCGCCTGCGGACGAAAGCTCGGCGCCGAGCTTGCCCTTGAGTTCCAGCAGCAGCCGCTCGGCGGTCTTCTTGCCGATGCCGGGCACCTTCACCAGGCGGGCGGCATCCTGGCGCGTCACCGCCTGCGCCAGTTCGTCCACGCTCAGGCCGGAGAGGATGGCCAGCGCGGTGCGCGGACCCACGCCGCTGATCTTCACCAGTTCGCGAAAGGTGGCGCGCTCGGCGGCGGTGAGAAAGCCGAAGAGCAGCTGCGCATCCTCGCGCACGACGAAGTGCGTCAGCAGCTGCACCGCCTCGCCCAGTGCGGGCAGGTTGTAGAAGGTGCTCATGGGCACGTGCAACTCGTAGCCCACGCCGTGCACGTCCACCAGCACCATGGGAGGCGCCTTTTCGGCGAGCACGCCGACGATGCGGCCGATCATGGGCTCACGCCCTCGACCTCGGTATGACCGCCCTGGCCGCGCGGCGTGCAAGATCGGGTCTGGTGCAGCAAAGGAGGCATGTCATGGATCGTCGAGAGTTTACGGTAGCCATCGCTGCGGCCAGCCCCTGGTACGCCCGCGCGGCGACGAGCGAGACCGATGCCGCGGCCGGCGTGCGCGCCGCACTCGAACGCGGCGCCCTGGCCGCGGTGTCGCAGCTCGGCCGCGCCGACGGCTTCCTGGGTGACCCGCGGGTGCGCATCCCGCTGCCGGGCACTCTGAAGAGTGCGGCCAAGTTGCTGCGCGCCACCGGTCAGGGGCGCAAGGTCGATGAGCTGGAGACGGCGATGAACCGTGCCGCCGAGGCCGCCGTGCCGCAGGCCAAGGACCTCTTCGTGAGCACGGTCAAGGCGATGAGCGTGGAGGACGCGCTCGAGCTCGTGCGCAGCACCAGCCCCACCGCGGTGACCGACTTCTTTGCCGGCAAGACGCGCGCACCCCTTGGGGAGAAGTTCCTGCCCATCGTCACCCAGGCCACCGAGCGTGTGCAACTGGCCCAGCGCTACAACGCCGTGGCGGCCAAGGCCGCCGGCGTCGGGCTGGTCAAGGGCGACGATGCGAACGTGCAGAAGTACGTCACCGGCCGCACCCTGGATGGCCTGTTCCTGATGATCGGCGAAGAGGAGAAGAAGATCCGCGCCGACCCCGTGAAGACCGGCAGCGCGATCCTGCGCAAGGTCTTCGGCCGCTAGCAGAGGCTGCGGCCGCCGGCGCGGTCGGTGGCCGCGGCGGGCCGCCGCGCGACGGCGCCCCGCTACTCGTTGCGCGCGAGCTCGAAGCTCAGGGCCGCGGGCAGCGATTCGATGATGGCGTCGCGGCCGATGCTGGTGAACTGGCGTCCGCCGACGTTGAGCACCTGGAAGGCCTTGCCCTGCTCGTCGATCTGGATCAAGGCCAGGTGTGGCGCGGCGGCCAGCCACTCGCCGCGCAAGCGCTCGAAGCGCTCGCCGCCCATGCCGGCTTCGTAGACGAGGGCATGCGGAATGCCGTCGCGGCCCATGTCCTGCGCCTCGTCGATCGAGCTGACGAAGTCGAGCATCAAGCCCATCGGGCGCAGCGCCTCGCGCACCACGTTGCGCACCTCGCGGCGCGGCGCGAGCACGAGCACGTGCCGCCCGGCCAGGGGCTGCGAGTCGCGGCCCTGGCTGCCGGAGACGGGCTCGGCGGCCGGTGCCCGGCCAGGCACATGCGGCGCCAGGGTGGTGGGGAATTCGATGGTCAGCTCGGTGCGCCCCGGCGTGTCGCGGCGCTGCAGCAGCAGGCCCAGCACGGCCGCGGTCTGCTGCAGCAGGCGCCACGACATGGTGTTCAAGGTGGCCTCTTCCCCGACCTGCAGGGACGCGGTGGCGCTGTCCACCTCATCGGGCGGGCAATGGGCGTAGCGGCTGGTGAGCCGGGCGTGGGCCGGCCAGCTCTTCACCTCGAGCGTCAGGTCGATGCGCGAGGCGGCGTGTTCGAAGCTCCAGTCGAGCGTCGTCTGCAGCAGGGAAAAAAGCAAGGTGGCGTCGCTCTTCACCTCGGCCGGCGCGAACAGCTGGCGCACCTCGATGCCGCGCACCTCGATCTCGCGCGCGCGCTGGCGCATGGCCTCGCGCAGCAGCGCCGTCAGATCCAGCCGCTCATGGGCCTGCGGCACGCGGCCGTTGCCCAGGCGGACCACCTGCTGGCCCATGATGCCGGCGCGGCGCGCCAGGTCGATCTCCTCGCGCAGCGCGCGCAGGCTGCCCTGGTCGATGCGCCCGGTGGCGGACAGGGCGACGACGCGCTCGAGCGCCGCCGACAGCGTGCTCGCCACTTCACTGCCCAATTGCGCCACCAGGGCCCTGGGATCCAGGGGGGCGGCCGCCGGGGGGCCGGCGGGTGTCGGGGCTCCCAATGCGCCGAAGTCCGACAGGTCCATGTCCATTTCTCCATCGTGCCGGTCACCTCGGTGGGCCGGCGGCAAGGGCGGGCTGTTCATCGCGCCCACCCGGGGCGGCAGCGGCCACCCCGACACCTCCGAGATTGGATCGACCGGACCTGCTGCGCCATCCCGCGACTCCGGGGGCTGCCCGCCCCGCACAGGAAACTATGTCACGCCAAAGCCGGCCCGACCACACCCAGCGCGCGCAAGCGGGCCAGTTCGGCCGGCCCGACGCCGATCGCCGCCAGCACTTCGGCGCTGTCCTGGCCGAGCAGCGGCGGGGCGTGGCGCAGCTGCACCGGCGTGGCCGAAAGCCGCATCGGGCTGGCGACGAGTTCGAGCGTGTCGCTCAGCGGGTGGGGCACGCGCTCGGTCATGCCGCGCGCCCGCACCTGGGGGTCGGCGAAGACCTCGGCGAGATCGTTGATCGGGCCGCAGGGCACGGTGGCGGCCTCCAGGGCGGCGAGCCAGTCAGCGCGCGTGCGCTGGCGCATCCTGGCGGCGAGCAGGGGCACGAGGACGTCGCGATGGCGCACGCGGCTGGCGTTGCGCGCGAAGCGTTCGTCGCGGGCGAGTTCGGGGCAGCCGGCGACGCCGCAGAAGCGCTCGAACTGGCCGTCGTTGCCCACGGCCAGGATGAGGTGTCCGTCGGCCACCTCGAACACCTGGTAGGGCACGATGTTCCGGTGTGCATTGCCCACGCGGCCGGGCGGCTTGCGCGTGACGAGGTAGTCGGCACCGAGGTTGGCGAGCATGGCCACCTGGGTGTCGAGCAAGGCCATGTCGATGACCTGGCCCACGCCTGTGGCGTCGCGGTGGCGCAAGGCGGCGAGGATGGCCACCGTGGCGTACATGCCGGTGAACAGGTCGGCCACCGCCACGCCCACCTTCTGCGGGCCGCCGCCGGGCAGCTCGTCGCGCTCGCCGGTGACGCTCATCAGGCCACCCAGGCCCTGGATGGCGTAGTCGTAACCCGCGCGTTCCCGGTACGGCCCGGTCTGCCCGTAGCCGGTGATCGAGCAATACACCAGGCGTGGGCAGCGTGCCCGCAGGGCGGCCGCGTCCAGGCCGTAGCGCGCCATGTCGCCGACCTTGTAGTTCTCCACCAGCACGTCGCAGGTGTCGGCCAGCTGGAGGATCAGCGCCTGGCCCTCGGGCCGCGCGATGTCGATCGTCACCGAGCGCTTGTTGCGGTTCACGCCCAGGTAGTACGCGGCCTCGGCGGTGTCGTGGCCGGAGCGGTCCTCGAGGAACGGCGGGCCCCAGCCGCGCGTGTCGTCGCCGCCGGGGTGGGTGGCCGAGGGCGGCCGCTCGATCTTGATCACTTCCGCGCCCAGGTCGGCCAGCGTCTGCGTGCACCAGGGGCCGGCGAGCACGCGCGAGAGATCGAGGACGCGCACGCCGTCCAGGGCACCGGGGGCGGCGTTGGGGTCGGGATTCATGACCTGGATTGTGCGGCTGCCATGCGCCTGGCCGAGCGCGGCAGCCCGGGATAATGGCCCGATGTCTTCCCGGGCTCGACGTGGCGCCGCGGTGGCCCTCGCCCTGGCCATGGGCGCGTGCGCGCCGAGCCTGGACTGGTGCGCGGTGCACCCCGCGGGCAGTGGCGTCACGCTGTGGTTCCCGTGCCGTCCGGATCTCAAGGTGCGCCGGGTGGTGCTGGCGGGATCGCCGGTCCGGCTGGCGCTGCACGCCTGCGACGCCGGCGGGCACACCTGGGCCCTGGCGTGGGCCGACATGGTCGACCCGTCGCGCGTGGGTGCGGCACTGGCAGATCTGCGCCGCACGGCGGCGATGAATGCCGGGAGCGCGCCCGGCCCGCTGCAACCGATCGCGGTGCCCGGTGCCACACCCAACGACCACAGCGGGCACATGCGCGTGGACGGGAGGATGCCCGACGGGCGGCCCGTGCAGATGCAGCTGGCGGTCTTCGCTCATGGCACGAGCGTCATGCAGGCTACCGTGGTGGGGCCCGGCGTGGCCGATGAAGCCGCGCAGATGTTCTTCTCGTCGATCCGCATCGATCCATGAGCCTGCCGCGATCGACCGCCATCGTTGTCTTTCTCGCCTTCGCTTTCGCCTATTTCTTTTCGGCGCTGCTGCGTGCGGTGACGGCCACCCTGGCGCCCGCATTCAGTGCCGAGCTGGGTCTGCGTGCGGGCGATTTGGGCCTGCTCGCCGGGGCGTACTTCTTCGGCTTTGCCGCCTTGCAGCTGCCGCTGGGCCGGGCGCTGGACCGCTTTGGCCCGCGGCGCACGCTGCTCGTGTTGCTCACGGCGGCGGTGGCCGGCTGTGCGGCCTTTGCTTCGGCGCGCAGCCTGCCGGCGCTGATCGCGGCACGCGTGCTCATCGGCGCCGGCGTGGGCGCCTGCCTGATGGCGCCCCTGACCTGCTACCGACGTTTCTACACGCCTGTGGCGCAACTGCGCGCGAACTCCTGGATGCTGATGACGGGATCTCTGGGCATGGTGGCCTCGACCGTCCCCGTGCAGGCCCTGCTGCCGGTGTGGGGCTGGCGCGGCCTGTTCTGGGGCGTCGCGGGCTTGCTCTTGTGCTCGATGGCGCTGATCGCGTGGCTCGTGCCGCGCGACCCGCCGTGGCACCCGCATGCCGCGGCCGGGGTAGGGGTCGGCGTCGGGGTCGCAGGCTACGCCACCATCATGCGCCACCCGCTCTTCGTGCGCACCGCGCCGCTGGGCTTCTTCGTCTATGGCGGGCTGGTCGCGGTGCAGTCGCTGTGGGCAGGACCCTGGCTGACGCGGGTGTGCCGCTGGAGCGCCGGGCAGGCCGCGCAGGGGCTGTTCGGCATCAACCTGGCTATGCTCCTGGCCTTCCTCGCCTGGGGCATGGTGCTACCCCGTCTGGCGCAGCGGCGCATCGATCCGATGCAGATCATGGCCTGGGGCCTGCCGCTGTCCCTGCTGCTGCTGGTGGGCAACGTGGTGCTTGGCGCCGCTGCCGGCGCGCTGCACTGGGCAGCGTGGTGCGTGGCCTGCAGTTTCGTGTCCGTGAGCCAGCCTGCGGTGGGCGCCGCGTTCCCTGCGGCGCAGGCCGGGCGGGCGCTGTCGGCGTTCAACCTGGTCATCTTCTGCGGCGTCTTCTGCATCCAGTGGGGCCTTGGCCTGGGGATCGATGCGCTGCGCGCGCAAGGGCTCGGCGAGGACGCTGCTTTCCGCGGTGCCTTCCTCGTCTTCGGGCTGTGCTGTGCGCTGTCCTACGCCTGGTTTTTGCGCCGGGCGCCGCAAGGTACCCATAATCGCCGCTGACACGCGCCATGGCCTCCATCCTCATCGTCGCCCATGCCCCGCTGGCCTCGTCGCTGCAGGCGCTGGCCCAGCATGCGTACGCCGAGTGCGGCCGCCAGGTGGGCGCCGTGGATCTGGAGCCCGACACCGGGCTGGAACAGGCCCGGGCCCTTATCGGCGCGGCGCTGGCCCGCCTGCCGGGACCCGAGGTGCTGGTGCTGGCCGACGTGTTCGGCGCCACGCCATGCAATGCAGCGCTCGGTGTCGTCGACGGCATCCGCTCGCGTGTCGTCGCGGGCGTGAATGCCCCGATGCTCTGGCGCGCCCTGTGCTACGCAGAGGTGCCGCTGGGCGAGCTCGTCGGCCGCGCGGTCGATGGCGGCCGCCAGGGCATCATGCAGGTGGCTGCGCCGCGCCGACAAGATCAGCCCTACCGCCCGCCCCCCGATGATCCAGACGCAGATCCTGATCAGCAATAAGCTCGGCCTGCACGCACGCGCCTCCGCCAAATTCACCAAGCTGGCGGGCAGCTTCAAGAGCGAGATTCACGTCGGCCGCAACGGCCGGCGCGTGAATGCCAAGAGCATCATGGGCGTGATGATGCTGGCCGCCGGCATGGGCACCTCGATCCAGATCGAGGCCGACGGCGTCGACGAGCAGGCGGCCATCGACGCGCTGCGTGGCCTGGTCGACGCGAAGTTCGGCGAAGGCGAGTAGGGGCGCACCCCCACCCGAGCCCGCGTGCAGCGGGCCCGTGACGCCGGCGTCGTGCCCGGGGCGCAGTGGCTGCGCTACATTGCTCGCATGAGCATCCAGGTCTTCGGCATTCCGGTCTCGCGCGGCGTGGCCATCGGTCGCGCCGTGCTCGTGGCTTCGAGCCGCGTCGACGTGGCGCACTATTTCGTGGGTGTCGAGCGCATCGAACACGAAATCGACCGCCTGCGCGATGCGCGCGACGCCGTGGCGGCCGAACTCGAGGGGCTCAAGCGCGAACTTCCCGCCGAAGCGCCGCACGAACTGGCGGCGCTGCTCGATGTGCACCTCATGCTGCTGCACGACGAGTCCCTCACCGGTGCCACCAAGGGCTGGATCCGCGAGCGGCACTACAACGCCGAGTGGGCGCTGTCCGCGCAGCTCGAAGTGCTGGCGCGGCAGTTCGACGAAATGGAAGACGCCTACCTGCGCGAGCGCAAGGCCGATGTCGAACAGGTGGTGGAGAGGTTGCTGCGCGAACTCGCAGCCAGCTCGCGCGAGATGCCTTCCCTTCCCGCGCAAGCCTCGCAGGCGGTGCGTGATTTTGCCGGTGAGGACCCCCTGGTGCTCGTGGCCAATGACGTGGCGCCGGCGGACATGCTGCAGTTCAAGCGCAGCGTGTTCACGGGCTTCGTCACCGACGTGGGCGGGCGCACGTCGCACACCGCGATCGTCGCGCACAGCATGGACATCCCGGCGGTCGTTGGCGCGCGCGAGGCGAGCCGCATCATCCGTCAGGACGACTGGCTGGTGATCGATGGCGACGCCGGGGTGGTGATCGTCAATCCGAGTCCCATCGTGCTCGAGGAATACCGCTTCAGGCAGCGCCAGAGCGACCTGGAGCGCGCGCGCCTGAACCGCTTGCGCCATACGCCGGCCGTGACCCTGGACGGCCAGGTCGTGGAGCTGCTGGCCAACATCGAGCTGCCCGGCGATGCCGTGGGGGCCCTCGAGGCCGGCGCGGTGGGCGTCGGCCTGTTCCGCAGCGAGTTCCTCTTCATGAACCGAGGCGACGACTTGCCCGGAGAGGACGAGCAGTTCGAGGCCTATCGCGACGCCGTCGTTGCGCTGCAGGGCTTGCCTGTGACCATCCGCACCGTGGATATCGGCGCCGACAAGCCCCTGGAGCGCATGTCGCAGCAGGAACTGCGCCACGAGCACGGGCTGAACCCCGCGCTGGGCCTGCGCGCCATCCGCTGGAGCCTGGCCGAGCCAGGGATGTTCCGCCAGCAGCTGCGAGCCATCTTGCGCGCGAGCGCCTATGGAAAAGTGCGCATCCTCATCCCGATGGTCGCGCAACTCGGCGAGGTCAAGCTCATCCTCGAGGCCTTGGCGCGGGCGCGCCAGCAACTCGACGATGCCGGGCGCCCCTATGGCCGGGTCGAGCTCGGCGCCATGGTGGAGGTGCCCGCTGCCGCGGTCCTTATCGAGCGCTTCCTGCGACACCTGGACTTCGTCTCCATCGGCACCAACGACCTCATTCAGTACACGCTGGCCATCGACCGCGCCGATGAGGCCGTGGCGCATCTGTACGACCCGTGGCACCCGGCCGTGCTGCAACTGCTGCACCAGACGATCCGGTGCGCCAATGCGATGGGGCGTGGGGTGAGTGTGTGCGGCGAAATGGCGGGCGATTCAGCGTTCACCGAGCTCCTGCTGGCGATGGGGCTGCGCAGCTTCTCCATGCATCCGGCACGCATCCCGGCGATCAAGCAGCGCGTGCTGCGTGCCGATACGCGGCTGCTGGCGGGGCACCTCGAGGACGTCTTGGCATCCGACAGCCCGGCCGAGGCCCTGGGGCGCCTGCAGCAGGGCCGGCTCACCCACTGAGCCCCTTGGCGCGAGAGCCCGCAGCGGGCCAGGACTCTCCTCCTTGCGCACTCACGAAAAGGCGTGCTATAGTCACAGGCTCAGCTTTTCGCGAACGGCAGCAGGCGCAAGCGCCACCGCGGGCCACACGGGAAGCGGAGCAAAATCACCGAGCGCTTGACAGTGGCTTAAAAAACATGTCAGAATCTCGGTCTTCGCTGATCACTGGTCGGCGGCGCAAATGGCGGAGCCTTTGCGAAGTTCTTTAACAACATACAGCCGATAAGCGTGGGCGTTTGAAGGCGAGTGCCAGGATCGTGTGGCGACACATGATCCAGGTCTCATGACCTTAAACGCTCGCGGAAATAGAAGTGAAGTTCACTTCGATTCCTAAGAGCAAATTCAAGATCGAACTGAAGAGTTTGATCCTGGCTCAGATTGAACGCTGGCGGCATGCCTTACACATGCAAGT
>DYOR01000052.1:0-8195 GCA_020720385.1 Rubrivivax sp.
GCAGACCCTGACGTGGACTCGCCCGTGCCGCATGGCTTCAATGCTCATGCCAGGTAGCCGATCAGGCCCTTCAGCGTGTACAGCCTGGGCGCGTCGGCCTCGGGGATCTTGCGGCCGGATTTTTCGCCCAGCCCGATGAGGAAGTTCAGGAAGTCCATCGAGTCCAGGTCGAGAACTTCGCGCAGATCCTCGGTGTCGCCGACCGTGGCGAGATCGGCCTCGGGGGCGATGCCCGCCAGCACGTCGGCGGCCAGGGTGCGGATCTGTTGTTCGTTCATCGCGGCCTCACAGACTTTCGGGCGCCTGCAAGGCGCGGTCGATGGCGAGCAGAAACTGGCCCCCAAGGTGGCCGTCGCTCGCACGGTGGTCGGCGGCCAGCGTCGCGGCGACCAGAGCACGCGCGACGACCTGGCCATCGACGACCCACGCTCGCTCGACGACACGGCCGAAGCCGACGATCGCCACCTGTGGCGGGTAGATCACGCCGAGCACACTTTCGGCCCCGCGCTCGCCGAGGCTGGTGACGGTGATCGTCGGGTCGGTCAGTTCCGAGCTGCGCAGGCCACCGGCGCGGGCGCGCTGCACGAGGTCGCGCAAGGCGAGCATCAGCTCGGGCAGTGACTTGCGGTCGGCGTCGTGGATCGCCGGCGCCACCAGGCCGCCGCCGCGCAGTGCGATCGCCCAGCCGACGTGGATGCCGGGGCCGGCGCGGTAGGCACCGTTCTCGTGGAAACCATTGAACTGCGGCACTTCGGTGAGTGCCTTCGCCGTGGCCTTGAGCAGCAGCGTCGCGGGCAGCAGGCGCTCGGTGGGATCGCGCTCGCGGTTGTAGGCCGCCAGCCAGGCGCTGGCGGCAGCGAAGTCGATCGTGCTCGTCAGGTAGTAGTGCGGGATCTCGCGCTTCGAGCGCGCCATGGCCGCGGCAATGGCGCGGCGCATCTGCGCCGGGTCGAAGCCGCGCCGCGCCGCCGCCAGGGGCTGCGGTGCCGCGGCGGCGCGCTCGACATCGGCCAGCGTCACCGCGCCGTCGGTGCCGCTGCCTTGCAGTGTCTGCGCATCGAGGCCGAGCTGCTGCGCGCGACGGCGGGCCGCCGGGCTGAGCTTGATCCGCGGCGCTGCCTCCTGCGACGTGGCGGCGCCGCTTGCGGGTGCGCCGGCCTGTGGCGGCGTGGGCTGCGCTGCGGCGGCCGGTGGCCGCGACGCCGGCGTCGCGGCTTCATCCACGCCGCGCACGCGTGCCAGAACCGCACCGACGGGCAGGTCTTCGCCCAGCGGCGCCAGGTCATCGATCACGCCGTCGAGGAAGCACTCCACGTCGATGGCGCCCTTGTGCGTCTCCACCACCGCGACCACGTCGCCCGGCTTCACTCGGGCGCCGGGCGCGACCCGCCATTGGACGACCTTGCCGGTTTCCATGTCCGCGCCCAGGGCTGGCATCGTGAAGTCGGCCATGCGCCCGGCCTTCAGTGCGGCGCCACCAGCGCACGCACGGCGGCGACGATCTCGCCCGCCCGCGGCAACGCCACCTCTTCCAGGTGGGCGGCATAGGGTACAGGTACCTCGCGGCTGCAGACGCGCCGCACGGGCGCATCCAGCTCGTACAGCGCATCCTCCGCCAGCCGCGCGGCGATCTCGGCCGAGATCGAACCGCTCTTCCAGCCCTCGTCGACGATCACCACGCGCCGCGTGCGCGCCACCGAGGCGATCACGGTGGCCATGTCCAGCGGGCGCAGCACGCGCAGGTCGATGACCTCGGCCTGCACGCCCTCGGCCGCCAGCGTCTCGGCCGCGGCCAGGCACTTCGGCAGGCTGTTGCCATAGGTGACGAGGCTGACATCGCGGCCCGTTCTGCGCACTTTGGCGTGGCGGATGTCGACGCTGGATAGAGCAGGGTCGAGCTCGCCCTCGGTGTTGTAGAGCACGATGTGCTCGAAGATGAGCACCGGGTTCGGGTCGGCCAGCGCCGCGGCGAGCATCCAGCGCGCGTCTTCCAGCGTGCCCGGCGCGAGCACCTTCAGCCCCGGGATGTGCGCGTACCAGCCTTCCAGGCTGTGCGAATGCTGTGCCGCCAGCTGGCGCCCGCCGCCGGTGGCCATGCGGATCACCAGCGGCACGGCGAACTGGCCGCCGGTCATGTGCGGCAGCGTGGCCGCGTTGTTCATGATCTGGTCGAGCGCGAGCAGGCTGAAGTTGCAGGTCATGATCTCGACGATCGGGCGCAGCCCGGCGAGGGCCGCACCGATGCCCAGGCCGGTGAAGCCGTTCTCGGCCAGCGGCGTGTCGACGATGCGCTGCGGCCCGAACTCCTCCAGCAGCCCCTTCGTCACGGCATAGCAGCCGCCGTACTTGCCGACGTCCTCGCCCATCAGGAAGCAGCGCGGGTCGGCGAGCAGCGCGTCGCGAATGGCCTGCCGGCAGGCTTCGCGGTAGCTCAGCGTCATGGCACCGTCTCCCGCGTCGTCTCCTGCACCACTTCGTCCATCAGCACGAAGCGTTCGAGCTCATCGGTGGATTCGAGCGTGCCCGCCTCGGCGAAGGCCACCGCGGCCTCGATCTCGGCCGCAATGGCGGTCTCGATCGCGGCCGCTTCGTCCGCCGTGAGCTGGTGGTTGTCGGCCATCCACGCCCGCAGCCGCTCGATCGGGTCGCGCTGCTTCCAGCCCTCGATCTCGTCGCGCGTGCGGTAGGCCTGGGTGTCGAACATCGAGTGCGCCCGGAAGCGGTAGGTGTGGCATTCCAGGAAGTAGGGGCCCTTGCCGGCGCGCAGGTGTTCGACGGCGCGCTGCGCTGCCGCCTCGACCTTCACCGGGTCCATCGCATCCACCGGTTCGGCCGCCATGCGGTAGGCCTGCGCCTTGCGCCAGATGTCGGTCTCGCTCTCGCCGTCCTGCAGGGGCACGCCCATCGCGTAGAGGTTGTTCTCGCAGACGAACAGCAGCGGCAGCCGCCACAGCGTGGCCAGGTTCATGGTCTCGTGGAACGCGCCCTCGCCGACCGCTCCCTCGCCGAAGAAGCAGGCGGTGATCGCGCCGGGCCGCAGTCGCTGATCGGCCAGGGCGATGCCGGCGGCCAAGGGCAGGCCGCCGCCGACGATGGCGTTGCCGCCGAAGAAGCGCTGCCGCCGGTCGAAGATGTGCATCGAGCCGCCGCGGCCGCGGCAGCAGCCCTCGAGCTTGCCGAACATCTCTGCCAGGATGGCATTCATCGGCACACCCCGCGCCAGGGCATGGCCATGCTCGCGGTAGGTGGCCACCACCGCGTCGCCCGGCCCGAGTGCGGCCATCACGCCGGCGGCCACGGCCTCCTCGCCGTCGTACAGGTGCAGGAAGCCGCGAATCTTCTGCGCCTGATAGAGCTCCACGCACTTGGCCTCGAAGCGTCGGATGCGCAGCATCTGCCGATACAGTGCATGCAAGCTGGAACGACCGAGATGGAGTTTCATCGCTCGTCACTCTCCAGCGTCGACAGGTCGCCCTCGGGCAGCCCGAGTTCGCGCGCCTTGAGCAGGCGGCGCATGATCTTGCCGCTGCGCGTCGTCGGCAGCCTGGCGCGGAAGGCGATGGCCTTGGGCGCCACCGCCGCACCCAGGCGCTTGCGCGCGTGGCCCAGCAGTTCGCGGTTCAGCGCCTCGCTCGGCTCGAAGCCGGGCTTGAGCGCGACGAAGGCCTTGACCACCTCGCCCACCGTCGGGTCGGGCACGCCGATGACGCCCGCCTCGGCCACCGCGGGGTGTTCGAGCAGGGCGCTCTCGACCTCGAAAGGCCCGATCAGGTGGCCGGCCGACTTGATGACGTCGTCGGCGCGCCCGACGAACCAGAAGTAGCCGTCCGCATCCACGTGCGCGAGATCGCCCGTGAGGTACCAGCCGTCGGCGAAGCACTTGCGGTAGCGCTCGTCCTCGCCCAGGTAGCCGCGCATCATCGAAGGCCACGGTGTGCGCAGCGCCAACTCGCCGTCGACGCCCGGCGCGGTGACCTGTTCGACGTGGCCCGCTGCGCTGCGGCGCACGATGCCGGCCGTGATGCCCGGCAGCGGCTTGCCCATCGAGCCGGGCTTGATGTCCATGGCCGCATAGTTCGAGACCATGATGCCGCCGGTCTCGGTCTGCCACCAGTTGTCGTGGAAGGGCAGGCCGAAGGCCTCGATGCCCCAGACGACGGCTTCGGGATTCAAGGGTTCGCCGACGCTGGCCATGAAGCGCAGTGCCGACAGGTCGTGGCCCCGCGCCGCATCGGCGCCGATCTTCATCATCATGCGGATGGCGGTGGGCGCCGTGTACCAGACGTTGACGTGCTCGTCCTGCAATACGCCGTACCAGGTGGGTGCGTCGAACTCGGCTTCGACGACGACGTTGGTCACGCCGGCAACCAGGGGCGCGATGATGCCGTAGCTGGTGCCCGTGACCCAGCCGGGGTCCGCCGTGCACCAGAACACGTCGGCGTCGTGCAGGTCCAGCGCGTAGCGGCCGGTCACCGCATGCGCGAGCACCGCGCCGTGCACGTGGATCGCGCCCTTGGGCCGCCCCGTCGTGCCGCTGGTGAAGTGCAGCAGGGCCATCGTTTCGGAGGTGGTGGCCGCGGTGCTGGGTGTGGGGGACGCCGCATCGACCAGCGTGCTCCAGCGATGCACGCCCGGCCCGTCGGCCGCGTCGTCGCCGACGAGGACGACGTGGCGCAGCCCCTGCAGCCGCTCGCGCAGGCCGGCGACCTTGCGCCGGTACAGCTCGGGCGTGGTGACGAGCACGCGCGCGTCGCCCATCTCGCAGCGCGTGGCGATGGGCTCCGGGCCGAAGGCCGAGAACAGCGGCGCCACGACGCAGCCGGCCTTCAGCGCACCGAGCACCGCGACGTACAGCTCGGGCACACGGCCCATGAGCACGAAGACGCGCTCGCCGGGCTGCACGCCCAGGCTGCGCAGCGCGTTGGCGAAGCGGCTGGTGGCCGCCGCGAGGGCAAGGTAGCTGAACTCGCGCCGTGCACCGCTTCTGCCGATCCAGCGGATGGCAGTGCGTTCGGCGCGTGCGCTGCCCAGGTGGCGGTCGACCGCCTCGTGGGCGATGTTCAGGCCCCCCCCGGGCAGTCCGGCGAGTCGCTCGCGCTCGCGTTCCCAACTGAACGCGGCGCGGACCGCGTCGTAGTCGCCGAGGTTCGGCCGCGTGGGCGGCGATACCTCGGGCTTGACGATGCGCTGCGGGATGCGTCCTCTATCGTGCGCGCTTGCCTTGTCGATCATGGGGACTCGCCTTTTGCCCTGTGAATACTAGGAAACTGACGCCGCAGCCGATTGAGTGTGCGCAACGAAGTGGCACAGCCTCCATCGTGTCGGCGGCCCGGGCCCTGCAGCCGCCGAAGTTCCTGGGCCACGTTCCCGGACACGGGCGGGCCGATGCCCATGAGGCTGGATCGGTGAAAATTGCCGCCATGATGCCCCCACGCTCACTTCGTTCGCTGCCCCCCGCGGGGGTGGTCAGTACCTTCGGAACGGCCGGGCGGTACTGACATGACTCAAGAGACCGGTACCGGCGCCACCGCGAGCTGCCCGAGAGTAGGCTTCGTTTCGCTTGGCTGCCCCAAGGCGCTCACCGACTCGGAGCTCATCCTCACCCAGCTGCGCGCCGAGGGCTACGAGACGAGCAGGACCTACGCGGGCGCCGATCTCGTCATCGTCAACACCTGCGGCTTCATCGACGATGCGGTGAAGGAGAGCCTGGACGCCATCGGCGAGGCCCTGGCGGCCAACGGCCGCGTCATCGTCACCGGCTGCCTGGGGGCGAAGGCGGGGCAGGGCGGCGGCAACCTGGTGCGCCAGGTGCACCCCAAGGTGCTCGCGGTGACCGGCCCGCACGCGGCGCAGGAAGTGATGGACGTGGTGCACCAGCACGTGCCCAGGCCACACGACCCCTTCGTCGACCTCCTGCCCGAGGCGCGCGCCGAGTTCCGCGGCGTGGCCGGCATCAAGCTCACGCCGAGGCACTACGCCTACCTGAAGATCAGCGAGGGCTGCAACCACCGCTGCACCTTCTGCATCATCCCCAGCCTGCGCGGCGACCTCGTCTCGCGCCCGGTGGGCGACGTGCTCACCGAAGCGCGCGCCTTGTTCGAGTCCGGCGTGAAGGAGCTCCTCGTGGTGAGCCAGGACACCAGCGCGTACGGCGTGGACCTGAAGTACCGCACCGGCTTCTTCGACGGGCAGCCGGTGAAGACGCGGCTGCTCGAGCTGTGCACGCGCCTGGCGGAGCTCGCCGAGCCCTTTGGGGCCTGGGTGCGGCTGCACTACGTCTACCCCTACCCCAGCGTCGACGAGGTGCTGCCGCTGATGGCTGCCGGCCGCGTGCTGCCCTACCTGGACGTGCCCTTCCAGCACGCGCACCCGGCCGTGCTCAAGCGCATGCAGCGCCCGGCCAGCGGCGAGCGCAACCTGGAGCGGCTCATGCGCTGGCGCGAGCTGTGCCCGCAGCTGGTGGTGCGCTCGACCTTCATCGCCGGTTTTCCGGGTGAGACCGAGGCCGAATTCGAGACCCTGCTCGATTTCATCCGCGAGGCCGGGATCGACCGCGCGGGCTGCTTTGCCTACTCCCCCGTCGACGGCGCCGCCGCCAACGCACTGCCGGGCATGCTGCCGGCTGCGGTGCGCGAGGAACGGCGTTCACGCTTCATGGCCGTGGCCGAGGCGGTCTCGGCGGCCAGGCTGAGCCGGCGCGTGGGCGCGACCATGCAGGTGCTGGTGGACCATGCCCCGGCGCTGGGCCGCCGCGGCGGCGTGGGCCGCAGCTACGCCGATGCCCCGGAGATCGACGGCCTGGTGCGCCTGCTGCCGCCGGAGAAAGCCTCGCGCACCCTCAAGGTGGGCGAGTTCACGCGTGCACGCATCGTCGCCGCCGAAGGCCATGACCTGATTGCCCAACCCCTTTGAAGGACGCCGCGATGTCACGCGACCTGGCCACCGAACTCATCCACCACGCCTATGCGCCGCCGCCCGGCTTCGATGCGCCGCAGGTCGGCGTGCACAAGGCCTCGACGGTGATCTTCCCCAGCGTGGCGGCGCTGCGCTCGCGCGACTGGCGCTACAAGAGCGGCTACACCTACGGCCTGCACGGCACGCCGACGACCTTCACGCTGGAGGAGCGCATCGCGGCACTCGAAGGCGGCACGCAGTGCACGCTCGTGCCCAGTGGCCTGGCGGCGGTGGCGCTGGTGGACCAGGCGCTGCTCGCCGCGGGCGACGAGGTGCTGCTGCCCGACAACGTCTACGGCCCGAGCCGCGAGCTGGCGCGCCACGAGCTGGCGCGCTGGGGCATCACCCACCGCCTCTACGACCCGATGGACGCCGCCGCGCTCGCCGCCATGATCGGCCCGCGCACCAGGCTGCTGTGGCTGGAGGCACCCGGTTCGGTGACCATGGAGTTCCCCGACCTGCCCGCGCTGGTGGCGGCCGCACGCGCGCGTGGCGTGACCACGGCGCTGGACAACACCTGGGGCGCCGGCGTGGCCTTCCAGGCGTTCGAGCTGGGCATCGACATCGTCATGCAGGCCTTGACCAAGTTCCCCAGCGGCGGCGGCGACGTGCTCATGGGCTCGGTGGTGACGCGCGACGCGGCCCTGCACGAGCGCCTCAAGCTCACGCACATGCACCTGGGCCTGGGCGTGGCGGGCAACGATGCCGAGCTCGTGCTGCGTTCGCTGCCGTCCCTGCCGCTGCGCTACGCGGCGCAGGACCGCACCGGGCGCCAGCTCGCGGCCTGGCTCGCGGCGCGGCCCGAGGTGCGCCAGCTGCTGCACCCGGCCTTCGAGGGCTCGCCCGGGCACGCCCATTGGCGCGCCACCTGCTCGGCCGCTGCGGGGCTGTTCTCGGTGATGTTCGACGAGCGCTACAGCGCGCTGCAGGTGGACGCCTTCGTCGACGCGCTCGAGCTCTTCAAGATGGGTTACTCCTGGGCCGGCCCGGTGAGCCTGGTGGTGCCCTACGACCTCGCGGCGATGCGCGGCGAGGCGGCGGCACGGCCGGCGCATCTGCGCGGGCATCTCGTGCGCTTCTCGGTCGGGCTGGAAGCCGCGCAGGATCTGCAGGCGGATCTGGCGCAGGCGTTGGTTGTCGGATTCGGCGGCACGGCGTAAGCGCGCGGCCGGCGACGGGTCGGCGATCCGCGGCTCAGGCTTTGCCTGCCGACGAGACCTTGTGTCTCATCAGCCGGCCGC
>DYOR01000052.1:8295-21857 GCA_020720385.1 Rubrivivax sp.
GACGAGACCTTGTGTCTCATCAGCCGGCCGCGTTCGCGCTCCCAGTCGCGCGCCTTCTCGGTGTGGCGCTTGTCGTGCTGGGCCTTGCCCTTGGCCAGCGCGATCTCGGCCTTCACGCGCCCGCCCTTGTAATGCAGGTTTAGCGGTACCAGGGTGAAGCCCTTTTGCTCGACCTTGCCGATGAGGCGGCGGATCTGCTCCTTGTGCATGAGCAGCTTCTTCGTGCGGTCGGCCTCGGGCTGCACGTGGGTGGAGGCGGTGCGCAAGGCGTTGATGCGGCAGCCGATGAGGAAGAGCTCGCCGTCGCGGATGAGCACGTAGCCGTCGGTGAGCTGCACCTGGCCGGCGCGGATCGCCTTCACTTCCCAGCCGGACAGCACCATGCCGGCCTCGAACTGTTCGTCGATGGCGTAGTCGAAACGGGCACGGCGGTTTTCGGCGATGTGGGTCATGGCGGCGCGGGCGCTTGCCACCCATGTGGGGTCGACCCGCGCTCCTACAATTGGCGGCATTGTATGAAGCATGTGCGCAAGTCGGTCCTGCTGTGGTACTCGCCGCTCGAGATGTACGAGCTCGTCGCGGCGATCGAGGCCTACCCGCAATTCCTGCCCTGGTGCAACAGCGCGCAGGTGCTGCACGAGCACGACGACGGCGTCACCGCCCGTCTCGGGCTGGCCTACATGGGCGTGCGCCACGCCTTCACCACGCGCAATGTCCACGTGCCCGGCGAGCGCGTGGGCATGGAGCTCGTCGACGGCCCGTTCTCGCGTCTCGACGGGGCCTGGCTGTTCAAGCCGCTGGGCCAGGCGGGCGGTGCGGACCGGGCATGCAAGGTGGAATTCGATCTGAGCTACGCGTTCTCGAGCAAGGCGCTGGAAAAGGTGGTGAGCCCCGTGTTCGACAAGGTCACGGACACCTTCGTCGAACGCTTCGTGCGCCGTGCCGAGGAAGTCTATGGACCGCGCTGAGCCGCTCGCCGTGGAGGTCGTCTACTGCCCGCGCCCCGGGTTGACCGAGCAGGTGCCGCTGCGCCTGCCCCCAGGCGCCACGCTGCTCGACGCCCTGCAGGCCAGCGGGCTGCTCGAGCGCCACGGCCTGGCGATGGGCGGCTTGCGTGCCGGCATCTGGTGCAAGGTCCAGGAGCCCGGCACGCTGCTGCGCGAGGGCGACCGGGTGGAGATCTACCGGGCGCTGCGCGTGGATCCGAAGGAGGCACGCCGGCAGCGCTACGAGCAGCACAAGCTGCGCGCCAACGAGCGCACCAAGGGGCGCACCTCGCCGGCCTAGACATCATGGTCCCCGCCCCGAGGTAGGCGGCCGGTCTCCAACATCGGCTCTGTTGAATTTCAAGTGGGTTGCCCAGCATGAGGGTTGATGGCTTCCAGGAAGCCTGCCTGGGCCCGGCCCGCAGGGACACCTCGGCGGCGCCATCGCGGATACTCTGCGGCGGTCGAACTTCCCCGGATCCACGCCATGCGCCGAGCACTCGAAAACCTGGCCCTGTGCGGCCTCGTCAGCGCGGGTTCCGCCCTGGCCGCCGACGATGCGCCGCTGCGCGAGTGCCGTGCCCTGGCCGATGCGGCGGCGCGCCTGGCCTGCTACGACGCGCTGCCGCTGGCGGCTGCGCCTGCCGCGGCGACGCGCGGTCCCTTCGCCACCACTGCGCCGGCCCCGGCGGCGACGCCTGCTGCGGCCCAGGGCGCCGCCGCTTTCGGCATGGAGCTGCGCCAGCCCGAGCTCGCGACGATCAGCACGCACATCGAGGGCCGCTTCGAAGGATGGCACCCGGGCAGCCGCATCCGCCTGGCCAATGGGCAGGTGTGGCAGGTGAGCGATGGCAGCACGGGGGTCTACGAGCTGACGAACCCCAAGGTCACGCTGCGCCGCGGGGCGCTGAGCGGATTCTGGCTGGAGATCGAGGGCGTGAACCGCTCGCCGCGCGTGCGCCGCGTGGAGTGAGCGCGGTATTCACGCCGTACCGGCCTTCAGGCGCACGGTGAAGACCGCGCCGCCGCGCGGGCCGTTGGCGGCGAGGATGTCGCCACCGTAGCGCTCGACGATGCCGCGGCTGATCCACAAGCCCAGCCCGGTGCCGTCCTTCTTGCCGCTGACGAAGGGCTGGAACAGCTGCTGCAACACTGCCGCCGACAGGCCGGGTCCGCTGTCGGCGACGCTGATCTCCACCTCGTTCGCGCCGGCGTCGCGCGCCGCCAGCGCCAGGGTGCCCCCGCTGCCCATGGCATGGATGGCGTTGACGAGCAGGTTCACCAGCACCTGCTGCAACTCCTGGCGGTTGATGGCCACGCTGCGCGTGGCGCGCGCGTCGCGCTGCACGCGGATGCCGGTGCGCGCCAGGAGGTGGTTCACCAGCACCAGGCCGTCGTCCAGCGCCCGCGCGGTGTCCACCGCCTCGACGTAGCCCGCATACTCGGTGGGGCGGGCGAACTGCAGCAGCTGCGTGACGATGAGCCGCATGCGCTCGATCTGCTCGTCGACCAGGCGCAGTTCGGGGGCCACGCGGGCCTGGCCCGCCGGGCCGAGCAGCTCGCGCATGAGGTCCAGGTTGCCCTGGATCACGGCAATGGGGTTGTTCACCTCGTGGGCGATGGAGGCCGTGAGCTGGCCCACGGTGGCGAGCTTCTCGCTGCGCACGAGCTGCTCCTGCGCCGCTTGCAGCGCGTGCGTGCGCTCCTCCAGCGCCAGCGTGCGCTGGGCGACCTTGGCATCGAGTTCGGCGTTCCAGCGCTGCAGCTCGCGCGTGTGCCCTTCGACGACCTCGAGCAGATGATCCAGGTGCTGCGCCAGGTGGCCGATTTCGTCGGCATTGGGCACCGGCCCGACGCGCGCCTCCATGACGCCACCTTCCACCTCGCGCATCGTGGCCTCGATGCGTTCGAGCGGGCGGAAGATGGCGCGCGCCCAGCGCAGCGAGACGACGGCGGCGACGAGCATGACGAGGACGAAGACCGCGCCGATCGAGGCCAGCGCGGCGTATTTCATGCGCGTGAACGGCTGCTCGAGGATGCCCACGTAGAGCATGCCGATGCGCCGCCCGGCGCTGTCGGCCAGCGGCTCGTAGCCCGAGACGTACCACTCGTCGACGACGAAGGCGCGGTCCAGCCAGGTGACGCCGCGGCCGAGCACCGCGTCGCGCACAGTCTGCGACACGCGCGTGCCGATGGCGCGCTCGTGCGCCTCGCCGCCGAACAACCGCACGTTGGTGCTGATGCGCACGTCGTCGAGGAACAGCGTCACCGTGCCGCGGCTTCCCCACGCGGAAAGCGGCAGCGAACCCTCCGGGTAGACGATGCCGTTGATGTGGTCGATGAGCGCCAGGTTGCGGTTGAGCAGCACGCCGCCGCGCAGGTGGCCGAGAAGCCGCCCGTCGGTGCCGCGCACGGCGCGGTTGGCGAGCAGCACCATGGCGCGTGCCTCCACCGCCTGCGCCGTGGGCGCGGCGCTGCGCGTGGGCAGCAGGGGCACGGGCACGCGCTGGCGCAAGGTGGCCGGCAGCCAGGCGAGCTCTTCCGAGGGCAGGATCTCCACGCCGGTGCGCTCGGCCAGGCGCGAGGGCGGCACGGCCGCGCTCTGCGGCGCCGTGCCGCTCTCGGTGGCGAGCAGGCGACCGTCGGGCGCATGCAGGTGGATGAAGTCCAGGCGCTCGCGCTGCGCCAGGCGCTGCAGCAGCGGCACCAGGTCGGCGGCGGCGGCGGGCTGGAGCAGGCTGCGTTGCAGGGCGGCAGATTCGGCCACCGTGCCCGTGCTCGCGCCCACCTCGCTGCGCACGCGCTCGAAGTAGCCCTGGGCCACGGCAAGATCGGAGCGCACCTTGGTGTGCAGCAGGCGGTCGATGCCCTCGCTGCCCCACCACAGCATGAGCAAGGCCAGCAGCGGCAGCACGCCCACCAGTGGCAGCAGCACCATCGCCAGCAGCTTGCTGCGGATCGAGGCCGGCGCGTGCAGCGCCGAGGCTCGCGCCGGCCGCGGCGGCTGCGGGGAGGGTTGCGGGGTCATGTCGGCGCCGATCGTAGCTGCGCTACGCTCACGGCTTCATGGCCGACGACATCATCACCGAAGACGACCGCGCGCCGCAGCCTCAACGCGCTCGCCGCCAGAGCAAGGGCCGCGGGGTCGACCCGGCGGTGCGCGCCGAACTGCTCACGTGGCTCGGCGCCGCGCCGCCGCGCCGCGAGCTGCTCGTCGAATACCTGCACCTCGTCAACGATCGCCTGGGCATGCTGCCCGCGGCGCATCTGGCGGCGCTGGCCGAGTGGATGAGGCTGCCCCAGGCCGAGGTCTACGAGGTGGCGAGCTTTTATCACCACTTCGAGCTGCGCAAGGAGGGCGACGCGGCGCAGGCGCCGGCGCTCACCGTGCGCGTGTGCGAGGGCCTGGCCTGCGAGATGGCCGGCGCGCGCGAACTGCTGCAGCGCCTGCCCGATCTGCTGGGGCGCGAGGTGCGCGTGGTGGCCGCGCCCTGCGTCGGCCGCTGCGAGAGCGCCCCGGTGGTCGTCGTGCACCACAACCCCGTGCCGCACGCCGACCCGGCCGCGGTGCAGGCGGCCGTCGCGGCGGGCCGGTGGCATGCCCCGGCCACGGCGCACATCGGCCTGGACGCCTACCGTGCCGCGGGGGGCTACGCGCTGCTGCGCGAGTGCGTTGCCGGCACGCGCAGCGCCGAGAGCCTGATCGCCACGCTCGAGGCCGCCGGCCTGCGCGGCCTGGGCGGCGCGGGTTTCCCGGCCGGGCGCAAGTGGCGCCTGGTGCGCGCGCAGCCGGCGCCGCGGCTGCTGGCGGTGAACATCGACGAGGGCGAACCCGGCACCTTCAAGGACCGCTGGTACCTGGAGCGCGACCCCCACCGCTTCGTCGAGGGCCTGTTGCTGGCGGCCTGGGCGGTGGGTGTCGAGGCGGTCTACATCTACCTGCGCGACGAGTACCACGCCTGCCGCGCCATGCTCGAGGGCGAATTGCAGCGCCTGCGCGCCGCGCCGCCCGTGGGTGCGGGCTGGACGCTGCCGCGCATCGAGCTGCGGCGCGGCGCCGGCGCCTACGTCTGCGGCGAGGAGTCGGCGATGATCGAGTCGATCGAAGGCAAGCGCGGCCTGCCGCGCCTGCGCCCGCCCTACGTCGCCGAGCTCGGCCTCTTCGGCCGGCCGACGCTGGTGCACAACTTCGAGACGCTGCACCAGGTGCGCGAGATCGTCGAGCGCGGCGCAGACTGGTTCGCTGCGCAGGGCCGGCATGGGCGCCGCGGGCTGCGCAGCTTCTCGGTGAGCGGGCGTGTCGCCGATCCGGGCGTGAAACGCGCGCCGGCGGGCATCACGCTGCGCGAGCTGGTCGGCGAATTCTGCGGCGGCATGCTGCCCGGCCACGAGCTCTACGCCTACCTGCCCGGGGGCGCCTCGGGCGGCATCCTGCCCGCGGCCCTGGCCGACCTGCCGCTGGACTTCGACACCCTGCAGCCGCACGGCGCCTTCATCGGCTCGGCGGCGGTGATCGTGCTCTCGCAGCACGACCGCGCGGTGGACGCGGCGCGCAACGCGATGCGCTTCTTCCGCGACGAGTCCTGCGGCCAGTGCACGCCCTGCCGCGTGGGCACGGCCCGGGCCAGCGCGCTGCTCGAGGCGCCGCAGTGGGACCTGGCGCTGCTCGCCGAGCTCTCGCAGGTGATGCGCGAGGCCTCGATCTGCGGCCTGGGCCAGGCGGCGCCCAAGGTCATGGACGGCGTGGTCAAGTACTTTCCGCAGGAGCTGGCGCGGTGAGCGCCGCCACCGGCCCGGCGCCAGCGGGCGACGGGGTGAGCTTCACCCTCGACGGGCGCGAGGTGACGGCCGCGGCGCACGAGAGCATCCTCGAGGTGGCCGAGCGCGTGGGCGTGGCCGTGCCGCACCTGTGCTGGACCCCCACGCTGGGCGCCGTCGGCAACTGCCGCGCCTGCATGGTGGAAATCGCCGGCGAGCGCGTGCTCGCCGCGGCCTGCAGCCGCAAGCCCACGCCGGGCATGCAGGTGAGCAGCGCCAGCGAGCGCGCGCGCAAGGCGCAGGCCATGGTGCTGGAGCTGCTGCAGTCCGACCTGCCCGCGGCCGCGCGCGGCGCGCCTGGCGAGCTCGGCGCCTGGGCCGCCCGCCTGGGCCTGGGCGCGCCACGCTTCGCCGCGCGCCCGGCCGTGCCGGCAGACCACTCGCATGCCGCCATCGCCGTGCACCTGGATGCCTGCATCCAGTGCACGCGCTGCCTGCGCGCCTGCCGCGACGAGCAGGGCAACGGCGTCATCGGCCTGGCCGGCCGCGGGGCGCACGCGCACATCGTCTTCGACCAGGGCGACGCGCTGGGTGCGAGCACCTGCGTCGCCTGCGGGGAGTGCGTGCAGGCCTGCCCCACCGGCGCCTTGATGCCGGCCGCCGCGGGCGCGATGCAGGTGCCCGACGCGCGCGTCGATTCGATCTGCCCGTATTGCGGCGTCGGCTGCCTGGTGAGCGTCCACGTGAAGGACGACCGCATCGTCCTCGTCGAGGGTCGCGACGGCCCGGCCAACCGCGGCCGCCTGTGCGTGAAGGGGCGTTACGGCTTCGATTACCCACGCCATGCGCAGCGCCTCACCACGCCCCTGGTGCGCCGCGATGGCGTGCCGAAGACGGCGGCCATGGTCGCCGACCCGGTGCAGGCGCGCGCATATTTCCGCGAGGCCAGCTGGGACGAGGCCCTGGCGCGGGCCGGCGGCGGCCTGCGCCGGCTGCGCGACACGCAGGGCGCGCGCAGCCTGGCGGGCTTTGGCTCGGCCAAGGGCAGCAACGAGGAGGCCTACCTCTTCCAGAAGCTCGTGCGCCTGGGTTTCGGCAGCAACAACGTCGACCACTGCACGCGCCTGTGCCACGCCTCGAGCGTGGCCGCGCTGCTCGAGGGCCTGGGCTCGGGCGCGGTGAGCAACCCGGTGCGCGACGTGCTCGACGCCGAGGTGGTCATCGTCATCGGCGCCAACCCCACCGTGAACCATCCGGTGGCGGCGACGTGGATGAAGAACGCGGTGCGCCGCGGCACCCGGCTCATCGTCATCGACCCGCGGCGCGGCGAACTCGCGCGCCACGCCACGCACTGCCTGCAGTTCACGCCGGGCACCGACGTGGCGCTGCTCAATTCGATGATGAACGTGATCGTCGAGGAGGGCCTGGTGAACGCCGCGTTCATCGCCGCGCGCACCGAGGGCTTCGAGGCGCTGGCGGCCACCGTGCGCGGCTACCGCCCCGAGGCGATGGCGCCGATCACCGGCGTGGACGCGCAGACCGTGCGCGCGGTGGCGCGGCTGTACGCCACCAGCCGTGCCTCGATGATCCTGTGGGGCATGGGCGTGAGCCAGCACGTGCACGGCACCGACAACGCGCGCTGCCTCATCGCCCTGGCGCTGATGACCGGGCAGATCGGCCGCCCCGGCACGGGGCTGCACCCCTTGCGCGGGCAGAACAACGTGCAGGGGGCGTCGGACTCCGGGCTCATCCCGATGATGTGGCCCGACTACCAGCGCGTCGACGACGCGGCGGCGCGCCAGCGCATCGCGCTGGCCTGGGGCGTGCCGCCGCAGCAGCTCGACACCCGGGCCGGACTCACCGTGGTCGAGGTGATGGACGCGGCGCGCGCCGGCCGCGTGCGCGGCATGCTCGTGATGGGCGAGAACCCGGCGATGAGCGACCCCGACGTGAACCATGCGCGCCAGGCGCTGGCGAACCTGGAGATGCTCGTCGTGCAGGACATCTTCCTCACCGAGACGGCCTGCCTGGCCGACGTCGTGCTGCCGGCCTCGGCCTTTGCCGAGAAGGTGGGCAGCTTCACCAACACCGACCGCACGGTGCAGCTCGGCCGCGCCGCGCTGGCCCTGCCCGGGCAGGCACGCCAGGACCTGTGGATACTCAGCGCGCTGGCCGCGCAGCTCGGCCTGGACTGGAGCGCCTACGGCGCCACGCCCGGCGACTGCAGCGCCGCCGCGGCCGCCGTCTTCGCCGAGATGCGCCAGGTGATGACCAGCATCGCCGGCATCACCTGGGAGCGCTTGCAGCGCGAGGACAGCGTCACCTACCCCTGCCTGCATGAAGGCGACGCCGGCCAGGCGGTGATCTTCGGCGAGCACTTCAATACCGCGAACGGGCGCGGACGCTTCGTGCCCGCGGACAGCCTGCCCCCCGACGAGCGCCCCGACGCCGCGTACCCGCTGGTGCTCATCACCGGCCGTCAGCTGGAGCACTGGCACACCGGCAGCATGACGCGCCGCTCGGCCGTGCTCGACGCCATCGAGCCCGACCCGGTGGCGCTGTTGCACCCGGCCGAGCTGCAGCGCCTGGGCGTCGCGCCGGGCGCGCTGCTCACGCTGGAATCGCGCCGCGGCCAGGTGAGCCTGTATGCGCGCGCCGACGTGGGCACGCCGCCAGGGGCGGTGTTCGTGGCCTTCTGCTGGTACGAGGCGGCGGTCAACCGGCTCACCAACGCGGCGCTCGACCCGGTGGCGAAGATCCCCGAGTTCAAGTACTGCGCCGTGCGTGCCCGCGCCGGGGGTGAAGTGCCGGTGCGCGGCAGCTTCGGCGGCGGGCAGTTGCTGGGGCGCTGACGCCGGCCGTGCGTGCGGGGTTCAGCGCGTGGCCGGGTGCGCCAGGTCGCGCAGCACGGTGGGTCCGGCGTGGCGCTCGACGGCGGCCACGAGGCCCTTGAACAGGCCCAGCGGCGCAAGCAGCTCCAGGGTGACGAACATCGGCCCCACGAGCACGCCGGCGGGGTCGTCGGCGAAGGCCGGCTTGCGGCCCTCGTAGTAGTGGCCGACGAGTTGCAGCGTCAGGCCGACGACGAAGCAGGCACCGGCCCAGGCCAGGCCTTGCGCGGCCGTGCCGCCACCCATGCGGTGGGCCAGGCCGACGAGCAGCCCCACGCCCAGCGCCGTGGCCACGCCCAGCCCCAGCTGGCCGCGCGTCAGGTACCACAGCGCCACGGGCGCGAAGACGAGCCAGCCCGGCGTGAGCGCCAGCCCGCCCACGGCGAAGGTCGGGCGCGCCAGCAGCAGGCCCAGGGCGAAGACGACGATGGGCACGCCCAGCAGGTGGGTGGCGATGTTGCGCCGGTCGCGGTGGTGCATGGCGTAGCGCTGCAGCAAGGCGAGGGAGTTGCGGGAGGTCGTGGCCATGAACGGGACTCCTGTGCAGGGAACTGTAGCGCAGGGCGCCGCGCGCTGCCGGTGAGCGCGAGGCCGGCTCGGGCGCCGCGCGGCGCCTCCTAGAATCCGCTCACTTCCCGAGGGCAGCCGATGAGCATCAAGAGCGACAAGTGGATCCGCCGCATGGCCCAGGAGCACGGCATGATCGAGCCCTTCGAGCCCGGTCAGGTGCGCCAGTCGGCGAGCGGCCAGCGCATCGTCAGCTACGGCACCAGCAGCTACGGCTACGACATCCGCTGCGCGCCCGAGTTCAAGGTCTTCACCAACATCTACAGCACGGTGGTCGACCCCAAGGACTTCGACGAACGCAGCTTCGTCGACATGCACGCGGACGTGTGCGTCATCCCGCCCAACAGCTTCGCCCTGGCGCGCACCCTGGAGTACTTCCGCATCCCGCGCAACGTGCTCACCATCTGCCTGGGCAAAAGCACCTACGCGCGCTGCGGCATCATCGTCAACGTCACGCCCTTCGAGCCCGAGTGGGAGGGCTACGTGACGCTGGAGTTCAGCAACACCACGCCGCTGCCGGCGAAGATCTACGCCGGCGAGGGTTGCGCCCAGGTGCTCTTCTTCGAGAGCGACGAGGTCTGCGAGACGAGCTACAAGGACCGCGGCGGCAAGTACCAGGGTCAGCGCGGGGTGACCCTGCCCAAGACCTGAGTGCAGCAGGCAAACCCCGAGCCCCGCGCGCTCGCCGCACCGCAGAATCGCTGTTGAGCAGGCCAGCAGGAGACGCCGCATGAAGTGGGAAGGGCAGGAGCAGAGCGACAAGGTCGAGGATCGGCGCGGCGCCACGCCGACGGCCTGCGGCACCGGGCAGACGGCCATGGGCCCGTTCTACTGCCCCGGCGACCGCAAGGTCTACATCGACCTGGCGTTTTTCGGCACGCTCAGCCAGCGCCTGGGCGCGCCGGGGGACTTCGCGCAGGCCTACGTCATCGCCCACGAGGTCGGCCACCATGTGCAGAACCTGATGGGCGTGACCGACAAGGTGGACGCGGCGCGGCCGCGCCAGAGCGAGACGCAGCGCAATGCCGTCTCGGTGCGCGTGGAGTTGCAGGCGGACTGCCTGGCCGGCGTGTGGGCGCACCACTCGCAGCAGGGCAAGGGCTGGCTCGAGCAGGGCGACATCGAGGAGGCGCTCAACGCCGCCAGCCAGATCGGCGACGACACCCTGCAAAGCCGCGGCCAGGGGCGCATCGTGCCCGACAGCTTCACCCATGGCAGCAGCGAGCAGCGCGTGGGCTGGTTCCGGCGCGGCCTGGACTCGGGCAGCGTGGGGCAGTGCAACACCTTCGAGGCGCGCCTGTAGGCCGCGCGCCATGAACCGGCTGGAACGCATCGCCGGCCTGCGTGCCGGTGGCAAGGGCAAGGTGGTGAGCGCGGCGCAGGCCGTGCAATTGGTGGGCGACGGCGACACCGTGGCCAGCAGCGGTTTCGTCGGCATCGGCTTCGCCGAGAACCTGGCCGTGGCGCTGGAGGAGCGCTTCCTCGCCCAGGGCGCGCCGCGCGGGCTGACCCTGGTCTACGCCGCCGGCCAGGGCGACGGCAGGACGCGCGGCCTCAACCACCTGGGCCACGAAGGCCTGGTGGCACGTGTCATCGGCGGTCACTGGGGCCTGGTGCCGGCGCTGCAGCGGCTGGCGGTGGACAACCGCATCGAGGCCTGGAACCTGCCGCAGGGGGTGATCTCGCAGCTCTTTCGCGACATCGCCGCGGGCAAGCCCGGACAGGTTTCGCGCGTCGGGCTGGGCACCTTCGTCGACCCGCGACACGGCGGCGGGCGCATCAACGCGCGCACGCAGGGCGAACTCGTGCGGCGCATCGAGATCGACGGCGAAGAGTTCCTCTTCTACAAGGCCTTCCCGATCCACGTCGCCCTGCTGCGCGGCACCACCGCCGACGCCGAGGGCAACGTGAGCATGGAGCGCGAGGCGCTCACGCTGGAGTCGCTGGCCATCGCCATGGCGGCGCGCAACAGCGGCGGCATCGTCATCGTGCAGGTGGAGCGCCTGGCCGAGACGCATTCGCTCAACCCGCGGCAGGTGAAGATTCCCGGCGTGCTGGTGGACTGCGTGGTGCTGGCGGAGAAGCCCGAGTACCACCAGCAGACCTTCGCCGAACCCTACAGCGCCGCCTTTGCCGGCGAGATGCGCGTGCCGGTGGCCAGCCTGGCGCCCATGGCCATGGGCGCGCGCAAGGTGATCGCCCGGCGCGCGGCGCTGGAGCTGCGCCCCAACAGCGTCGTCAACCTGGGCATAGGCATGCCCGAGGGCGTGGCCGCGGTGACGGCGGAAGAGCATGTCCTCGACCTCATCACCCTGACCTGCGAGCCCGGCGTGGTCGGCGGCATTCCGGCGGGTGGGCTGAACTTCGGCGCGGCGGTGAACACGCAGGCAATCATCGACCAGCCTTACCAGTTCGACTTCTACGACGGCGGCGGCCTGGACATGGCCTTCCTCGGCCTGGCGCAGGCCGACGCCGAGGGCAACGTCAACGTGAGCAAGTTCGGCAGCCGGCTGGCGGGCGCCGGCGGCTTCATCAACATCAGCCAGAACGCCAAGGCCGTGGTCTTCGTCGGCCTCTTCCAGCAGGCAGGGCAGATGAAGTTCGTGCAGCAGGTGGAGCAGCGCACTTTTTCCGGGCGCGAGGCCTGGAAGCGCCGCCAGCCGGTGCTCTACATCACCGAGTGCTGTGTCTTGCGCCTGCACGAGCGCGGCCTGGAGCTGCTGGAGATCGCTCCCGGGCTGGACCTGGAGCGCGACATCCTCGCGGCAATGGCTTTCCGCCCGGTGATCGAGCGCGAGCCGACGCGCATGGACGCCATGCTCTTCGCCGAGGCGGCCATGGGCCTGCGCGCGCGGCTGCTCATGCTGCCGCTGGCCGATCGCTTCAACTACGACGCGGCCTCGCGCACCCTGTTCGTCAACTTCGAGCACCTGCGCATCCGCACCAGCGACGACGTCGAGGCAGTGCGCCGCGAGGTCGAGCGCCACCTCGTGCCGCTGGGGCACAAGGTCTATGGCGTGGTGAACTACGACCACTTCGTGCTCGACGAGCAGGTCGAGGACGAGTGGGCGGCCATGGTGCACGAACTGGTGGACCGCCACTACCTGGACGTGGCGCGCTACACCACGAGCAGCTTCCTGCGCGCCAAGCTCGGCCCCGCGCTGGCCGCTCGCGGCGTGGCCGCGCACATCTTCGAGACCGCCGCCGAGGCGCGCCGCTCGGTTTCCGGGCGCTGAGGGGGCAAGGCCTGCGCGGCCGCGGGCCTGCTCATCAAGCCCTGCGAGCGCAGCGTGCTCTACGCCATGCTGCTGCACGGGCTGGCGCCGCAGCCCGCCGCGTAGCGCCGGCGGCGCGGCGGTTCAGCCGTCGATAAGCGCGGGGTCCCAGGCGTGCACGGTCTGCTGCTGCTCGCCGAGCCGGTCGATGCCCAGGCGCATGACGTCGCCGGGCTCGAGGAACACCGGGCTGGGCTTGATGCCCATGCCCACGCCCGGGGGCGTGCCGGTGGTGATGAGGTCGCCGGGCTGCAGCGTCATGAAGCGGCTCAGGTAGCTGACGATCTGCGCCACGCCGAAGATCATGGTGCGCGTGTTGCCGTTCTGCCAGCGCTTGCCGTTGACCTCCAGCCACAGCGCGAGGTGCTGCGGGTCGCCCACCTCGTCGGCCGTGACCAGCCACGGGCCGATGGGGCCGAAGGTGTCGCAGCCCTTGCCCTTGTCCCACTGGCCGCCGCGCTCGAGCTGGTACTCGCGCTCGGAGAGGTCGTTGACGACGCAGTAGCCCGCCACGTGGGCCAGGGCCTCCTCTTCGGACACATAGCGTGCCCGGCTGCCGATGACCACGCCGAGTTCGACCTCCCAGTCGCTCTTCAGCGAACCCTGGGGCAGCACCACCGCGTGGTGGCAGCCCACCGCACAGCTCACCGTCTTCATGAAGACCACGGGCTCCTTGGGGATGGCCATGCCGGCCTCGGCGGCGTGGTCGGCGTAGTTCAGGCCGATGGCGATGAACTTGCCCATGCCCGTCCAGGGCACGGCGAGCGTGCCCGCCGCGACCACCGGCAGCGCGGTGGGATCGACCGAGCGCAGCGCCGCCAGGCCGGCCGGCGAGAGCGTGGCCGGCGTGATGTCGGGCAGCAGTGCCGAGAGGTCGCGCAACTTGCCCTGGGCATCGAGCAGGGCGGGTTTCTCGTGCCCCTTGGGGCCATGGCGCAGGAGTTTCATGGTGTCGAGTCGGGTTGATGTGACGGGTGCGGGATCAAGGCCTTGCGCGGATCCGGCTCTGCCGGGCCGCTGCAAGAGCCCCCTCGGGGGGTAGCGAGCGCAGCGAGCTTGGGGGCATCAATTGCTCCAACCGCCGT
>DYOR01000053.1 GCA_020720385.1 Rubrivivax sp.
CCCGTGCCCGGCGTGTGGGTGCGCAGTTGCGTGCCCGAGGCGTTCGCGCCGCCGCGGCCGGCACCGCCCTGGCCTGCGGCGTAGGCGGCCGACGTGAGCGCCAAGGCGGCGACGGCGACGAGAGAGAGCATGGAGGTCGATTTCATGGCAAATCCTTTGTGCAATGGATGAACGGTTGAACCACGTCGTCCCTGGCCCTGCCGCCTGCGCGCCGACGGTGTCGGGTCGAATGAAGCTGTGGTGTGTTCATCATGCGCAGCGCGGGTAAGCGCCGCATGTCGGCTCGGCCTGCATCGGTGCCGCCGTGTTTCGCTGCATTTCGCCATGTGTCGCCCGAGGACGCACGGCACGCCGCCGCGCGCAGCGGTCAGTCGCGGTCCGCGGGCATGGGCAGTGGCCCGCCGCTGCCACCGATGGCCATCGATGCCGGCTGCGGCGCGGCCTCATGCCGGGTGCGCCGCGCCATGTAGCTGTAGAGCACCGGCACCACCACCAGCGTGAGCAGCGTCGAGGCGATGACGCCGCCGATGATGGCGCGGCCCATCGGCGCCTGGATCTCGCCGCCCTCGTTGAAGGCCAGAGCCAAGGGCAACATGCCGAAGACCATTGCCGCGGTGGTCATGATGATCGGCCGCATGCGGATCAGGCCGGCCTGCAGCAGCGCCTCGGGCACCGTGGCGCCTGTGCTTCGCGCGTGGTTGGCAAAGTCCACCAGCAGGATGGCGTTCTTCGTCACCAGGCCCATGAGCATCACCAGCCCGATCATCGAGAACACGTTGAGCGTGCTGCCCGAGACGAGCAGCGCGATCATCACGCCGATCAGTGCCAGCGGCAGGCTGGCCATGATGGCAATGGGCTGCACGAAGCTGCCGAACTGGCTGGCCAGGACGATGTAGATGAAGATCACCGCCAGCGCCATCGCCGCGAGCAGCCCGCTGAAGGCCTCGGCCTGCTGCTGCATCTGGCCGCCCACGTCGAAGCTGTAGCCCGGCGGCAGCACGGTCTCCTTGATGAGCTTTTGCACATCGTCGCCCACCTCCCCCTGGCTGCGGTCCTTCACGCCGGCGAACACCGCCTCGCGGCGCTGCAGGTTCTGCCGGCGGATGATCTCGGGGTTGAACACCGTCTCGATGCTCGCCACGCTGTCCAGGCTGATTGGCGTGCCGTCCTTGGCAAAGGCCACCGGCAGCGTGCGCAGCTGCTCGATGCGCTCGCGCGAGCGCTCGTTCAGGCGCAGCACCACGTCGACCTGGTCGCCGTCGGGCGTGGTCCAGTAGGTGGCGGTCTCGCCGTTGACGTAGGCGCGCAGGCTCGCCGCGAGCTGCGGCGCGGTGAGGCCAAGTTCGCGCACGGCGTCGGGCTTGAGGCGCACGGCGTAGGCCGGCAGCCCCGGCTGCACGGACGATTCCACGTCCACCGTGCCCTTGATCTTCTTGATCTTCTCGGCGAAGGCGTTGGTCACGCGCGCCAGCCCTTCGGGGTCGCTGCCCAGGATGGCGACGTAGATCGGCCGGTTGAAGCCGACACTGGCGTCGGTGCCCGGCACCTTGGCGATCATCTCGCGCATCGCGTCCTCGACCTGCTTCTGGCTGCGCGGGCGTTCGGCGCGCGGCTTGAGCGAGATGTTCAGCCAGGCCTGGTTGCGCTGCCCGGGGCCGCCCACCCAGGTGGCCACGTTGTCGATCTCGGGCAGCGTGGAGATGATTTCCTCGATCTGCCGCACCTTGGCGTCGGTGCGCTCCAGGCTGCTGCCCACGGGCATGCGCAGCGCGAGCTGGGTGAAACCCTGGTCGGTTTCGGGGACGAATTCGCTGCCCACCAGCGGCGCCAGGCCGAGCGCGGCGAGCAAGCTCAGCGTGCCGATGCCCATGACCACGCCGCGCGGCGTGATCGTGGCCAGGCGCCAGCGCCGCGGGCTGGTCTTGTCGCGGCACTGTTGCGCGTCGAAGCCATGGGCGTAGACGGGGATGCCCAGCCACCAGCGGCGCACGCCAAGCGTCCAGCGGCGCTCGGAGAAGATCCAGCGGATGGCGCGCTCGTACAGGCCATGCAGGGCGTCCATGCCGCGGTCGGTGGCGCGGATCATGTGACCCAGCACGGGAAGCCGCTCGAGCCGCGCGGAGGGCGGGTCGGCCCACACCGCCGAGAGCATGGGGTCGAGGGTGAAGCTCACGAACAGGCTCACCAGCACCGCCACCACCACGGTGATGCCGAAGGGGTAGAAGAACTTGCCGATGATGCCGCCCATGAAGGCCACCGGCACGAACACGGCGCACAGCGCGAAGGTGGTGGCCATCACCGCCAGGCCGATCTCGTCGGTGCCTTCGCGCGCGGCGGTGGCGTGGTCCTTGCCCAGGTGGACGTGGCGCACGATGTTCTCGCGCACGACGATGGCATCGTCGATGAGCAGGCCGATGCACAGCGAGAGCGCCATCATGGTCATGAAATTCAGCGTGAAGCCGAAGGCGTAGACGGCGATGAAGCTGCTGATCACGGCGATGGGCAGCGTCAGGCCGGTGATGATGGTGCTGCGCCAGCTGTGCAGGAAAAGGAAGACGATGGCGATGGTGAGCAGCGCGCCTTCGACGAGCGTGTTTCTCACACCGGCCAGCGAGCCCTTGACGTAGTCGCTGCTGGCGTTGATGAGGCGCAGCTCGACGTCCGGCGGCAGGGTCTTGCGGATCTCCTCCATGGCCTTCTTCACCGCCTCGCCGGCGACCACGATGTTCGTGTCCTGCTGCTTGAAGACGTTGAAGTTGATGCCGCTCTGGCCGTTGATGCGGGCGAACGAGTCGGGCTCGCGCTCGCGCTCGACGAGCGTGCCCAGGTCGGCCAGGGTGAGCGCGAGATTGCCGCGCCGCGCCACCACCAGGTGCTCGAACTGGCGCGGGTCACGCACCCGGCCCTCGACGCGCAGCAGCGCGTCCTGGGTGCGGTCGGAGATCAGGCCCACGGGCTGGTCGGCGTTGGCCGCGGCGAGTGCGGCCGAGATCTCCGCCGGCGTCACGCCGTAGTTGCGCAGGCGCGCCGGGTCGAGGTCGACGCGCACCTCGCGCACGGTGAGGCCCTGGATCTCCACGCGCGCCACGCCCTCGACGCGCTGCAGCCGCTTGCCCACCACCTGGTCGCCGAGGATGGAGAGCTCGCGCGCGCTGCGTGTCTTGGACAACAGGGCCATGTTCACCACGGGCTGGCTGTTGTCGTTGTTGAAGCGCGCGATGGTGGGCTGCTTCACGTCGCGCGGGAAGCCCGCCTGCACCGCCGAGACGCGGTCGCGGATCTCCTGCATCGCCCGGCCCATGTCGGCGTCGAGCGAAAACTCCACGCTCAGCGTGCCCTGGCCCTCGCCACTGCGCGACATGATGCGTTTCACGCCGGCGATGCTGTTCAGCGCCTCCTCGATGGGCTTGATGACCTCGCGCTCCACCGCCTCGGGGCTGGCCCCGGGGTAGCGCACTTCCATCCACGCGCCGGGGAAGGAGATGTCGGGCATCTGCTCCACGCCGAGCTTGGCGTAGGAGAACAGACCGAGCACGCACAAGGCCACCATGACCATGGTGGCAAAGACCGGGTTGTTGATGGAGACGCGGGTGATCCACATGGCGCGCTCCCTAGCGCAGCGGCGGCATGGACGCGGCGGCCGAGGCCAGCGGTGCGGACTTCGCCGCCACCACCGTGGCCTTGGCCCCTTCGCGCAGGTTGTCGAAGCGCGCCGCCAGCACCTGGCTGGCCAGGGTCACGCCCTGCAGCACCTCGAGCCGCCCTTCACGCTCGTCGCGCCGGCCCACCATCACGGCGCGGCGCGCGAGCACGCCGTTCTCGATCAGCCACACATGGTCCTGCCCCGAGGTCTGGCCCACGGCTGCGGCGGGCAGGGTGAGGCGGTCGGCGTCGTCGGCCAGCACCGCCCGCGCCAGTGCGTACTGCCCGGCGCGCAGTCGCTCCCCGGGGTTCGCCAGCGCGATGGTCACGCCGATGCTGCGCGTGCCCGGCTCGGCCGCCGGGGCGATGCGCGCGATGCGGCCGGCCACGGGCTGCGCCACGCCCTCGACCTGCACCTGCACGGGCATGCCCGGCGCGATGCGCGAGACCTCGTGCGTGCCGACGTTGCCCGCCAGCTCGAGCGTGGAGAGGTCGACGATGGTGAGCACCTGCTGCTCCAGGCTCACCTTCTCGCCCGGAACCACGTGGCGCTTGGCGACGATGCCCGAGATGGGTGCGACGAGCACGCCATCGCGCAGGCCCACGCGGGTGGTGTCCAGTGCGGCCTGCGCCGCATCGAGGTTGGCGCGCGCCGTGTCCAGCGCGGCGCGCGAGCTGTCCAGGGCGATGGGCGAGATGAACTTCTGCGCCGCCAGCCGCTCGTTGCCGGCATGCGTGCGCTCGGCCTGCGCCAGCGCGGCGCGGGCGGATTCGAGCAAGGCGTGGCGCTCGGCCAGGCGGCTGGCAAGGTCGGCGAGCTCGATGCGCCCGAGCAGCTGCCCGGCCTTCACCCGGCTGCCTTCCGCGGCGTTCAGCGCGAGCAGCGTGCCGGCGGCCTTGGCACGCACCAGCGCGGTCTGCGGCGCCACCAGCGGGCCGGAGAACTCCACGCTGCCAGGCAGCCTCGCCAGCGTGGGCTGGACCACCTCGCGCGGGGTGAATTCGAGGGTCACGTCCTTCTTCTCGCCCGGCCCACCCTTGGCCGCCGCCGAAGCCGACGCCTCGGCGCTCGCCACGCCGATCCCGCCGGGGAGCTTGAGCGCACCGCTGCGCAGCGCCACGCCCGCCCCGGCGAGCAGGGCCACGACCACGCCGCCGCCGAACAGCCAACCCTTCTTCATGCGTCCTCCTGACTCGCGCCGCGCCTCGAAGGGGCAGCGCGGCGCAGTGTAAGGACACGCAGGCAGTGGGGGTACCCCTTGCGACGAAGCGTTCGCGCCCGGTGACGAACTGCAGCCCGCCGGGACGGGCGGGCTGCGCCTGGGCAGGCATCACCCGGGCGCGGCGCGGACACCTCGCAATCAGGCCGTGTCGGCGTGCTCGGCCTCGAACTGGGCGCGCGCGCGCTCCTCGATGGCCTGGGCGTCCAGCGGCCGGGCGAAGAGGTAGCCCTGGCCGCGGTCGCATTGAAGCGCCAGCATGAGCTCGGCCTGGCCTTCGGTCTCGATGCCCTCGGCCACGGTGGTCATGCCCAGGGTGCGTGCCACGCGTATGGTGGCCTCGATGAGCACGCGGTGGTACTCCACGGTTTCGGCGTGCTTGACGAAGCTGCGGTCGATCTTCACCGTGTCCACGGGCATCTGGTGCAGGCAGGCCAGGCTCGAGTAGCCCGTGCCGAAATCGTCCAGCGCCAGGCGCACGCCCAGGGTCTTGAGCTCGCGCAGCGTGTGCTGCACGCGCTCGTCCTGCGCCGCCAGGCTCTCGGTGACCTCGAGCTGGAGCTGCGCGGGCCGCATGCCGCACGCCTGCAACACGCCACCCACCTGCTCCACCAGCGCGACGCTGCCGATCTGCGCGCGCGAGAGGTTCACCGCCAGCAGCGCCGGCGCCGCCAGGTCGGGCATGGCCTGCCAGCGCATGAACTGCGCGCAGGCCTTGCGCAACACCACCGCACCCACGGCGTCGATGAGGCCGCACTCCTCGGCCACGGGGATGAATTCCGCCGGGCCCACCGGCCCGCGCGTGGGGTGGTTCCAGCGCACCAGCGCCTCCACGCCGACCGTTGCCCGGCTGGCCAGGTCCACCAGGGGCTGGTAGACGACGAAGAGCTCGTCGCCCTTGAGCGCCTGGCGCAGGTCGCGCTCCACCTCGAGCGCGCGCACCAGGCGCTCGTGCATGGAGCCGTCGAAGAGCACCCAGCGGCCGCGGCCGGCGCGCTTGGCCTCGTACATGGCGGTGTCGGCATTGCGCAGCACCTCCCCGGCGAAGGTCTCGGCGGGTTCCTCGCCGGCACACACGGTTTGGTCACACAGCACGATGCCGATGCTCGCCGTGCTCTGCACGGGCGTCGCGCCGATGAGGTAGGGCTCGGCCAGTTCCTGCAACAGGCGTGTGGCGACCACGCCCGCGGCCTGCACATCGTGCACGCCCTCGAGCACGACCACGAACTCATCGCCCCCGAGCCGCGCCGCCACCTGGTTCATCGACTCCGTGCGCGCCACCGCATCGCCCGGGCGCAGCGTGCGCTGCAGCCGCTGCGCGATCTGCCGCAGCAACTCGTCGCCGGCGCTGTGGCCCAGGGTGTCGTTGACCTGCTTGAAGCGGTCGAAGTCCATGAAGAGCACGGCGAAGCCGTAGCCCGGGTGGCGCCGCGCGTGCTCCACGGCGTGCTGCAGGCGCTCCATGACCACGGCGCGGTTGGGCAAGCGCGTGAGTGCATCGGTGCGCGCACTGGCGCTGATGCGCTCCTGCATGGCGCGCCGCTCGGTGACATCGCCGAAACACGTCACCACCCCGGTGACCTGGCCCTGCATGTCGCGCTGCGGCTCGGTGTTGCACTGCAGCCAGCGCAACTCGCCCGCGGGCGTGCGCACGCAGATGGTCTGGTTCTGCAAGGGCAGGCCGGCGGCCAGGGTGCGCATCACCGGACGCTCGGCCTCGGGGAGGTCACGGCCCTCCTCGTCGAGGATGCGCCAGCCCTCACCGCGCTGGTCGCGGCGCTGCATCTCCGCCAGGCTCATGCCGAGCAGGCGTTCGGCCGCGTGGTTGGCATCGACGACGCGGCCGTCCACCGCCTGCACCATCACCCCCGCGGGCAGGGCGGCCCACACGGCCTGCAGCTTGGCCTGCTGCTGCACCCGCGCGGTGACGTCGCTGCACACGCGCACGAAGCCGCTCAGCCGGCCTTGTTCGTCGCGCAGCGGGCACAGGTCCACGTCGAGCCAAAGGTCGCGCCCGTCGCGCGCCTTGTGCAACCACTCCAGGCGCACGCCGCGGCCCTCCTTCAGCGCGCGCTGGGCGCGCGCCACGGTCGCCTCGTCGGCACGCGGGTTGGCCAACAGTTCGCCCGGCCGGTGCCCGGTGGCCTCGGCGACGGTCCAGCCCGCGACCGTGCAAAAGGCCGGATTGGCCCACGCCACGCGGTCCTCGGCGTCGCTGATGAGCACCAGCGCCGAGGTGTGCTCGGCCACCATCGCCAGGCGCTGCAGTTCGGTGGCCTGCTCGGCCAGGCGCCTGGCGTTCGCGCGCACCGCGCGCGCGGTGGGCTCCACCACGGCCAGGCTGAGTACGGCCAGCAGGCCGAGCAGGGCATACGCGCCCAGGCGCAGGTCTTCGCGCAGGCTCGCGGCACGCTGCTCGGCGACCTCGCGCAGCCGCGCCGTGAGCCCCGCCGCGGCCTGCAGCGCCGGCCCAACCTGCGCCTGCACGACCCGGGAGCGCTGCCACAGTTCGTCCTCAGTGCCTGACTCGGCCATGCGCAGCAGGATCTCGCCGCGGTACCACAGCCGCTCGCGCGCAGCCTGCCAGGTTTCGAGCGCCGGGGCCACGGTGCTCGCAGTGTGGGGCAGGCGGGCAATCTGCCGCGTCAGCAATTGCTCCAGCACCATCGCGTCGTCACCCGAACGCCGCATGACGTCGTGCAGGGTCTGCGTGTGCTCGGCGCGCGCTGCGGGCTCAGCCGCCAACTGCAGCGCGGCCCGTCCGATCTGCTGCGAGAACATGCGCTGCAGCCCGGCGCGGTCGAGCAGCTCTGCATCGGCCGCCAGGGCTTCTTCCAGTCTGTGGTTGCTCAAGCCCTGGTAGCCCACAACCACCGTCAGCGCGGCAAAGGCCAGGTACATAGCCCAGCGCACCCGCTTGTGGCCCGCGCAGCGCGAAGGCGCGCGCTGGCGCGGCTCCGGGCTGGCCGGCTGGCGTGGCGTTTGCGGGGGTACGGATTCGGGCATGAAGTCTCGACGCTGGCGCGTGCGCCCGCCGCGGAACGACCCCGGCGAGCCCACACGCCGGGATATCGGCCGCAGCGCGCCCGCCTGTAGCTCGCGGCCGGTGCGCCCGTGGCGTCTTTGGGATCCGTGGCGAAGCGCCCGCGCGCCGCCGAGGCCCACGGGACAAGCCGCGAATCAGACCGCCTCGAGCGCGCGCGTGGCGCGCCGCGCGCACCACAGCCCGAGCACGGCGCACGCCGCGGCAGCCCAGAACACGGCCGCAAAGCCCAGGTGCGAGATGAGCCAGCCGCCGCCCACGCCGCCAAGAACACCCGATGCGCCGTAGCCCAGCGTCGTGTACAAGGCCTGCCCACGGCCGCGCAGGCGCCCGGGGAAGTGCCGCGTCACCAGGGCGATGCAGGCGGCATGGTGGGCGGCGAAGGTGATGGCGTGCGAGAGCTGCGCCAGCACGAGCACCGGCGCCCAGGCGCCACCGGCCGCCGTGGCCGCGAAGCGCAACGCCGTCACGCCGGCCACCACCTCCAGCCAGCGCTGCGGCGTGAAACGGGCGAACCAGCGCCCCTGGCCCCAGAAGAAGGCGATCTCCATCGCCACGCTCACCGCCCACAGCGATCCCACCGCGGCCTTGCCGTAGCCCAGCGACACCAGGTAGAGCGAGAAGAACGCATACAGGCTGCTGTGCGCCAGCACGGTGAAGAAGACCGAGGCGAAGAACCATGCCACCTCGGGCCGACGCAGCAGCGGCAGCACCGGCGGCGCGGGCGCATCGTGAATGGCGCTTGCGCGCGTCGCCGGCAGGCGCATCGCGGCGAGCAGCAGCAGGGCATTCACGGCGGCGACGAAGTAAGGGAAGGCGGCAATGCCGGCGCGCTCGAGCAAGGCGCCGAAGCTCGTCACCGCGGCGATGAAACCCACCGAGCCCCACACCCGCACGCGGCCGTAGCGCGCCGGGTCGATGCCCGCGGGGGTCTGCAGCAGGTGCGCCAGCGTGGCTTCGGACAGCGGCACCACGCCGCTGTTGGCGAGGAAGAGCAGCGCCGTGACCAGCGCCACCGGCACGGCCGCCTTCACCCCGAACAGCCCGAGCGCGGACAGCAGCGCCCCGGCGCCGGCCAGGCGGATGAGCTCCACGCGCCGCCCACTGTGGTCGCCCGACCAGCTCCAGGCGTAAGGCGCGAGGATGCGCGTCCAGCTCTGCAGCGAGGAGATGGAACCGATGACGAGGGTGGAGAAGCCCAGCGACTGGAACCACAGCGGGGCGTAGGGATTGAACAGCCCGATGGTGGCAAAGTAGGTGAAGCTCAGCCCGGCGAAGCGCCGCAGGCCCGAGATGCGGGCCACGCCGGGCGCCTTCACCGTGGCGCCGGGGGTCAAGGCCGCTGGCCGGCGATGGGCGGCAGGGGCAGCGCGACGTCAGCGCACTGCGCACGGTGGCGCAGCGCATGGTCCATCACCACCAGCGCCAGCATGGCCTCGGCGATGGGCGTGGCGCGGATGCCCACGCAGGGGTCGTGCCGGCCCAGCGTCTGCACCGTGGTGGGCTGGCCGGCGCGATCGATCGAGGCCCTGGCGGTGCGGATCGAGCTCGTCGGCTTGATGGCGATGCTCACCACCAGGTCCTGCCCGGTGCTGATGCCGCCGAGCACGCCACCGGCGTGGTTGCTGGCAAAGCCCTGCGGCGTGAGCTCGTCGCCGTGCACGCTGCCGCGCTGCGCCACCACGCCGAAGCCGCTGCCGATCTCCACGCCCTTGACGGCGTTGATGCCCATCATGGCGTAGGCGATGTCGGCGTCGAGCTTGTCGAAGAGCGGCTCGCCCAGGCCCACGGGCACGCCCATGGCGCGCACCTCGATGCGCGCACCGCACGAGTCCCCCGCCTGGCGCAGCGCGTCCATGTGCGCCTCGAGCTGCGGCACGATTTCGGCGTTCGGCGCGAAGAAGGCGTTGTGCGCGATGTGCTCGGCGTCGACGAAGGGGATCGCGATCTCGCCCAGCGCGCTCATCCAGCCGATGAAGCGCGTGCCGTGCTTCTCGAGCAGCCACTTGCGCGCCACCGCACCGGCGGCGACCATGGGCGCGGTGAGCCGGGCGCTGCTGCGCCCACCGCCGCGCGGGTCGCGGTGGCCGTACTTGCGCCAATAGGTGTAGTCGGCATGGCCGGGACGGAAGGTGTCCAGGAGGTTGCCGTAGTCCTTGCTGCGCGCATCGGTGTTGCGGATGAGCAGACCGATCGGCGTGCCGGTGGTGAGGCCTTCGTGCACGCCGGAGAGGATCTCCACCGCATCGGGCTCGTGGCGCTGCGTCACGTGGCGGCTGGTGCCGGGGCGGCGCCGGTCGAGCTCGCGCTGGATGTCGGCCTCGCACAAGGCCAGGCCCGGCGGGCAGCCATCGATCACGCAGCCGATCGCCGGGCCGTGGCTCTCGCCGAAATTGGTGACGCGAAAGAGTTCGCCGAAGGTGGAGCCAGGCATCCGTGGATTCTAGAAGCGCTGCAGCACATCCTCACCAAGTTTCCCGCCACGGAACCGGCTTTGCGGGGCCATCGGCGGACGGCGCGGCGCGACACGCTGCGGGCGGCGGACTGCGCGGCGATATGTCCCACAATCTGCGCACGCCCACCCCCTGAAGGCCCCCATGGCTGGCGCTTCCGACCCCGGCTTCGACACCCTCGCGCTGCATGCCGGCGCCGCCCCGGATGCGGCCACGGGCGCGCGCGCGGTGCCCATCCACCTCAGCACGAGCTTCGTCTTCGCGAGCTGCGAGCACGCCGCCAGCCTGTTCGACCTGGAGCGCTCGGGCCATGTCTACAGCCGCATCAGCAACCCCACCAATGCGGTGCTGGAGGAACGCGTCGCGGCGCTCGAAGGCGGCAGCGGCGCCCTGGCCACCGCCAGCGGCCAGGCCGCGCTGCACCTGGCCGTGGCCACGCTGGCCGGCGCGGGCTCGCACATCGTGGCCAGCAGCGCGCTCTACGGGGGCAGCCACAACCTGCTGCACTACACGCTGGCGCGCTTCGGCATCCGCACCACCTTCGTCAAGCCCGGCGACATGGCCGCCTGGCGCGCCGCCATCCGGCCCGAGACACGCATGTTGTTCGGCGAGACCCTGGGCAACCCGGGGCTGGAGGTGCTCGACATCCCCAGCGTGAGCGCCATCGCCCACGACGCCGGGCTGCCACTGCTGGTGGACTCGACCTTCACCACGCCCTGGCTCATGCGCCCGTTCGAGCACGGCGCCGATCTCGTCTTCCACTCGGCGACCAAGTTCCTCTGCGGCCACGGCACCGTGGTCGGCGGCGTGCTCGTCGAGAGCGGGCGCTTCGACTGGAGCCGCGCCGCACGTTTCCCCGAGCTGAACCAGCCCTACGACGGCTTCCACGGCATGGTCTTCAGCGAGGAAAGCAGCGACGGCGCCTTCCTCATGCGCGCGCGGCGCGAGGGCCTGCGCGACTTCGGCGCGTGCATGAGCCCGCACAGCGCCTGGCTCATCCTGCAGGGCATCGAGACCCTGCCGCTGCGCATGGCGCGCCACGTGGAGAACACGCGCAAGCTGGTGGCCTTCCTCGCCGCGCACAAGATGGTGGCGCGGGTGGCCTACCCGGAGCTCGAGGGCCACCCCAGCCACGCGCTCGCCAAGAGGCTGCTGCCGCGCGGCTGTGGCGCGGTCTTCAGCTTCGACCTGAAGGGTTCGCGCGCCCAGGGCCAGGCGTTCATCGAGGGGCTGCAGATCTTCTCCCATCTGGCCAACGTGGGCGACTGCCGTTCGCTCGTCATCCACCCGGCCTCGACGACGCATTTCCGCATGCACGACGCGGCCCTGGCGGCCGCGGGCATCACGCCGGGAACGATCCGCCTGAGCATCGGCCTGGAGGACCCCGACGACCTCGTCGACGACCTCAAGCGCGCGCTGCGTGCGGCGGAGAAGGCGGCATGAGGACGTGCAAATGCGCCTGCGCGCATTTGCGCACTGCATGCCGGCCCCGAGCTCTGGGAGAGGCGGCATGAAGGTGACGGTCGATGGCCCGAACGGACCCCAGGCGGTCTACGCCTACACCGGCGGCGTGCCCTTCGATCCTGCCCTGCCCTGCGTCGTCTTCATCCACGGCGCGATGAACGACCATACGGTGTGGACGCTGCTGGCACGCTGGTTCGCGCACCACGGGCACGGCGTGCTCGCCGCGGACCTTCCAGGCCACATGCGCAGTGCCGGCCCGGCCCTGGCCACGGTGCAGGAGATGGCCCGCTGGGCCCTGGCGCTGCTCGACGCCCTGGGCGTGGCGCGGGCGGCCTGGGTGGGGCACAGCATGGGCTCGCTGGTGGCGCTGGAAGCGGCCGCACGCGCACCGCAGCGTGCCACCCAGCTGGCCATGCTCGGCACCTGCGTGCCCATGCCGGTGCCGCAGGCGCTGCTCGACCTGTCCCTGGCCGACACGCCCGCGGCGATCGAGCGCGTGGTCACCTATTCCTTCTCCACCCTGGCCGCCAAGCCCTCGTTCCCGAGCCCGGGTGTGTGGCTGCGCGGTGCCGCGCGCGGCCTCATGCACCAGGTGTGGCGCGCGCAGGGCGACGAGCGCCTCTTCCACACCGACTTCACGGCCTGCCACGCGTACACGCAGGGCATGGAGGCGGCCGCGCAGGTGCGCTGCCCGGCCACCCTGGTGCTCGGCGAACACGACCAGATGACCCTGCCGCGCAGCGCACGCGAGCTCGCCCAGGTGCTGCGCGCTCGAGTGCACGCGGTGCCCGCTGGCCACTTCCTGATGCAGGAAAGCCCCGACCCGGTGCTCGCCGCATTGCGCGGCGCGCTGGGCTGAGCCGGGACGCGAGGGCGAGCCGGGCGCCTGGGCGCCCGGCTCAGGGCGCGAGCGCCTCTGCGAGCGTCCTGGCGTCCAGGGCGGCGCGCTGCCAGAAGGTGGCGCCGGCACCGCCGCGCGGCAGCAGCGTGCGTTCGAGCAAGGGCGCCAGCGGCGTGTGCGCCGGGTCGCACAGCAGCACATGGCGCGCCTCGTCGCCTTCGTCCAGGCGCGCCACCCAGTCGATCTCGGCGAGCAGCTCGACGATGGGCTCGAGCTGCAACGGATCGGCGCGCAGGCCCTCGGCCAACGCCGCCAGCGACAGGCCGCGCGCCCGGCCCTGCGTGGCCGCACGCAGGCGCTGCAACACGGCCAGCGCGAGCTCGAAGCGCCAGCCCGGCGTGGGCGCGCGCGTGGCCACGCGCATCTGCAGGCTGGGGGCGTAGGCGGCGATGACGGCACCCAGGAGCACGATCACCCAGCCCAGGTAGATCCAGAGCAGGAAGATGGGCAGCGTGGCGAAGGCGCCGTAGACCGCCGAATAGGTGGGCACCGTCTCCACGTACCAGGCCAGGGCCTTCTTCGCCAGCTCGAAGGCGATGGCGACGAAGGCGGCGCCGGCCCAGGCATGGCGCCAGCGCACGTGGGCGTTGGGCACGTAGTGGAAGAGCCCGGCGGTGGCGGCGGCGAGCAGCAGGAACTGCACCGCGTCGAGCAGCAGGCCCACGCCGCCGGGCAGGGCCGAGACCAGCCCGCGCGAGGCCGACACGGCGTAGGAGGTGAGCGACAGGCTCACGCCCAGCGCCAGGGGCCCGAGCGTGAGCGCGGCCCAGTAGACCAGGATGCGCTGCGCAAAGGGCCGCGGCCGGCGCACGCGCCAGATGGCGTTGAGCGTGCGGTCGATGGTCAGCGCCAGCGCCAGCGCCGTGACCACCAGCATCACCAGCCCGGCCGTGCCCATGCTGCGCGCCTTGCCGGCGAACAGCGTGAGCGAGCGCAGCACGGGCCGCGCAATGTTGTCGGGCACCAGGTTTTGCAGGAAGTACTTCTGCAGCGCGGTCTCGAAGCCCGCGAACATGGGGAAGGCCGTGAACACCGCCAGCATCACCGTCACCAGCGGCACCAGCGCGATGAGCGTGGTGAAGGTCAGGCTGCTCGCCGTCAGGCCCAGGCGGTCTTCGCGGAAACGCTGGCGCAGGGTGCGCAAGGTGTCGAACCAGGGCCAGCGGCGCAGGGCCTGCAGCAGCGACTGCACGCCGGCGCCGAGTTCGCCTGCCCGGCGCGTCAAGGTGTTCATGCTGGCTATGATGCCAGCATGACCTCGCCCCCAGCCCCCGACGCCGTGGTGCGCACCACGCGCGCGGTGGTGGTGGCCGGCCTGCTCGCCCTCATCGCGCTGGGGCTGGCCTGGGAGCTGTGGCTCGCACCCACCGGCCGCGGCACCCTGGCGTTGAAGGTGCTGCCGCTGCTGCCCTGCGTGCCGGGGCTGCTGCGCCACCGCCTCTACACCTTCCGCTGGCTGAGCCTGCTCGTCTGGCTGTACTTCATGGAAGGCGTCGTGCGCGCCACCACCGAGAGCGGGCGCGGCGTGGCGCTTGCGCTGACCGAGGTGGCGCTGTGCCTCGTCGTCTTCGGCGCGGCGGCCCTCTACGTGCGCCGGCGGCTGCGCCGGGGCGAACGGCTTGCCCAGACCCCTTCGTGATACCGATGAACATGCCCTTGCTCCAAATGCTGCGCGCGGCCGTCGGCCCGGCCCATGTCCTCACCGAGGGCGACCTCTCCGCCTGGGAGATCGACTGGCGCCGCCGCTGGCACGGCCGTGCCCTGGCCGTGGTGCGCCCGGGCAGCACCGCCGAGGTCGCCGCGGTGGTGCGCGCCTGCGCGGCACATGGCGCGAGCATCGTCGCGCAGGGCGGCAACACCGGCCTGGTGGGCGGCGGCGTGCCCGACGCCAGCGGCACGCAGGTGCTGCTCAGCCTGCAGCGCCTGAACCGCATCCGCGCCATCGACGAGGCCAACCTCACGCTCACCGCCGAGGCCGGCTGCATTCTGCAGGCGGTGCAGCAGGCGGCGGCCGAGCGCGGCCTGCTCTTCCCCCTGAGCCTGGCTGCCGAGGGCAGCTGCACGCTGGGCGGCAACCTGGCTGCGAATGCCGGCGGCACGCAGGTGCTGCGCTGGGGCAACGCGCGCGAGCTGTGCCTGGGGCTGGAGGTGGTGACGGCGGCGGGCGAGGTCTGGGAGGGCCTGAGCGGGCTGCGCAAGGACAACACCGGCTACGACCTGCGCGACCTGTTCATCGGCAGCGAGGGCACGCTGGGCATCATCACCGCGGCGACGATGAAGCTCGCGCCGCAACCCGCGGCCACCACCACGGCGCTGGCGGCGTGCGCCTCGATGGCCGATTGCGTCGCCCTGCTCGAGCTGGCGCGCGCGCGCCTGGGCGCCGGGCTGACCGGCTTCGAGGTCATGAACCGCTTCGCACTGGACCTCGTGGCACGGCACTTCCCCGCCCTGCCGCGCCCGCTGCCGGCGGCGCCGTGGACGGTGCTGCTCGAGCAAAGCGACACCGAGGGCGAGGCCCAGGCGCGCGAGCGCTTCGAGGCCCTGCTCGGCGCCGCCCTGGAAGCCGGCACGGTGAGCGATGCCGCGGTGGCCGAGAGCCTGGCGCAATCCGCCGCGCTGTGGCAGCTGCGCGAATCGGTGCCGCTGGCGCAGGTCGAGGAGGGGCTGAACATCAAGCACGACATCTCGCTGCCGGTCTCGAGCATCCCCGAATTCGTGGCGCACACCGACGCGGCGCTGCAGGCCCTCATCCCCGGCGTGCGCCTGGTCGACTTCGGCCATCTGGGCGACGGCAACCTGCACTACAACGTGCAGGCCCCCGCCGGTGGCGACCCGGCGCGCTTCCTCGAGGAGATGGAACACCGCGTCAACACCCTGGTCTTCGACGCCGTGGCCGCACGCGGCGGTTCGTTCTCCGCCGAGCATGGCATCGGCGAGCTCAAGCGCGACGAACTCGCGGCGCGCAAGTCGCCGGTGGCCCTGCAGCTCATGCGCAGCATCAAGGCCGCGCTCGACCCGCAGGGCTTGATGAACCCGGGGCGCGTGCTGTAGCGAACGGCGCGTCTGCCGGCCCGCATCTCGTGGCCACGGCCGACCGCATCGGTTTCGTCGGCAGCCGCACGCTCAGCGCGCCGAGCTGAAACAGGCAGGCAGGCGAAGGGGCCAGAACGGGCGTTCGAGCCCCCCTCTCCACGTTTTACAATATCGATATTGGAATACGAATCTGTAAAGAATGATCCCACGCCTCGCCGCCCCCCGCGTCCTGCGCCTGCTCGAAGGCTTTCCTGTCGTCACCGTGACCGGCCCACGCCAGTCTGGCAAGACCACGCTGGTGCGCACGTTGCTGCCGCACAAGCCGTACGTCACTCTCGAATCCCCCGCGCAGCGCGAGTTCGCGCGCCTGCGCCCGGCGGAGTTCCTGCGCCAGTTCCCAGGGGGTGCCGTCATCGACGAAGCGCAGAACGCACCCGAGCTGTTCTCCGAACTGCAGGGGGTGGTGGATGCCTCGGGCCAGATGGGGCAGTTCGTGCTGACGGGGTCGCAGAACCTGACACTTTTGTCCCGAGTGACGCAAAGCCTGGCCGGGCGCACGGCGCTGGTGGAACTGCTGCCGTTGTCGATGGCCGAGCTTCGAGGCGCAGGCCTGCTGGAAGCCGACTACGCCAGCCACCTTCTCAAGGGCTTCTTCCCGGCCATCTACTCACGCTCGCTGGAGCCGCACGAGTGGCTGCAGGGCTACCTGGTCACCTATGCCGAACGCGACGCACGGCAACTCGCCGCGATCCAGGACCTGAGCGCTTTCCAGCGCTTCCTCAAGCTCACCGCCGCGCGCACGGGCCAACTGCTGAACATGCAGTCGCTGGGCAGCGACGTCGGGGTGGCCGACAAGACGGTCAAGCATTGGTTGTCCATCCTGGAAACCTGCTACCTGATTCACTTTGTGCGCCCGCATGTGGCGAACTTCGGCAAGCGGCTGGTCAAGATGCCCAAGTTGTACATGACCGACGTGGGCCTGGCCGCGGCGCTGATGGACATCCACACCGAGAGCGAGATCCGGTCCCACCCGCTGCGCGGGGCGTTGTTCGAAACCCTGGTGGTGAACGAACTGATGAAAACCCGCGTCAACCAGGGGCTGCGCGAGCCGCTGCACTTCTGGCGCGACAACATCGGCACCGAGGTGGACGTGGTGATGGAGCGCGGCACCGAGATCGCCGCGGTCGAAATCAAGTCCGGCCCCACGGTCGCGTCCGACGCCTTTCGCCAGCTCGGGAAGTGGCACAAGTACGCCACCGAACGTGGCCGATTTTCTGCCGTGCATCTCGGGCTGGTCTACGGCGGGCACACCCGGTTCACGCGCGAAGGGGTGAATGTCCTGCCGTGGTCGGACCTGTGATCGGGTGCAGCGCATCGGGGCCTGTGCGGCCGCCGGCGCGGGCTTCGCCGGCGTTCCAGGCAGGCGCGCCGCCTACACCTCGCCCCTCCAGCCGGCGCCCAGCGCCTGGAAGCGCTGGCGAACCGTGGCCACCACGGAAGTAGGCAGCGCGCCTTTTTCCGCCATGGCGATGTCGCGCCGCAGGTGCGCGATCGACGACGTACCGACGATCGCGCAATGGACTTCGGGCTGGTAGGCGCTGAAGCGCAGGGCAAACTCATCCCACGGCAGGCCGCAGGTGTCGTAGGCAAGGCGCTGCATCCGTTCCCAGTAGGTTTCGCAGTAGTCACCCGACGGGCGAGCGGCGCAGCGCCACGGTGCGTTGCCCAATGCGCGCTTGGCGATGACGCCCACTCCCTGTGCGGCGGCGCGCGCCAGCGGCCCCACCAGGTTCGCCTGGTCGAACAGGTTGACCGAGCATTCGACGCCGCCGAAACGCCCGCTCGCCATCGCCCAGGCCAGTTCCTCGTTTTCGCCCGAGTAGGCCGCGGTGCGCAGCTTGCCTTTGTCGCGTGCCCGCAGGAGCGCTTCCACGACCTCACCGGCCTGCAGGCTCGGCAGGCCGCAGGAGTGCAGGTGCACGATGTCGATGCAGTCGGTGGCGAGCCGCTGCAGCGCGGCATCGATGCCTGCTTCGACGGCGCCGGCGGTCCAGTCGCGTTGGCCCGCAATGCCGTAGCCCACCTTGGTCGACAAGACGAACTCGGAACGCCGGTGCGCCAGATGGCGGCCGATGCGTTCCTCGCTCAGCCCGTAGCCGCGGGCGGTATCGATCAAGGTGATGCCCAGGTCGAGGGCGGCGTTCAGCAGCCGCGACACCTGCGCTTCATCGAGTGCGGCGTCGCCGATCTGGCCGGCACCCAGTCCGAGGGCCGAGACACGCAGGCCGCTGCTGCCATAGGGTCTCGTCTGCACCGGGGTTCTCTCCACGCCCGCCGGACGCGAGCCCTCTACTGCAGCGGACCGTCGAGCATGCGCGGCACGGCGATGCTCAGGGTCTCGATGCCCTCGTCCTGCAGCGCCGCCCGGTCTTCGGCCGAGGCCTGGCCGCGGATGGCACGGTGGGGTGTCTCGCCATAGTGGATGCGGCGCGCCTCCTCGGCAAAACGCTCCCCCACGTCCTCGGTGTGAGCGAGCAGATGCCGCACCGTGGCCAGCCAGCCGGCCTGCACCTCGGCCCCCGGGGCTGGCTGGGGGCCTGCCACGACGCCCGCACCGGCCGGTGCCGGGACCTCGGGCGCGCGCGCCCCCGAGAGGTTGAGCCGCGGGGCCGACGGCGTGCGCGTGACGATCTTGTCGCCGCACAGCGGGCACTCGATGAGCGAGGCGCCGTTCTGCGCCATGAAGTCCTCGTCGGAGGCGAACCAGCCTTCGAATCCGTGGCCGTTGGCACAGCGCAGGTTGAGCACCTTCATGGCGTGCCCATCATAGGCCGGTGTCGGCGCCGCGCCAGTGCAGCGGCCGGCTCCCGGCGCGCCAGCGGTGCAGCCAGGCCAGGCCGATCTGCGTCTTCACGTCGGGCAGGCCGCCGCCGTCCACCAGCGCGTCGAGCTCGGCCAGCGTCATCACCACGGTGTCGACGAACTCGCCGTCGTCGAGCTTCTTCTCGCCCGCCACCAGGCCGCGCGCGAACCACAGCCAGATGCTCTCCGTGGAGTAGGCCGGCGCGTTGTGGATCTCGCCGCCGAAAGCCCACTCGCGTGCGCGGTAGCCGGTTTCCTCGGCGAGTTCGCGCATGGCGCAGCCGAGCTGCGATTCGCCCGCGTCGAGCTTGCCCGCGGGCCACTCGAGCAGCACCCGGGCCACCGGGTAGCGGTACTGGCGCACGAGCACCACGCGGCCATCGTCGAGCAGCGGGACGATGCCGACCGCGCCGCCGTGGCGGATGTACTCGCGCGTCGTGCTGCAGCCGTCGGGCAGACGCACCTCGTCGCGCCGCACCTCGAGGAAGCCGCCGGACAGCAGCGTGCGGCCGGACAGGCGTTGTTCGATCAGGTGTGCGTCGTCGCCCATCGCCGGCGCGCCTTCAAGTCGTCAAGGCCTTGACGATGGCGTCGCGGCACATCGCCATGAGGCCGTCGGACAGCGGCCCGAGCACGAGCACCGCCAGGCCGTTGAGCGCGAGCAGCACCGTCACGCCTGCGCTGCGCTCGATGGGCGCGGCATGCAGCGGCTCGTCGAACCACATCACCTTGACCACGCGCAGGTAGTAGAAGGCGCCGACGAGGGAAAACAGCACCGCCACCACGGCCAGGCCGATGTACAGCGGCACGTTGGTCGTCACCAGCGCCTGGATCACGGCGAGCTTGGCGAAGAAACCGATCATCGGCGGCACGCCGGCGAGCGAGAACATGAACACCGTCATCGCGCCGGCGAGCCACGGGCTGCGCCGCGCCAGGCCGGCGAGGTCGGCGATCTCCTCGCTCTCGAAGCCGTGGCTGGAGAGGAACATGACGAGCCCGAAGGTGCCCAGCGTGGTGAGCACGTAGGCCACCAGGTAGAACATCGCCGAGCTGTAGGCGTTGCCCGCGGAGAAGGTGTTGTCGCTCACCACCCCGGCGGCCAGGCCGAGGACGACGAAGCCCATCTGCGCGATCGTCGAGTAGGCCAGCATGCGCTTGAGGTTGGTCTGCGCGATGGCCGCCAGGTTGCCCAGCGCCAGCGAGGCCACGGCGAGCACGATGAACATCTGCTGCCAGTCCACCGCCAGCCCGAGCAGGCCCTCGACGAGCAGCCGCAGGGTGATGGCGAAGGCGGCGAACTTGGGCGCGCCACCGATGAGCAGCGTCACCGCGGTCGGCGCCCCCTGGTAGACGTCGGGCACCCACATGTGGAAGGGTGCCGCACCGAGCTTGAAGCCCAGCCCGCCGACGATGAAGACGAGGCCGAAGACGAGCACTTCCTTGTTGATGCGGCCGGTGGCGATGCGCTCGAAGACGCGCGGGATCTCCAGCGTGCCGGTGGCGCCGTACATCATGCTCATGCCGTAGAGCAGGAAGCCGCTGGCCAGCGCGCCGAGCACGAAGTACTTCATCGCCGCCTCGGTGGCCACGGCGTGGTCGCGGCGCAGCGCCGCGAGCGCGTAGAGCGACAGGCTCATCAGTTCCAGCCCGAGGTAGACGACGAGGAAATTGTTCGCCGAGCACATCACCGAGATGCCCATCAGCACGAACAGCGCGAGCAGGTAGAACTCGCCCTTGAGCATGTCGCGCGCCGCCAGTGTCGGCCGGGCGTAGGCCAGCGACACCATCATCGCCAGGCCGGCAAGGCTGGCCAGCAGGTCGCCCAGGGGGTCGGCCACGACCATGCCCTGCATGCCGTAGACCGTGCGGCCGGCGTTGTAGGAAGCCAGGTGCAGCGCCACGAACACGGCGATGCCCGCCTGCGTGAGCCAGAACGCGGGCCGGCGCTGGGCGTCGGCGTTGAAGAGATCGACGAGCAGCACCGCACAGGCCAGCAGCAGCAGCCAGATCTCGGGGACGATGACGGGCCAGTTCATGGGGGGTCTGCCTCGCGCGCCGTCAGTGGGTCTTGGCCATGGCCACGTGCCGCAGGAGCTCGGTCACCGAGACGTTCATGGTGTCGGTGAAGGGCTTGGGATACAGGCCCATCCACAGCACCGCCGCGGCGAGCAGGGCGAGCATGAGGAATTCGCGGCCGTCGATGTCCGCCAGCGCCTTCACCTGGGCGTTGGCCACGTCGCCGAAGATCACGCGCTTGACCATCCACAGCGTGTACGCGGCGCCGAACACCAGCGTCGTGGCCGCGCCCGCGGCGACCCAGAAGTTGAACTTCACCGCCCCGAGGATGACCATCCACTCGCCGACGAAACCGGCCGTGCCGGGCAACCCGCAATTGGCCATGGCGAAGAGCACGGCGAAGGCGGCAAAGCGCGGCATGGTATTGGCCACGCCGCCGTAGGCCGCGATCTCGCGCGAATGCACGCGGTCGTAGAGCACGCCGATGCACAGGAACATGGCACCCGAAACGAAGCCGTGGCTGATCATCTGCACGATCGCGCCGCTGACCCCGAGCTCGTTGAAGATGAAGAAACCCAGGGTGACGAAACCCATGTGCACCACCGAGCTGTAGGCGACGAGCTTCTTCATGTCGCGCTGCACCAGCGCCACCACGCCGATGTAGAGCACCGCGACGAGGCTCAGCGCGATGATGAGCCAGGCATACTCGCGCGCCGCATCGGGCGTGATGGGCAGCGAGAAGCGCAGGAAGCCGTAGGCGCCGAGCTTGAGCATGATCGCCGCCAGCACCACCGAGCCGCCGGTGGGCGCCTCGACGTGGGCGTCGGGCAGCCAGGTGTGCACCGGCCACATCGGCACCTT
>DYOR01000195.1 GCA_020720385.1 Rubrivivax sp.
CTGGACCTGCGCTACGAGCCGCTGCGGCGGCGCGCGCCGGAGCGCGAGCGTCGGCTGCTGGCGAGCCTCGCCGAGCGCGGGCAGCAGCAGCCGGTGGTGGTGGTGCCGGAGGGCGCGGCCTTCGTGCTGGTGGACGGGTGCAAGCGGGTGCGGGCGCTCAAGGCGCTGCGGGCGGACACGGTGCGCGCGATGGCGTGGGAGCTCGCGCAGGCGGACGCGCTGGTGCTGGAGCGGCTGATGCGCGCGGGCGAGGGCGACGACGCCTTCGAGCAGGCGTGGCTGCTGCGCGAGCTGCACGAGCGCTTCGGGCTGAGCGGCGAGGAGCTGGCGCGGCGCTTCGACCGCACGGGCAGCTGGGTGAGCCGGCGGCTCGCGCTGGTGGAGGAGCTGCCGGGCGAGGTGCAGGAGCAGGTGCGCGCCGGAAGGCTGGGGGCGCACGCGGCGCAGAAGTATCTGAGCCCCCTGGCGCGCGCCAATCGCGACGAGTGCGTGCGGCTGTGCGAGGCGCTGTGCAGAGGCGGCAAGGCGACGAGCCGCCAGGTGGGCGAGCTGTACGCGGCGCTCGTGTCGGGCGGGGACAAGGCGCGCGAGCTTGTGCTGAGCGACCCGTGGCTCTTCCTGCGGGCGCAGCGGGAGGCGCGCCGGCCGGCGCCGGACAAGCCGCCGGCGCAGCAGCTGCTCGGGGATTTCGGCGCGCTCGCGGGGCTGTCGCGGCGGGTGCGCCGGCGGCTGCGCGAGGGGCTCTGCCGGCAGCTCTCGGCGGCGGAGCGCGACGAGGCGCGCCGCTGCGCCGCGCAGGCGCGCGCGGATGTGCAGGCGCTCTTCACAACCGTGGACACGGAGCTCTCCGATGCTGGATCAGGTGCTGCGGGCGGCCATTCTGCGCCTGCATGAGCAGGGATGCGGCAGCCGGGCCATCGCGAAGGCGCTCAAGGTGTCGCGCGGCAGCGTGCGCGACGTGCTCGGCAGCGGCAGCGAGGAGGTGCCGGCCGTCGAGCGCGAGGAGAAGGCGGCGCCGCACCGCGACGCGATTCTGGAGCTCGTGCCGGCGTGCAAGGGCAACCTGGTGCGGGTGCACGAGGAGCTTGTGAAGACGGGCGCGACGCTCTCGTACCAGGCGCTCACGGCGTACTGCCGCCGGCACGGCATCGGGCACGAGCCGAAGAAGCCGGCCGGCCGCTACGACTTCGCGCCGGGCCAGGAGATGCAGCACGACACCTCGCCGCACGAGGTGGAGCTCGCCGGGCGCAAGGTGAAGGCGCAGACCGCGTCGCTGGTGCTCGGCTACTCGCACATGCTCTTCCTGCAGATCTACCCGACCTTCAACCGCTTCCTGTGCAAGGTCTTCCTCGCCGACGCGCTCGCGTACTACGGCGGCGCGTGCGGGCGCTGCATGCTCGACAACTCGCACGTCGTGGTGCTGCGCGGCACGGGCGCGCGCATGGAGCCCGTGCCCGAGATGACCGCCTTCGCCGAGCGCTACGGCTTCCAATTCGCCGCGCACGAGCTGGGCGACGCGAACCGCTCGGCGCGCGTGGAGCGCAATTTCGACTACATCGAGAACAACTTCCTGGCGCGCCGGCCGGCCGCCGACTGGGAGGACCTCAACGCGCAGGCGCGGGTCTGGTGCGACAAGGTGAACGCCACCGCGCGCCGCCACCTGCACGCGAGCCCGCGCGAGCTCTTCGCGGCGGAGCTGCCCTCGCTCAAGGCCCTGCCCGCGTGGGTGCCCGACGTGCGCGAGATCCACCACCGCATCGTCGATGTCGAGGGCTACGTGAACGTGCACCGCCACCGGTACTCGGCGCCGTACACGCTCATCGGCCGGCAGGTCGAGGTGCACGAGCTCAAGGACGCGATCGAGATCTTCGAGGGGCCGCGCCGCGTCGCCGCGCACCGGCGCATCTGGGACGGCGGCCCCGACCAGCACGTCACGGACGCCGCGCACCGCCCGCCGCGCGGCCAGGGACGCAAGGCGCAGGCCGAGCCGACCGAGATCGCCGAGCTGGCGCGCGCCGCGCCGGAGCTCGACGCGTACCTCGCGGCCCTGCGCGCGAAGGCGCCCGGCCGCGGCACCGTCGCCGCGCGCGGCCTGCTGCGCCTCGTGCGCGAGTATCCGCGCGCCCCGCTCGTGGCCGCCGCGCAGACCGCCCTGCAGTACGGCCTCTTCGATCTCGACCGGCTCGAGCGCCTCGTGCTGCGCGGCATCGCCGGCGAGATCTTCCCGCTCCCGCAGCGCGCCGCCACGCCCGGCCCCGAGGACGATCCCGATGAATGACGACCTGGACCAGCTCCTGAAGAACCTGCATCTGAAGAAGATCCGCGAGATCCTCGACGACGAGCTCGCCGGCGCCGAGAAGAAGAAGATGCCGTACCGCGAGCTGCTCGCCCGGCTCCTGCGCGCGCAGTGGCACGCCCGCCAGGAGGGCGCCCTCGCCTGGAGAATCGAGCGCGCCCGCCTGCCCGACGCGAACTGGTCGCTGGAGACCTTCCCCTTCAAGCGCCAGCCCGCCGTCGACCAGCGCCAGATCCGCACCCTCGCCCAGCTCGACTTCGTCGCCAAGGCCGAGAACATCGTCTTCATCGGCAAGACCGGCGTCGGCAAGACGGGCCTCGCCTGCGGCCTGCTGCTCAAGGCCCTGCAGAACGGACAGCGCGGCCTCTTCATCCGCGCCCAGGACCTCTTCGACGAGATGTACGCCTCCCTCGCCGACCGCTCCTCCCGAAAGCTCCTCGACCGCCTCGTGCGCGTGGACGTCCTGCTCATCGACGAGATGGGCTACCTCAACCTGAAACCCGAGCAGACCAACATCTTCTTCAAGCTCATGGAGGAGCGCTACCGGCGCCGCCCGACGATCATCACCACCAACCTCGACTACGAGGAGTGGCCCAACTTCCTCGGCAACAAGGCCCTCGTCGAGGCCCTCCTGGGCCGCCTGCGCGAACGCTGCCACACCGTCCGCATCGACGGCCCCTCCCTGCGCGACGTCACCGGCTGAAGCCCGCCCTCATGCCCGCCTCGCCCCGGCCCTCGGAAGCCTTCCGCTTCCGGGGGCCTCGTGCGTCCTGCGCGCGCCCCGCCACCTCGCCGCGCCCCCTCGTCGCGCAGTCGCGTCACGCTCCGACCATGGATCACTCCTGACGAGCAGGCTCGGGTCATTTCTGGCGAGCGGTGAAGGACTGCCGCCCCTCAGCCTCGCCCCTCCCTCGCCACCACCTCCTCGTCGCCGGCTCCCCGCCCGGGCCGGGCACGGGTGTACGCTTCGCACGCAGCCGCCGGATGGGCCGGCGGCCCGAGCAAGAGGCGTGCCGGCCTTTACTCTGGGGATGGGATGCTTTCGACGGCCTATCCGCCCCTGTCGGTCGCTTCCGGACCCCTCTCGGTCGCTTCCGCACCCCGTGCGGTCGCATGCAGGTGGCACGGGTGTCCTCACCCGTGCGGCACCCACCTACGACCGCCGAGGACCGCACGGCGCGGCGTGCTCACCGGGGGAAGGACGAGTGCACAGGTCCGGGCTCTCGGCCCTGCCCGGCGCCCTGCGGCTCAGGCGAGCGCCAGCCGGCCCCAGCGGGGATCGGCGGTCCAGCGCCCGGGGTCG
>DYOR01000054.1 GCA_020720385.1 Rubrivivax sp.
TACTAGAGGATGAAGCGCGACAGGTCCTCGTCGCGCGCCAGGTCCGCCAGCCGCGCATCCACCGCCGCGGCGTCGATGACCACCGTCTGGCCGCCGCGGTTGGGGGCGTCGAAGCTCACCTCGTCGAGCAGCCGCTCCATCACCGTGGCCAGCCGGCGTGCGCCGATGTTCTCGGTGCGCTCGTTGACCTCGTAGGCGATCTCCGCGAGGCGGCGCACGCCCTCGGGCGTGATGTCGAGGGTCACGCCCTCGGTGGCGAGCAGCGCCTGGTACTGCTTCACCAGGCTGGCCTGCGTGCTGGTGAGGATGGCCTCGAAGTCGGCCACCGACAGCGAGCCGAGCTCGACGCGAATGGGGAACCTGCCCTGCAGCTCGGGGATCAGGTCGCTCGGCTTGACGAGGTGGAAGGCGCCGCTGGCGATGAACAGCATGTGGTCGGTCTTCACGTGCCCGTACTTGGTGCTCACCGTGGTGCCCTCGACCAGCGGCAGCAGGTCGCGCTGCACGCCCTGGCGGCTGACCTCCGCGGTGCCGTGCTCGCTGCGCGAGGCCACCTTGTCGATCTCGTCGATGAAGACGATGCCGTTGCCCTCGGCATGGGCCAGCGCGCTGGCGCGGATCTCGTCCTCGTTGACGAGCTTGCCCGCCTCCTCGTCCACCAGCAGCTTGAGCGCCTCGTCGATCCTGAGCTTGCGCGTCTTGCGCCGTCCCTGGCCCATCTGGCTGAACAGGCCCTTGAGCTGCTCGGCCATGTCCTCCATGCCGGGCATGCCCTGGGCACCGAGGATCTCCAGCGACGGGCGGGGCTCGGCCAGGTCGAGCTCGATTTCCTTGTCGTCGAGCGCCCCCTCGCGCAGGCGCTTGCGCATCACCTGGCGCGCGGTGCTGTCGGGCGTGGCCCCCTCGCCGCCGAAGCCGATGGCGCGCGCATCCCGCGGCAGCGGCACCAGGATGTCGAGCACGCGCTCTTCGGCGGCGTCCTCGGCGGCGGCGCGCCTGGCACGCATCTGGCGCTCGCGCTCCTGCTTCACGGCGATGTCGACGAGGTCGCGCACGATGGTGTCGACATCCTTGCCCACGTAGCCCACCTCGGTGAACTTGGTGGCTTCGACCTTGATGAAGGGCGCGTCGGCCAGCCGCGCCAGGCGCCGCGCGATCTCCGTCTTGCCCACGCCGGTGGGGCCGATCATGAGGATGTTCTTCGGCGTGATCTCGCCGCGCAGGCCGGCATCGACCTGCTGGCGCCGCCAGCGGTTGCGCAGCGCGATGGCCACGGCGCGCTTGGCCGCTTGCTGGCCGACGATGTGGCGGTCGAGTTCGGAGACGATCTCTTGCGGGGTCATGCTCATGTCAATGGTCCTGGCGCCAAGCCTCGTCCCAGCCAAGATTCCCGCCGCGGAACCGGCTCTGCCGGGCCGCAGGCGGACGGCCCCTGTGGGGGGTAGCGAGCGCTAGCGAGCTTGGGGGCTCACAGTTCTTCGACGACGTGGTTCTGGTTGGTGTAGATGCAGATGTCGCCGGCGATCTCCAGCGAGCGCTTGACGATCTGCGCGGGGGGCATCTCGGTGTGCGCCAGCAGCGCGCGCGCCGCGGCCTGGGCGTAGGCGCCGCCCGAGCCGATGGCGACGATGCCGTACTCGGGTTCGAGCACGTCGCCGTTGCCGGTGATGACGAGCGAGCTCGTCGCATCGGCCACGGCGAGCATCGCCTCCAGACGGCGCAGCACGCGGTCGGTGCGCCAGTCCTTGGTGAGCTCGATGGCGGCGCGCTGCAGAAGGCCCTGGTGCTTCTCGAGCTTGGCCTCGAAGCGCTCGAAGAGCGTGAAGGCGTCGGCCGTGGCGCCGGCGAAGCCCGCCAGCACCTGCTCCTTGTAGAGCTTGCGCACCTTGCGCGCGCTGGCCTTGACGACGATCTGGCCGAGCGTCACCTGGCCGTCGCCGCCCAGGGCGACGAGGGCGCCGCGGCGCACGCTGACGATGGTCGTGCCGTGGTAGGAGTCCATATGGGGGTTCACCTGGGGTGCAAGGAGGCGGCCTACAAGCGGCCGCCATCGAACCGGCTTGGCCGGGCCATCGGCGGCGCCCCCTGGGGGGAGCGCCGTAGGCGCTACGGGGAGGTCATACTTTACGCACCTGCACGCGCGCGTGCTCGTTGATGCCCATGGCGCCGAAGAACAGCGCCACCAGGCGGTGCGTGTCGACGAACTGCACGGCGCGGCTTTCGTTGCGCCGCGCCAGCACCCAGTTGAGCAGGTCGCCCGCGGCGATGAAGTCGACGCGGATGAGCCGCGCGCACGACACGCTCACCAGCGGCGCGGCGCCGAGCTCCTTTTGCAGCCTGGCCAGCGTGGCGCTGATGTCGCCCACGAGCTGGCCAGAGAGCTCGACATGCGACACGCCCAGGCCGCTGGCGCCCTCGTCGGCCAGGCCCGACTCGAGGAAGCTGGTGGAGACGTCGCTGACCACCGACATCGGCGGCGTGCGCGTGCTCGTGCCGGTGCCGCTGATGTGCACGCGGCAGCGCGTCGCCTCCCACGAGGGCGGGCTGACCTCGTAGGTGACGCAGTAGTCGATCGCCGCCTCGTCGAACTGGTCGGGCCGGTTGGCCAGGCGCAGCGCGTCGAGCCGCGTCAGCCAGAAGGCGGGGTCGGCATCGCGCACCCCGGTGGGGGCGGAGTCCTGGAGCACGGAGAAGAGGCGCTCGCCGGCCAGCCAGCGCATCTCCAGCGCCTGCCCCGCCCACAGGCGCAAGACCATCGACAGTTGCATCGCGGCCTCGGCGTCCACGCGCCGCAGCTCGCTCCAGTCGAAGACCCACGGCAGCGGCATTTGCAGTGTCAATGAACGCAGCCGGGCCACGGCCTCGATGTCCAGGTGCTCGGGCGCCACCCAGCCCACGTCGCCGTGGCCGCGCGTGCTCACCGCCGAGCTCACCACGGGCTCCTCGGCCAGCGCCTCGGCGACGAGCTTGGGCAGCGAATACCACTGCGGCGCCGACCAACCGAACTGCTGCGCATAGTCCAGCGCCAGGCTCTCGAAGCGCTGTTGCTGGCCGGTGGCGCGGTAGAAGTCGAAGAGCACGAGCCAGGTCTCGGCATGCTGCGAACGGCCGCCGCCCTGCTGCGTGATCTGGCGCAAGGCCTCCTCGCACTGGGCGAAATCGGCGTTGGCGAAGGCGATCACGGCCTCGTCGAGCTCCGGGTCGTGCATGACCTCGCTCACTTCGACCGCGAAGGGGCTGCCGAAGTCGCTGGCGTCGGCCGTGGGCTCGCGGCTGGAGTGGTCGAACGAGACGCTGGACAGGGGTGCCAGCGGCGGCATGCCGCGCCCCATCTGCGCCGGCGCCGGGGCCGCTGGCGGGGGGAGGTTGATCGCCGGCAGTGGGGGCAGCGCGGGCAGGGACTCGTCGTCGACAAGGCCGCCAGCCGATGAATTCCCCATCGACCCGCCCGACCCGCCGGACAGGGCGCTGCCGGCCTGCGGCGAAGTCGAGAACGCGGCGGGTGGGAACGGCGTGGGCGGAAACGGTGCCGCGCGCCGGGTGGACGGGCCGAAGCCGGCGTCGCCCACCATCTGCTGCTCGATCTCGTCGATCTTGGCCTTCACGCCATCGGGGCGCGAGGCGTTGTCCGGCAGGCGGGCTTCGGAGTCGTCCAGCCGCGACGAGCCGCCCAGGGCGGCGAGCTGTTCGGGCGAGAGCCCTTCGCGGCGCACGCGGCGCAGCATGTCGAACTCGCGCTTGCGCACGAAGTCGTTGCGCCGCTTGCGCTCGATCATGGCCTTGAGCTCGGACTTCTCGATCTCGAGCTCGCGCGAGTCGTCCTGGCGCGAGTTCAGGTCGGTCCAGTCGGTGGCCGGGTTGGCAACGAACCGCACCACCTTGCGAAAGAAGCTCTCGGTTTTCTCGTTGTCGGCCATGTGGGCTGGAATGGTACTCCGCAGGGGCTCGCCGGACCCCGTGGCCTGCACCGCCTCTCGAGCAAATGTGACTCTGCCACGATGCTTGAACCCCATCGGGGGGCGGGCCGGGTGTGCCCGGCCCTGGGGGCGCTCAGGCGGGCAGGTCAATCACCGAACATCTTCTGCTTGAGCTCGCGGCGCTGCTGCGCTTCGAGTGACAGCGTCGCCGTGGGGCGGGCCAGCAGGCGGGCCAGCCCGATCGGCTCGCCGGTCTCGTCGCAAAAGCCGTAGTCGCCGTTTTCCAGACGCGTCAGCGACTGGGCCACCTTCTTCAGCAGCTTGCGTTCGCGGTCGCGTGTGCGCAGCTCCAGCGCGTGCTCTTCCTCGATGGTGGCCCGGTCGGCCGGGTCGGGCACGATGGAGGTGTCCTCGCGCAGGTGCTCGGTGGTCTCGCCGGCGTTGGACAGCAGGTCGTCCTTGTTCCGCTGCAGCAGGGCGCGGAAGAACTCGAGCTGCTTGTCGTTCATGTACTCCGAGTCGGGCATGGCCAGCAACTCGGCTTCGCAGAGGTCGCGGCCGGCCTTGTGCTTCCAGGCGTTGGCAAGCTTGGGGTCGACCTTGTGGATGGTCTTGGGAATATCGGCCGTTTCGGTCATCTGTCGGGTGGTGGGACGGGCGGGGGCAAAGCGATCGGTGAAACGGTTGGAAACCGGGGCCGGCGTGGGCATCACCGGCGGCGCCGGGGTGGCCTGGGCCGGCTTCTCGGCGGGGGACTTGGGGGTGGGCTTGGCCGCGCTGGCGCGCGGGGCCGGCGCAGGGGTGGCCTTGCCATGGCTCTTCACCACGGGCGTCTTGGCTGCGGGGCTGGGTGGCGGGGCCTTGGGAACGGCCGGCTCCGATGTCTTCGCTGCCGCCTTGGGCGCGACCTTCGGCGTCACCTTCGCGGGCACCTTGCCTGGCACCTTGGCCGGCATCTTCGCGGCGGTCATGGGGGCGGCCTTGCCGGGCGCCTTGGGAGGGGTCTTCACCGCCACTTTGGCCGCCACCTTGGCCTTGGGTGCCGCGGGCGCGGCACGTGTCACCACCGGCGCCGCCGCGCCCGCTTTCGCGGTCTTGCCGCTCCTGGCCGGGGCCTTGCTTGTGGTCGCGGCCTTGACCGGTGGCTTGCTCACGGGAACCTCCTCGCCTGACGTGGAACGCTGGGTTTGTGCCTGATCACGCAGCCCGTCCCGTGGGGCGGGACGCATGCTGCGCTGGGGGGGGCTTCAAGGCGCGCGGATTGTAGCCACGTGCCGCGCCGCGGCCGCACCCCGTTCTCGGGGACGGTGGGCCCGGGCGTCAGACGAGGCATTGCTCGAGACCTTGCAGCAGCACGTCGCGGGGCATGTCGATGCCGATGAAGACCATCTTGCTGCCCTTTTCCTCGCCCGCGGCCCATTTCGGGCCCAGGTCGCTGCCCATGAGCTGGTGCACGCCCTGGAAGATGACCTTGCGCTCGCTGCCCAACATGTGCAGCACACCCTTGTAGCGCAGCATCTTCGGGCCGTAGACCTGCACGATGGCGCCGAGGAAATCCTCCAGCTTGGCGGCGTCGAAGGGCCGGCGGCTGCGGAAGACGAAGGACTTCACGTCGTCGTCGTGGTGATGGTGGTGCGGGTGGTTGCAGGCCTCGCCGGGGGCGTGGTCGTGGTCATGGTGATGGTCGTGATGGTCGTGATCGTGGCCGGCGTCGAGGAACTCGGGGTCGATGTCCAGCGTGGCGCTGAGGTTGAAGCCCTTCAGGTCGAAGACCTCGGCGATCGGCACCTCGCCGAAGTGCACCGCACGCTGCGGGGCGCGCGGGTTCATGTGCTTGAGGCGGTGGACGAGGTCGTCGACTTGCGCCGGCTCCACCAGGTCGGTCTTGCTGATGAAGATCTGGTCGGCGAACCCCACCTGGCGGCGCGCCTCCTGGCGCGTGTCGAGCTGGGACTGGGCATGCTTGGCGTCGACCAGGGTGAGCACGCTGTCGAGCAGGTAGCTCTCGGCGATCTCGTCGTCGATGAAGAAGGTCTGCGCCACCGGCCCGGGGTCGGCCACGCCGGTGGTCTCGATGACCACGCGCTCGAAGTGCAACTCGCCCTTGCGCCGCTTCTCGGCCAGGCTCGCCAGCGTGGAGCGCAGATCCTCGCGGATCGTGCAGCACACGCAGCCGTTGTTCATCTGGATGATCTGCTCGGTGGTGTCGGAAACGAGGATCTCGCTGTCGATGTTCTCCTCGCCGAACTCGTTCTCGATGACGGCGATCTTCTGGCCGTGGGCCTCGGAGAGCACGCGCTTGAGCAGCGTCGTCTTGCCCGAGCCGAGGAAGCCGGTGAGGATGGTGGCGGGGATCAAACCAGGGGTCATGGCGTGGCGCGGAGGAAGTCAGGGGCAGGAAGATGGGGGTCGACGACTGTGTTGCAAGCGCGGGGCCGTGTCAAGGCGCGGCCCAGGTGGTCAGGCGCGGCAGCAGCGCGCGGTAGGGCAGCAGCAGCAGCCCCGCCATGAGGCCCTTCACCGCCAGGTCACCCGCGGCCAGGGAGAGCCAGTCGAGCTCGGAGCCGGCGAAGGCGAGAAAGAAGAACACCGCGGTGTCGATCACCGAGGCCACCAGCGAGCCGATGAGAGGCGCCTTCCACCAGCTGAAGGCGCGCCAGCGGTTGAAGACGCTGATGTCCATCGCCTGCGAGAGGATGAAGGCGCTGCCCGAGGCCAGGGCGATGCGCCATGGCGCCAGGGCCAGCGAGACCGCCACGGCCACGCCGAAGCCCACCCAGGCGACGCGCCGCGCCGACTGCGGACCCAGGGCGCGATTCGTCAGGTCGGTGACCAGGAACACCAGCGGATAGCTGAACGCGCCCCAGGTGAGCCAGGCGTTGATGGGGTGCTGCACGAGCACGTTGGAGAGCACGATCACCGCCGCCATCGCGGCGATGGGCGTACGCAGGGTGGACAGGGCGTGGGCGGACATGGCGCGGCGGCAGTGGCTGGGGCGCGCATTGTCGCTGCCGCCGTGTCCGTGCGCCGGGCCTCGGTTATTCTTGGTGCCCCCCCACTGCCGGCACCGACCCCCTTGGCCGACCCCGCCTCACCGAGGTCCGCGCGCGCCAGCACCGCTTGCGCGGACAAGCGTTCGATTTTCGAGCGGCTCGTCGAGATGATCTCGCCCGGGCCGGACAGCAAGGCCGAGCTCATCCGCACGCTCGCCCTGGCGGAGAGCCGGGAGCTCATCGAGCCCGAATCGCGCCTCATGCTCGAGGGCGTGCTGCGCATGGCCGAGCTCACCGCCGGGGACGTGATGGTGCCCGCGCCGCACATGGACCAGCTCGACATCGCTGCGGGCTACGACGAGCTGCTCGGCCTGGTCATCGACACGGCGCATTCGCGCTTCCCGGTCTACGAGGGCGCGCGCGAGAACGTCATCGGCATCCTCATGGCCAAGGACCTGCTCAAGCTGCAGCGCGCCCCCGAGCTCAACCTGCGCACCTTGCTGCGGCCCGCGGTGTTCGTGCCCGAGAGCAAGCGGCTCAACGAGCTGCTGCGCGATTTCCGCTCCAACCGCAACCACCTGGCCATCGTCATCGACGAGTTCGGCAACACCGCCGGGCTCATCACCATCGAGGACGTGCTCGAGGAGATCGTCGGCGAAATCGAGGACGAGTTCGACGAGCGCGAGCAGGAAAGCGGCATCTACACCTTGGCCGACGGCAGCCACCGCGTGGCCGGCGACGTCACCATCGGCGCGGTCAACGAGGCCTTCGCCACGCGGCTCGACGAGGACGTCTTCGACACCATCGGCGGCCTGGTGGCGCAGGAGCTGGGCCGCGTGCCGCGGCGCGGTGAGGCGGTCGAGGTGGGGGGCCTGCGCTTCACGGTGATGCTCACGCGCGGTGGCGCGGTGCGCTGGTTCCGCGTCGCGCGCCTGGCGGCGCAAGACGGCGCGCGCGACGTCGGCGACCTCGCTTGAGCGGCACGCTGCGCGCGGCCGGTCCGGGCGACGCCTGGCGCCACTACGACGCCCCGGCTGCGGCCGCGCTCGGCGCGCTGCAGACGCTGGCCTTCGTGCACACCTGGGCCTGGGCGTTGCCGCTGGCCACCACCGCCTGGCTGGTGTGGCGGCTGGACGCCGGCGCGCCGCGCCGCGCCGCGTGGCTGGGCTGGTGCTACGGCGCCGCCTGGTGCGGGGCCGGCGTGTGGTGGCTCTTCATCAGCATGCATCGCTACGGCGGCCTGCCGGCCGTGCTCGCGGCCGCGGCCGTGGGCGCGCTGGCGGCGGCGTTGGGGCTCTTCCTCGCGCTGGTCTGCGCCGCCTACGCGCACTGGCGCCGCGGCGGCGCCGGCGACGTGGCTTTGCTCGCCGCACTGTGGCTGCTCGCCGAACTCGCGCGCGGCGTGCTCTTCACCGGCTTTCCGTGGGTGGCGTCGGGCTATGCACAGCTCGACGGCCCCCTGGCCGCGCTGGCACCCTGGGTCGGTGTCTACGGCATGGGCGCCGTCCTGGCCGCGGCCGCGGCGGCGCTGACGCAGCTGCTGCGCACGCGGGCGCGGGGCTGGGTGCCGATGGCCGCGGTGGCCGCCGTCGTCCTCGCCGCGGCCTTCGCCCCGGCGAGGTTCACGCGACCCGCCAGCGAGATCTCGGTGGCCCTGCTGCAGACCAACGTGGCCCAGGACGACAAGTTCGCCGCCGACCGCATGCCGCAGACCCTGGCCTGGGTAGCGCGCGAACTGGTGGCGGCGCGCGCCGATCTGGTGGTGGCCCCGGAGACCGCCATTCCCCTGCTGCCGTTCCAGCTCGACGACTTCACGCCCGGTTACTGGGACGCCTTGCGCGAGCACTTCGCCGCGCCCGGGCGCGCGGCGCTGGTGGGCCTGCCGCTGGGCGACTTCGAGCGCGGCTACACCAACTCCGCCGCCGGCCTGGCGGGGCCCGCGGCCCCTTACCGCTACGACAAGACGCACCTGGTGCCCTTCGGCGAGTTCATCCCCGAGGGCTTCCACTGGTTCACGCAGATGATGAACATCCCGCTGGGCGACTTCGCCCGCGGCGTGGCCAACCCGCCCTCCTTCGCCGCTGCGGGCCAGCGCATCGCGCCCAACATCTGCTACGAGGACCTGTTCGGCGAGGAACTCGCGCGGCGCTTCGCCGACCCCGCCACGGCGCCCACCCTGTTCGCCAACCTGAGCAACCTGGGCTGGTTCGGCGACAGCAGCGCCATCGCCCAGCACCTGCACATCTCGCGCCTGCGCGCACTGGAGTTCCAGCGCCCGATGCTGCGCGCGACGAATACCGGCGCCACGGCCATCATCGACCACCGCGGCCGCGTGCAGGCGATGCTCGCGCCGCTCACCCAGGGTGTGCTCACGGGCCGCGTGCAGGGGCGCCAGGGCGTGACGCCCTACGCCGCGTGGGCGGCGCGCTGGTCGCTGTGGCCGCTGGCGCTGGCCGCGGCCGGGCTGTGCCTGGTGCGGGCGCGGCGCCGTTGAGGCCGGCGCCGGGCCGCGGGGCGTCACTGCAGGTCGAAGCGGTCCAGGTTCATCACCTTGGTCCAGGCGGCAACGAAATCGCGCACGAAAGCCGCCTGCGCATCGCCGCTGGCATAGACCTCGGCCAGCGCGCGCAGTTGCGAATTCGAGCCGAAGACCAGATCGACGGTGGTGCCCGTCCACTCGAGCTCGCCCGACTTGCGGTCGCGCCCTTCGAGCACGCCTTCGGCGCCGGCCGACTTGTTCCAGGCCGTTCCCATGTCGAGCAGGTTGACGAAGAAGTCGTTGCTCAACTGCCCGGGCCGCTGCGTGAAGACGCCGTGCTTGGCCCCATCGACGTTGGCGCCCAGCACGCGCAGGCCGCCGACGAGCACCGTCATCTCGGGGGCGCTGAGCGTGAGCAGCTGCGCCTTGTCGATGAGCAACTCGGCCGCTGCGCTTTCGAACCCCTTGCGCACGTGGTTGCGGAAGCCGTCGGCCCGCGGCTCGAGCACGGCAAACGACTCGGCGTCGGTCTGTTCCTGCGCGGCGTCGGTGCGGCCCGCGGCAAATGGCACCGTGACCTCTTGGCCGGCCTTCCTGGCGGCGTCCTCGACGGCCGCATTGCCGGCCAGCACGATGAGATCGGCCAGCGAGATCTTGCGCCCACTGGATGACGCGTTGAAGGCCTGCTGGATGCCTTGCAGCTTGGCCAGCACCTGCGCCAGCTCGGCCGGCTGGTTGACGGCCCAGTCCTTCTGCGGCGCCAGCCGGATGCGCGCGCCGTTGGCGCCGCCGCGCTTGTCGCTGCCGCGGAAGGTGGAGGCCGAGGCCCAGGCCGTGCGCACCAGTGGTGCGGTGGCGAGGCCGCTGGCCAGCACCTGGCGCTTGAGCGCGGCGATGTCGTCGGCGTTGACCAGCGCGTGGTCGGCGGCGGGCACCGGGTCCTGCCAGATGAGCACCTCCTTGGGCACGAGCCTGCCCAGGTAGCGCGAACGCGGTCCCATGTCGCGGTGCGTGAGCTTGAACCAGGCGCGCGCAAAGGCGTCGGCAAAGGCCTGCGGATCCTTGTGGAAGCGGCGCGAGATGGGCCCGTAGATCGGGTCCATGCGCAGCGCCAGGTCGGCCGTGGTCATGATCGTCGTGACCTTCTTGCCCGGGTCGTGCGCGGCCGGCGCCAGGTCTTTCTCGGCCACGTTGGCCGGCACCCACTGCCAGGCGCCCGCGGGGCTCTTGACGAGGTTCCAGTCGTAGCCGAAGAGCATGTCGAAGTAGCCGTTGTCCCAGCGCGTCGGGTTGGGCGTCCAGGCGCCCTCGATGCCGCTGCTGGTGGTGTCGCCGGCCACACCGCTGCCGAGCTCGTTCTTCCAACCCAGACCCATCTGCTCGAGCGGCGCGGCCTCGGGCTCGCGGCCGACCCGCTTGGCATCCCCCGCGCCATGGCACTTGCCGAAGGTGTGGCCGCCGGCGACCAGCGCCACGGTCTCTTCGTCGTTCATGGCCATGCGGCGGAAGGTCTCGCGGATGTCGCGGCCCGAGGCCAGCACGTCGGGCTGGCCGTTGGGGCCTTCGGGGTTGACGTAGATGAGGCCCATCTGCACGGCGGCCAGCGGGCTCTCGAGCTCGCGCTCGCCGCTGTAGCGCTGGTCGCCGAGCCACTGCGCCTCGCTGCCCCAGTAGACGTCCTGCTCGGGTTCCCAGATGTCCTCGCGACCGCCGGCAAAGCCGAAGGTCTTGAAGCCCATCGACTCGAGTGCCACGTTGCCGCTGAGGATCATCAGGTCGGCCCACGAAATCTGGTTGCCGTACTTGCGCTTGATCGGCCAGAGCAGGCGGCGCGCCTTGTCGAGGTTGACGTTGTCGGGCCAGCTGTTCAGCGGCGCGAAGCGCTGGTTGCCACGGCCGGCGCCGCCGCGCCCGTCGGAGATGCGGTAGGTGCCCGCGCCGTGCCAGGCCATGCGGATGAACAGGCCGCCGTAGTGGCCCCAGTCGGCCGGCCACCAGTCCTGCGAGTCGGTCATCAGCGCATGCAGGTCTTTGACGACGGCATCGAGGTCCAGGCTCTTGAATGCCTTGGCATAGTCGAAGCCTTCGGGCAGCGGGCTGGCCTGTGCCGGGTTCTGGTGCAGCATGCCCAGGTTGAGTTGCTCGGGCCACCAGTCGCGGTTGGACTGGGTGCTGACGGTGGTGCGCGCGCCGTGCGCGGCGGCGAAGGGGCACTGGGCAGTTTTCGGGGTGGATGCGTCCATGACAGTCTCCGGCAGGTGATCGAGCGTCCAATGTAGAACGCATCTATCGCGGAGTCAGTTCGATTGTGCTGATCAATCGAATAGGCGTCGCCTATGCGACGACGCGTCAGGAGGGGTCGCCGGGGCGCACGATGCGGATCACCTTGGCCTGCGCGGCATCGGTCGCGCAGGTGATGCGCCCCAGGCCCCCGCCCCCGCAGCCGCTGCAGCCGCCACAGGCGTGGGCCTGTGCGTCACCCGTCGTCGCCGACAGCGGCACGCCGCGCAGCCGTGCCGACAGGCGTGCGCGCCAGGCGCGCGGCAGCAGCAACCTCCAGGCCGAGTACGCCGCGCACAGCGCCACGACGAGCGCGGTGATGACCCCTTGCCAGTCCACCTTCAGCCCCCCATCCACAGCGTGAAGCGGTAGGTGACGAAGGCTGCCGCGTAGGCCAGGACGAACATGTAGAGCGTCATGAACAGCGGGTAGCGCCAGGAGTTCGTCTCCCGGCGCACCACCACCAGGGTGGACAGGCACTGCGGCGAGAACACGTACCAGGCCAGCAACGAATATGCCGTGGCCAGCGACCACCCTCCGGCAATCACCGGCGAGAGCGCCGCGGCCACCGTGTCGCCGGTGGCCGAGAGCGAGTACACGGTGCCCAGTGCGCCCACCACCACCTCGCGCGCGGCCATGCCGGGCACCAGGGCCATCGAGATCTGCCAGTTGAAGCCGATGGGGGCGAAGAGATGCTGCAGCGCCTGGCCCATCTGGCCGGCGATGCTGTACTGGATCGCCGCTCCGCTGGCGCCTGGCGGCGGGCCGGGCCAGGTGGAGAGGAACCACAGCACCACCATGAGCGCGAAGATGGTCGTGCCCACGCGGCGCATGAAGATGCGCGTGCGCTCGGCCAGGCCCAGCGCCAGGCTCTCCAGGCTGGGCAGGCGGTAGGGGGGCAACTCGAGCATGAGGGGCTGGTAGCGGCTCTTCAGCCAGGCGCGCTTGAAGATCCAGGCCACCCCCATGGCCGAGGCCACGCCCGCCACGTACAGGGCGAACAGGGTCAGCCCGCGCAGGTTGAAGGGCCCGACCGCGCGCGCCGGCACGAAGGCGCCGATGAGCAGCGCGTACACCGGCAGCCGCGCCGAACAGGTCATCAGCGGCGCGATCATGATGGTGGCGAGCCGGTCGCGTTCGTTGGCGATGGTGCGCGTGGCCATGATGCCCGGCACGGCGCAGGCGAAGCTGCTCAGCAGCGGGATGAAGGCGCGCCCCGACAAGCCCACCTTGCCCATCAGCGTGTCGAGGAGGAAGGCCGCGCGCGGCAGGTAGCCCGAGTCCTCGAGCACGAGGATGAAGGCGAAGAGGATGAGGATCTGCGGCAGGAAGACGAGCACGCTGCCCGCGCCGGCGATGACGCCGTCGACGAGCAGGCTGCGCAGCGGGCCCGCGGCCATGTGCGCGCCCACCCACTCGCCGCTCCAGGCCATCGCCCCGCGGATCGCGTCCATGGGTGCGTTGGCCCACGAGAAGACCGCCTGGAACATGAGGAAGAGCAGCGCCGCCAGCAGCACCAGGCCGAGCACCGGGTGCATGACCACGGCGTCGATGCGGTGCTGCAGGCGCCCGCGCCGCGGCGCGCCGGGCACCGTCGCGCCGAGGATGCGGCGCACTTCCTGCTGCAGGGCCGTGGGGTTGTCGATGTGCGCCGCCGCCGCGGGCGCCGGCACCGGATGCGCGAGGTGCTCCTGCAAGGCCTTGCGCAGGGCCGCGTGGCCGTCGCTGTGGATGGCCACGGTCTCGACGATGGGGCAGCCCAGCTCGCGGGCCAGGCGCGGCACGTCGATGACCAGTCCCTGGGACTGCGCCGCATCGGTCATGTTCAGCGCCACGATCATCGGCCGGCCGAGCGCGCGCAGCTCCAGCGCCAGGCGCAGGCCCATGCGCAGGTTGGTGGCGTCGAGCACGGCGACGATGAGCTCGGGCCGCATCTCGTCCCGGCGCTGTCCCAGCAGCACGTCCAGCGTCACCTGCTCGTCGGGCGTGGCCGGCTCCAGGCTGTAGGTGCCGGGCAGGTCGATGATGGCCAGGCTGCGCTGGTCGTCCAGGCGCGCCACGCCGACCTTGCGCTCGACGGTCACGCCGGCGTAGTTGGCGACCTTTTGCCGCGCGCCGGTGAGACGGTTGAAGAGCGCCGTCTTGCCGCAGTTCGGGTTGCCCACCAGGGCCACCGTGCCGCCGTGCAGGGCTAGCTCAGACATGTGCGGGCTCCACCTCGATGCAGCGCGCTTCCAGCGCGCGCAGCGCGAAGAGCGTGTCGCCCACCTGCACCGCCAGCGGCTCGCGCCCGCCTGGGCCGCGGCGCAGCAGGTGCACCGGCTCGCCGGCGAGGAAGCCGATCTCCGCCAGGCGGCGCAACAGCGCCGCGTCGGCCTCGGGCGTGCAGGCACGCAGTCCGATCACGGTGGCGTGGGCGCCGTTGGGCAGGTCGGCGAGGCTCACGCGCGGAGTTGACATGGACAGGTGGTTCGCCGTGGCGGTCGCGCCGGGCAGGTCGGCGAGGCTGAGGGGTGCGGTGGGGGTCATGATGGGCCTGCGTGGTGCCCACGCCAGGCCCGAGTGTATTCGCAATGCGAATCGTTCGCAATTGATGCGGATCAAGTGCCGCGCCCACGGCGCGTGCGGCGCGGGACGCGCCAGCGCCCCCGTAAACTCGGACTTTTGCCCGGCGAACGAGAACCACGCGCCCATGCTCACCTTCCAGCAGATCATCCTCAAGTTGCAGAGTTACTGGGACGCCCAGGGCTGCGCCTTGCTGCAGCCCTACGACATGGAAGTGGGTGCCGGCACCAGCCACACCGCGACCTTTCTGCGCGCCCTGGGGCCGGAGCCCTGGAAGGCCGCCTACGTGCAGCCCAGCCGCCGCCCCAAGGACGGCCGCTACGGCAACAACCCGAACCGGCTGCAGCACTACTACCAGTACCAGGTCGTGCTCAAGCCCGCGCCGGCCGACATCCTGGAGCTCTACCTGGGTTCGCTCGAGGCCCTCGGCTTCGACCTCAAGGTCAACGACGTGCGCTTCGTCGAGGACGATTGGGAGAACCCGACGCTCGGCGCCTGGGGGCTGGGCTGGGAGGTCTGGCTCAACGGCATGGAGGTGACGCAGTTCACCTACTTCCAGCAGGTCGGCGGCATCGACTGCAAGCCCATCACCGGCGAGATCACCTACGGCCTGGAACGGCTGGCGATGTACCTGCAGGGTGTGGACAACGTCTACGACCTGGTGTGGACGGAGGGCGCCCGGGGTCCGCTGAAGTACCGCGATGTCTACCATCAGAACGAGGTCGAGCAGAGCGCCTACAACTTCGAGCACAGCGACGTCGAGTTCCTCCTCGGTGCCTTCGGCGCCCACGAAAAGCAGGCCAGGCACCTGATGGAGCAGCAGCTCGCGCTGCCCGCTTACGAGCAGGTGCTGAAGGCCGCCCACACCTTCAACCTGCTCGACGCGCGCGGCGCCATCAGCGTCACCGAACGCGCGGCCTACATCGGCCGCATCCGCAACCTCGCGCGCAGCGTCGCGGCGAGCTACCTCGACAGCCGCGCGCGCATGGGCTTCCCCATGGCGCCGCGCGAGTGGGCCGATGAAGTGGCGGCGCAACTCGCGCGCAAGGCAGCATGAAATGAATCCCCCCAAGCTCACTGCGTTCGCGGCCCCCGAGGGGGCGCTCAGTACCTTCGGAACGGCCGGGCGGCACTGAGATGAGCACGAAAAACCTGCTCGTCGAGCTCTTCGTCGAGGAACTTCCGCCCAAGGCGCTGAAGGGTCTGGGCGAGGCCTTTGGCGCGGCGCTGCTGCAGGGCCTGCGCACGGCCGGCCTGGCGGGCGAGCACTCGGCGCTCAACGTCTTCGCCTCCCCGCGCCGCCTGGCCGCGCACATCAGCCATGTGCTGGCGGTGGCGCCGGACAAGGCCCAGTCGGTGAAGCTCATGCCCGTGAGCGTGGGCCTGGCGGCCGACGGCGCGCCCACCCCCGCGCTGCTGAAGAAGCTCGCCGCCCTGGGTGCCGACGCCGGCGCGGTGGCGCAGCTGCGGCAGGCCGCCGACGGCAAGGCCAGCGCGCTGTTCTTCGACAGCACGATGGCCGGCGCGACGCTGGCGGTGGGGCTGCAGCAATCGCTGGACGCAGCGCTGGCGGGCCTGCCCATCCCCAAGGTCATGCAGTACCAGCTCGCCGACGGCTGGAGCAGCGTGAACTTCGTGCGTCCGGCGCACGGCCTGGTGGCGCTGCACGGCGCCGACGTGGTGCCGGTGTCGGTGCTTGGCCTGCAGGCCGGGCGGAGCACGCGCGGACACCGCTTCGAGGCGCCGCTGGACCCGGTGATGCTGCAGCACGCCGACCACTACGAGCAGGTGCTTGCCGAGCAGGGCGCGGTGATCGCCGGTTTCGCACGGCGCCGCGCCGAGATCGTGCGCCAGCTTGCCGCGGCGGCCCAGCGCGAAGGCCTCGTGCCGATCGAGGACGAGGCCCTGCTCGACGAGGTCACCGCCCTGGTCGAGCGCCCGCACGTGCTGCTGTGCCGTTTCGAGAGCGAATTCCTCGCCGTGCCGCAGGAGTGCCTGATCCTGACGATGAAGGCCAACCAGAAGTACTTCCCGCTGCTCGACGTTTCAGCGGGCGCTGCGGGCCGGCTGACGAACAAGTTTCTCGTCGTCAGCAACATCCGGCCGGCGGACGCCAGCCGCGTCGTCGAGGGCAACGAGCGCGTGGTGCGCCCGCGCCTGGCCGACGCCAAGTTCTTCTTCGACCAGGACCGCAAGAAGACCCTGCTTTCGCGCCTCCCGCAGCTCGACCGGGTGGTCTATCACGGCAAGCTCGGCAGCCAGGGCGAGCGCGTGCAGCGCGTGCGCCGCATCGCGCAAGCCATCGGCCAGGAGCTCGGCGGCAAGGCGCTGGCGCAGCAGGCCGGGCACGCCGCCCTGCTCGCCAAGGCCGACCTGCTCACCGACATGGTGGGCGAGTTTCCCGAGCTGCAGGGCGTCATGGGCGGCTACTACGCGCGCCACGACGGCGAAAGCCAGGCCGTCGCCGATGCCGTGGAAGACCACTACAAGCCGCGCTTCGCCGGCGACGCCCTGCCGCGCGGCGAGGTCGGCGTGGTGCTGGCACTGGCCGACAAGCTCGAGACCCTGGCCGGCCTGTTCGGCATCGGCCTGCTGCCCAGCGGCGACAAGGACCCCTACGCGCTGCGCCGCCATGCGCTGGGCGTGATCCGCCTGCTCATCGAACGCGACCTGCCGCTGTCGGTGACCGATCTGGTGGCGCGCGCCTTCGAGGCCTTCCCCGCCGGCCACGGGGCGGCCCATGCCGAGGTGGCGCACTTCCTCTTCGATCGGCTCGTCGGTTACCTGCGCGAGCGCGGCTACACGGCGCACGAGGTCGACGCGGTGGTGGCGCTGCGGCCGCAGCGCTGGGCGCAGATTGCGCAGCGCCTGGCCGCGGTGCGCGCCTTTGCCGCGCTGCCCGAGGCCCCTGCGCTGGCCTCGGCCAACAAGCGCGTGGGCAACATCCTGAAGAAGGCCGACGTGGCCGTGCACGCCGAGCTCGACCGCGCGCTGCTCGTCGAGCCTGCCGAGCAGGCCCTGGCGGCGGCGCTCGAGGCGGCGGCCCCGCGCGCCGATGCGGCCTTCGCGCACGGCGACTACAGCGCCGCGCTGCAGGCCCTGGCTGGCCTGAAGGTGCCCGTGGATGCCTTCTTCGACGGCGTCATGGTCAACGCCCCGGACGCCGCGCTGCAGCGCAACCGCCTGGCGCTGCTGCAGCAACTGCACCGCGCCATGAACCGCGTCGCCGACCTGTCACGCCTGGCGAGCTGACGCCACAAGAGGGGCCCCCATGCAATCGACCAAGCTCGTCATCCTCGGTCGCGACGGCATCCTCAACGAGTACCGCGAGGGCCATGTCGCGGCCGTCGAGGAATGGACCACGGTGCCCGGTTCGATGGAGGCGGTGGCACGCATCAACCACGCCGGCTGGCATGTGGTGGTGGCCACCAACCAGTCCGGCATCGGCCGCGGCATGATCGACATGTCGGCCATCAACACCGTGCATGCGCACATGAACCGCGAACTCCTGGCGCAGGGCGCGCGCGTCGATGCCGTCTTCTTCTGCCCGCACACGCCCGAGAGCGACTGCGATTGCCGCAAGCCCAAGCCGGGCATGATGCTCGAGATCGGCCGGCGCTACGGGGTCGACCTGTCGCAGGTGCCGATGGTGGCCGACACCCTGCGCGACCTCCTCGCCGCACAGGCCGCGGGCTGCGTGCCGCACCTGGTGCTGAGCGGGCGCGCGAAGGACCTGGACGACGAGCAGATCCGGCTCATGGTGGCGCAGGTGCCGGGCACGCACGTGCACGCCGACCTGGGCGCGTTTGCCGATTTCCTGCTCGCCAGCGAACACTACGTGGTTTCCGCGCCGGGGGGGCTGACGTGAGGCGTCTCCTGTGGGCCTTGCGCTCGGCGCTCTTCCTGCTCTTCCTGGCGTTGACGGTGGTGCCCTGGGCGCTGTTCGTGGTGCTCATCTCCATGTTCGCCAGCAGCACCACCATCTACTGGGTCTGCGCGGGCTGGCTGGCCACCGCGGTATGGGGGGCGAAGGTCATCTGCGGCGTGCGCACGCGCGTGCAGGGCATGGACCACGTGCCCAGTGCCGCCGACGCGCGCGGCGCGGTGCTGCTTGCCTCCAAGCACCAGTCGACCTACGAGACTTTCCTCTACCCGGCGCTCATGCCACACCCGCTGGCCTACGTCTTCAAGCGCGAGTTGCTCTACATCCCCTTCTTCGGCTGGGCGATGGCGCGCATGGACATGATCCACATCGACCGCAGCAAGCGCGCCGAGGCGTGGAACAAGGTCGCGGCGCAAGGCAAGCGGCTGGCGGGCGAAGGCGTGTGGGTGATCATGTTCCCGGAGGGCACGCGCATCGAGCGCGGCCAGCAGGGTGTGTACAAGAGCGGCGCGGCGCGCCTGGCCATCGCCACCGGGGTGCCCATCGTGCCCATCGCCGCGGCATCGGCCAGGTGCTGGCCGCGCAAGAGCTTCCTGCTGCGCCCGGGGGTGGTCGAGGTCTCCATCGGCAAGCCCATCGCCAGCGCCGGACGCCAGAGCGACGAACTCATGCGCGAGGTCGAGGCCTGGATCGAGGCCGAGATGCGCCGCCTCGACCCCGAGGCCTACGCGCCGGCGAAGTAGGCGAAGGAGGCGGCGCAGCGGGTGGTGCGCAGGCGGACGTGCGCTGCCGGGTCGCCTCCTAGAATCGTGACCATGCCGAACGGGCCCGCCGACTTGCCGCCGCAGCAGCTCTCGCTGTTCGAGGAGGTGTCGCCGCCGCCGCCCGCGCCTGCCGCCGGTGTGGCCGTGAGCCCCGCACCGGCACCGGCTGCGCCGCCGGGCGAGTTGCGCCATCCGCGCGCGCAGCGCGAGATCGTCCTGGCGAGCCACCGCGTGGCCTACGAGCTGCGCCGCTCGAGGCGCCGCAGCATCGGCTTCGTCGTCGGTGCCGAAGGCTTGTCGGTGAGCGCGCCGCGCTGGGTCGGGGTGGGCGAGATCGAGGCCGCGCTGCGCGAGAAGGCGCAGTGGATCCTGCGCAAGCTGCACGAGCAGCGCGAGCACGCGCGCCGGCTCGAGTGCGCGCGCGTCGACTGGCGCGAGGGCGCGACCATCCCCTTCCTCGGCGAGAGCGTGATCCTGGTGCTCGACGCGCGCACCACCGGCGCCGTGCTGCACGACGCGGCCGAGGCGCTGCCTGGCGTGCCGCGCCTCACCCTGCACCTGGGCTTGCCGCAGAGCGCCACGCCGGCGCAGATCCGCGACGCCGTGCAAAGCTGGCTGCAGCGCCAGGCGCGGCGCGTGTTCGAGGAGCGCTGCGCCCTGTTCGCGCAGCGCCTGGGCGTGCGCATGAGGCGCCTGGCCCTGAGTTCGGCCGCCACGCGCTGGGGCAGCGCCAGCGCCGACGGCTCGGTGCGCCTGAACTGGCGCCTGGTGCACTTCGCGCTGCCGGTGATCGACTACGTGGTGACGCACGAACTCGCCCATCTGCGCGAGATGAACCACAGCGCGGCGTTCTGGGAGGTGGTGCGCGCCGTGCTGCCCGGGTACGAGGCCGCGCGCGGGGCGCTGCGCCGCGAGGTGCTGCCGGTCTTCGACTGAAGCGCGCCGCAGCGGCCTTTCAGCCGCGGGTGAGGAAGCGCCGCACGCCGTCGCTGCCATCGATCACGCGCAGCCGGCCCGTGGCCGCCAGCGCATGCAGGTGGGCAATGGCCTCGCCCATGGCGAAGGTGGTCTGGTGCAGGTCGAGCGGGCGCTTGAAGAGCACCGGGATCATCTCCGCGGCGCTGCGCGGCTCGCCGGCGCAGGCCTGCAGCACCTCGGCGAGGCGCTCGTCGTGGTGGGCATGGAGCTGGGCGATGCGCTCGTGCAGCCCGGTGAAGGGCTTGCCGTGCGAGGGCAGCACCAGCGTGTCCGCCGGCAGCGTGCGCAGCGCAGCGATCGAGTCCAGGTACAGCGGCAGCGGGTCGGACTCGGGCTCGAGCTCGTAGACGCTGACGTTGGTGGAGATGCGCGGCAGCACCATGTCGCCGGCGATGAGCAGGTTCAGCGCCGGGCAGTGCAGGGCAATGTGCTCGGGTGCGTGGCCGTAGCCCACGATGCAGCGCCACTCGTGCGCGGCTATGCGCAGCCGCATGCCGTCCATCAGCCGCCGGTAGCGCGGCGGCACCTGCGGCACCAGGCTGGCGTAGTAGCCCGAGCGCGCGCGCACCCCGGCCAGCGAGGTGGGGTCGGCCAGGCCGTGCAGCGCAAAGAAGCGCGCCGCGCTCTCGCCGCTGAAACCCGTGGCGGACTGGTTGGAGGCGGTGCGCGCGGCGTTCCAGTCGGTGGCGCTGATCCACAGCCGGCATTCACGCGCCCCCACGCTTGCGGCTGCGCCACTGCGCTGCCCCACGGGGGGGCTGGCCCCGGCTTGGGGCGGCCCGGCGCCGAGGCCACGATCCGGCGTGCTCCAGCGCTCGGTGAGCCAGTGCGCCAGGCCGATGTGGTCCGGGTGCATGTGGGTGACGATGACGCGCAGCACGGGCAGGCCCTGCAGCTCGTGCGCGAACACCTGTTCCCAGTCGGCGCGCGTGCGCTCGTTGGCCACGCCGCAGTCGACGACGGCCCAGCCCGGGACCGGGCCGGCGGGCCCGTCCATTTCATCGCGCAGCAGCCACAGGTTGATGTGGTCCAGCGCAAAGGGCAGCCCCATGCGCAGCCAGCGCACGCCAGGGGCCACTTCGATCGTCGTGCCCGGCGCCGGCAGCAGCGCGCCCAGGGGGTAGTGCAAGGCGCTTTCCTGGGGATTGCTCATGGTCC
>DYOR01000196.1:128-3536 GCA_020720385.1 Rubrivivax sp.
TGGTTACCGGGCTCGCTGCGCTTCGCCCGGTCGCGCCGAGGCGGCGCTCCCACGGCGCTTGCGGCTGCGACGTAAGATTCGCACCGACGGCCTCCTCCCTCCCTGGAGCCGTCGGCCGCTGTTTTTGACCAGGGAATGTGGTGGTTACCGGGCTCGCTGCGCTTCGCCCGGTCGCGCCGAGGCGGCGCTCCCACGGTGCTTCCTGCCGCTAGTGAAGTCACACTTGGGGGCGGCGGTCAGGTCGCGGCGTAGCGGGCAAGGGTACGGGCGAGCAGGTCCTGGGCGGCTTGGCGCAGTTCGGGCGGGGCCAGGACCTCGACCTCGGGCCCATGGCGGAGTATGTCCATGAGCAGTTCGCGGTCGGCGCCGTAGGGGACGCGCAGCTCGTAGCGCCCGTCGGGTAGGAGGGTGCCGCTCTGGTCGGGGTGCCAAGCCTCGTCGGCGACCCAGCGGGCGCGCTCGGGGCTGAAGCGCAGGACAGCGGTGTGGGGGGCGGCGCCGGCGAAGATGCCGTAGGCGGAGGCGAAGTAGGCGTCGAGCTCGGCCTCGGGGCAGGCGCGGGCCTCGGCCTCCAGGGCCTCGGCGGCCTGGATGCATTCGCAGGCGAACCGGCGGAAGGCGTCGGCGCTGTGGCACCAGGCGTCCAGGTACCAGTTGTTGCGGTACCAGGTGAGGCGCTGGGGGGAGATGTCGCGCTGGTCGGTGTCGCCGCGGCTGCGGGAGCGGTAGCGGATGCGCAGGCGGCGGCGCTGGAGCAGGGCCTGGGCGATGAGGGCGAAGCCCTGGGGTTGCAGGGGGCGGGCGCCGATGGGGACCAGGTGGACGCGCCGGGCGAGTTGGTCGGGGTTGAGCCCGCGGCGGGCGAGGATGCCCTGGATGCGCTCGGTCAGGGGGGCGACCTCGGCCTGGAGGAGGCCCGGGGCGATTTCGGCGAAGAGCTGGTGGGCGGCGAGCAGGGCGTGCAGCTCGGCGTCGCTGAACCAGAGCCCGGGGAGTTCGAAGGGGTGCTTGCCGTCGTGCTGGTCGTAGCGCCAGCCGCCGGCCTTGCGGTCGAAGTCCAGGGGGGCCTGGTAGCGGTCGCGCAGGGCGGCGATGGTGCGTCGGGCGGTGGAGTCGCCACACTCCAGGGCGTCGCGGATGTCGCTCATGGGCAGGGCGGTGCGGCGGCCCCGGAGGAGTTTGTGCAGGGTGTGGATGCGGTCGAGCTTGTCCATGGCGGTCCCTATCGCTGTGCCAGGGCGTCATACCCCCGGCGGGACGCCGGGGGACCCAGTTGCCGGCAAGATGCCGGCGCTCCCAGTGGCCGGCGCTCCCAGTGGCCGGCGCTCCGAGTGGCCCCTGTGCCGTGCGGACGGCGCCGAGTATCGGTTGGTGTTGCCGGTACCTGGGCGCGGCCGTGCTAGTCCTCTTGCGCCCGAGGCCCGTGCAGGTGCACCGGCTGGATGCGGGCCTTGCGCATGCGGATGTTGAGCATCTCCACGCCCACGGAGAAGGCCATGGCGAAGTAGATGTAGCCCTTGGGGATGTGCATGTCGAAGGACTCCCCGATCAGGGCCACGCCGACCAGGGTGAGGAAGCTCAGGGCGAGCATCTTGATACTCGGGTGGGCATCGACGAAGTCGCCGATGGCCTTGGCCGAGAACATCATGATCCCCACGGCGATCATGATGGCGATGACCATCACCGGCAGGTCGCGGGCCATGCCCACGGCGGTGATGACCGAGTCCAGGGAGAAGACGATGTCGATAATGGCGATCTGCGCCAGCACCGCCCAATAGCCGCTGACCGGGCGGATGGCGGTCTCGCCCTCGGCCCCCTCCAGGCTGTCCCAAATCTCCTGGGAACTCTTCCAGAGCAGGAACAACCCGCCGAAGAGCAGGATCAGGTCGCGCCCGGAGAACCCCTGATCCATGACGGTGAACAGGGGTTGGGTGAGGCGCATCATCCAGGCCAGGGACAGCAGCAGCCCGATGCGGGTGAGCATGGCCAGGGCCAGCCCCTGGACCCGGGCCCGGTTGCGCTGGTGCTCGGGCAGGCGGCCGACCAGGATGGTGAGGAAGATGATGTTGTCGATGCCCAGCACGATCTCCAGGGCGGTCAGGGTGACCAGGGCCAGCCAGGCCTCCGGGCTTGCGATCCACTCGAACATACAACGCTCCGGGCGTTTAGAAGATCCAGGCGATGAGCAGGGTGAGGATCAGGAAGAACCCGAAAAACGACCCGAGCAGGAACTGGACCTCCCCGATCAGGCTGTCGCCGGAGACCATGGCAAACAGCAGGAACAGGGCGACGGTGACGCCGAAGCCCCACAGGGTGGCGGTCTTGAGGCCGATGCCCTGATTGAAGACGGCCACCGCCTCCTGGCCCAGGGGCAGCAGCAGGAAGGCGGCCAGCCCCACCAGCACCACCGCCGAGACGGCGATGAGGGCGAAGAGCTTGAGGTCGGAGCCGTTGCCGGTCGCCATGGCTCAGGCCCCCGGCACCTGGGCGGCCGGTTGGCCCTTGATCAGGCGGCGGATGGTGTCCGGGTCGGGGAGCCCCTTGACGACCAGTTCCGGGTTGTCGCCGGAGGTGTAGATCTCGACGTCGCCGGCGTTGAGGATGCGCTGCATCAGGTCCTGGCGGACGCGGGTAGTGCGCACCGAACCCATGTTGATCTCGGTGTAGCCCTTGGTCAGCAGGCCGTGGGTCCAGAGGATTTCCTCGTTGTTGATTACCAGCCGGTCGGTCTTGGAACGGACGTACCAGCCGAGCAGGGTGAGGAAGGCCAGGGCGGCGACCACCAGCCCGGCCACCTGGGTGACCTGGGCCAGGTTGGGAATCAGGCTGCCGCCCATCAGGGCCATGCCGATGCCGACGGGGATCAGGGCCACGGCCAGCAGGGTGGTGAAGGGGCGGCTGCGGATCATGGAAGGGTGGGCGTCGTAAAGCACCTCGGACATGGCCTGACTCCTGCTTGTGGCGGGGGATCTGTGGGTCTGTGGCGTGCGGCTCAGGCCGCGCTGGGGGGCGCAGCGGGGCGGATGGTATCAGCATGCCCGCCTGGCCGAAAGCGCGCCCGTCAACCCCCCTTGATCCTGGAAAGAGCGATTCGTCCGCAAATGAACGCAAATAAACGCAAATAAAGAATGACTTACCGTTCGCACCCAGATCACCTTCCGGGTGCCGAGAAGGTCTCAGGGAACCCATTGAATCATTTGCGTTAATTTGCGTTTATTTGCGGACAACTGCTTCTTCTAGGTTGATCTGTGCCCAGGCGGCCAGGGCCTGGTCCCGGGCCTGGGCCAGGTCGAGGATGGGGGCCGGTAGTCGCGTCCCAGGACCGCCCCGGCGGCGCTCAGCACCGGGGTCGGGGCCAGCAATTCCAAATTTGAGAGCAACACCTGGCACCGCGGCCGGAAACACCGT
>DYOR01000197.1 GCA_020720385.1 Rubrivivax sp.
CGGCGCGGATTTCTTTCTTGCCGCAGCCTGTAATGAATCCGGCCGCTCAGGCGTCCAACCTGGCAACGGGGTAGGCCTGGCTGGTGCGCTTATGGGGCCATGCTGGGCGGCAGCGCAACGGTGCTCTGGCCGACGCGGCACGCGCACATGTCGATGCCATGGACCCGCTGTACCGAGTCGGGCCGCGCCAAAGTGCGCTCGCCCATCGCTCCCTAGGAAGATGAGGAGGCTCAGGATGACCCACATTCACGGCGAGCTGCAGTCCCTGGGCGTGGCCAGGGTTGCTGCCGACGCCGCCGGCCTGGAATCGCAGTTGCCGGCCCTGCGCGTTCGCCTGCTCCGCCATGCACGGTACGCCCTGCACGATGACAGCCTCGCGGAGGACCTGGTGCAGGACACCTTGATGGCCGTGGTCGAACAACACGCGACGCGCCGCGGCGACTCATCGCTGCTGACCTGGGCCACCGCCATCCTGAAGAACAAGGTGGCGGACTGGTATCGCTCACCCGGCCGAAAGCGTGTCGTCCGCTTCAGCGCCGACGCCGCAAGCAGCGACGAAGCCATCGACGCCCTGTACGACGCCGACGGCGCCTACGTCGAGCCGATCCCGGCCTGGCAGCAACCAGACAATCGCGCCGAACACCGGCAGATGATGACCGCGCTGGAGCGCTGCCTGAACTGCCTGCCACGCCAGACGGGCCGTGTGTTCATGATGCGCGAATGGCTGGGCTTCGAAACCGCGGAGATCTGTGATCGGCTGGGCGTCAGCGCCGAGAACTGCCGGACGATTCTTCACCGCGCCAGAATGTCCCTGCGCGTTTGCATGCAGCGCGACTGGATCGGAACTGGGGCAAGCGTATGAACCTGATGTACTCCTGCAAGCGCGTGGCCGAACTCCTGTCGCAACGACTCGACGAGCCCCTGGGGCTGATCGACGAGATGAGGCTGCGGCTGCACCTGTCGATGTGCGGCAACTGCAGCAACGTGGCAGAGCAGATCGGGGCCGTGCACGCGGCGTCCGCGGAGCTCTTGTCGAACGGACTCGAGCCCGACTAGCCCGCTCCACCAGTCAAACCCCGCTGAGCAAGACGGACGCCGGATGCGTCACCTTCCTCGCGCCTTGCCGCTCCTTGACACCCCCTATCGCCATGGACAAGCTGTCGTCCCTGCTGCAGAGGTTCACGCTCAGCGCCGGCGTGTTCCACACGGGCCAGATCTGCGGTATCCATCACTTCGACCGGGATGAGGCGCGCGGCCACGTGCACCTTATCAAGCGGGGTCCGGTGACCCTCACCGGGGGCCGCGAGGGCCCGGTCGCGATCAGTGAGCCGACGCTGCTTTTTCTGCCCCGACCCGACTCGCACCGGCTCATTGCCGACGAACGCGATGGTGCGGATGTCGTGTGCGCCTCGATCCAGTTCGGCGGAGGTGGACGCACACCGATCACCGGTTCTTTGCCCTCCTTGGTGCGGGTTGCTTTGTCCGAACTGCTTGGCGCCGATGCGCTGCTGGACCGGAGACACGCCGGCCGACTACCTGGCCTCCTGGCGCATCGGCCTGGCCCAGGGCCTGCTGCGCGCCGAGCGGCCTCTCGAGCATGTCGCAACCGAGGTGGGATACGGCCGCCCGAGCGCCCTCACGCGCGCCTTCGTGCGCAGGGTCGCCTTGACGACCGAGATGGTGAAGACCCAGGGCCGGCCGAGTCCCGCCGTGCTCGACACCTTCTTCAGCGCCGGCTTTGCGGAGAGAGACGTGCTCTACATCGTCCTGGCCATCGCCGTGAAAACCCTGAGCAACTACAGCAACCACGCCTTCGCCACGGCGGTGGACGACGTAATCGCCGGCTACAAGGTGGCCTGACGGTCGGCGCCGGACCGGCGTCGAGCCGGGCCAGCCGCAAGGTCTCGTGAGGCGATGTCCGCGTCGAACCCAGAACCGCTCCGAGCCACGGGTGGGGCGCTTGCAACCCGTCCACGACCAAACAGCGCGCCGCACGCCTCGGCAACCGCTTCCACCAACTTCTCGCCCTACGCCAGCATCTCCAGCATCTCCAGGCGCTTCGGGCTGGCCCGTGCCTTGCCCACGCGGGCGACCTGTTTGTACAAAACATCCTTGAACGTTCGATCGTCCACGGTGTACATTCTAACGATCGTGCGACTAAAGGCGACTTAGATTGAAGCAGGGCTGCAGCCCGGTTCGCATGGGAGCCTGCCATGAACCTCGAACAGTACGTCCTTGCCAACGAACCGGCCATCCGGCTGGCCTTCTTCCTGGGCGTCCTCGCCGTGATCGGACTCTGGGAAGTCGTCGCGCCGCGCCGCGCATTGACCGTCTCCAAAGCCTTGCGCTGGGGCAGCAACCTGGGCCTGGTGGTCCTGAACACCCTGCTGCTGCGGCTGGTCTTCCCGCTGGCTGCGGCCGGCATCGCCGCCTTCGGCGTGGCCCACGGCTGGGGCTTGCTCAACCACTTCCACGTGCCGTTCTGGATCGCCGTGCCCGTGGCCGTGATCGCGATGGACTTCGTGATCTGGCTGCAGCACGTGATGGTCCATGCCGTGCCGGCGTTGTGGCGGCTGCACCGGGTGCACCACGCCGACCTCGACTACGACGTGACGACCGGCGCGCGCTTCCACCCGATCGAGATCGTGCTGTCGATGCTCATCAAGTTCGCCACCATCACCGTGCTCGGCCCGCCGGTGCTGGCGGTGGTGATCTTCGAGGTGCTGCTCAACGCGACGGCGATGTTCAACCACGGCAACATCCGGCTGCCGGCCGCGCTGGACCGGGTCTTGCGCTGGCTCGTCGTGACGCCCGACATGCACCGCGTGCACCACTCGGTCGAGGACGACGAGACCAACTCCAACTTCGGCTTCAACCTGCCCTGGTGGGACCGCCTGCTCGGCACCTACCGCGCCCAGCCGCGCGCCGGCCACGAGGCGATGACGATCGGCATCCACGGACACACCGATCCTCATGAGGTGGCCCGCCTGGGCGGGATGCTGACGCTGCCGTTCCGCGGCGAGGTCGATGGCTATGCGATCAACCGCCGCGACTGGCACGGCGAGCAGGTGACGCGATGAGGTCGACCGCCTGGCGCTGGTTGTCGGGCCTCGCGCTGGCGGGCCTGGTCGGCATCGCCTTGGCCTTGCGCAACCACTTCGATGCCGCCGCGCTGCAGGCCTGGATCGAAAGCGCTGGCGCCGCTGGGCCCGTGGTCTTCATCGCGATCTACGCGGCGGCCACCGTGCTGTTCCTGCCAGGCGCCGTCGTCACGCTCGCGGGAGGCGCCCTGTTCGGGCCCGTGTGGGGCACGCTGTGGAACTGAGCGGCGCCACGCTGGGCGCCCTGCTCGCCTTCCTGATCGCCCGCCATCTCGGCGCCGAGGCGGTGACGCGGCGCGCCGGCCCCCGCCTGCGCAGCCTCAACGATGGCGTCTCGGCCGAGGGCTGGCGCTTCGTCGCCTTCGTGCGCCTGGTGCCGCTGTTCCCCTTCAAGCTGCTGAACTAG
>DYOR01000198.1 GCA_020720385.1 Rubrivivax sp.
GACGCCCTTTACCTCACCTACTCGGGCCCCCGCGCCTGACATCACCACGGAGACACCATGCCGACGACCACCCCGGACCCCAACCCGGCCACCGCTGCGCCCCCGCCCCCCGTGTCCCTCGGTGAGGCCCTGGGCTACTGGCTCAAGCTCGGCTTCATCAGCTTCGGCGGGCCCGCCGGGCAGATCGCCATGATGCACCACGAGCTGGTGGAGAAGCGGCGCTGGATCTCCGAGCACCGTTATCTGCACGCCCTCAACTACTGCATGCTGTTGCCCGGGCCCGAGGCGATCCAGCTCGCCATCTACATCAGTTGGCTGCTTCACGGGGTGCCCGGGGCCCTGATCGCCGGGGTGCTGTTCTTCCTCCCCGCCTTCGTCCTGCTCTCGGTCCTGGCGGGGGTCTACCTCGCCTTCGGCGATCTGCCCCTGGTCCAGGGGATCTTCTACGGCATCAAGCCCGCTGTGGTCGCCGTGGTGCTCTTCGCCGCCTGGCGCATCGGCTCGCGGACGGTGCGCAACGAGGTGCTCATCGCCATCGCCGCCCTGGCCTTCGTCGGCATCTTCTTCTTCGGCATCGGCTTCCCCTGGATCGTGCTGGCCGCGGCCATCCTGGGTGCCATCGGCGGGCGGCTGATGCCGGAGAAGTTCCGCGGCGGCGGGGGTCACGGGGGCTCCGAGAAGCGCTACGGGGCGGCCCTGATCGACGACGACACCCCGCCCCCGGCCCACGCGCGCTTCTCCTGGGGCAGGCTCGGGGGCACCGTGGCGGTCTTTGTGGCGGTCTGGGTCCTGGCCCTGCTGGCGGTGAGCGGCGTGCCCGCCCTGTGGGACATGGCCATCTTCTTCACCAAGGCGGCCTTCCTCACCATCGGCGGGGCCTACGCCGTCCTGCCCTATGTCTATCAGGGCGGGGTGGAGCACTTCGGCTGGCTCACCGGGCCCCAGATGATGGACGGCCTGGCCCTGGGGGAGACCACCCCCGGTCCGCTCATCATGGTCGTCACCTGGGTGGGCTATCTGGGCGGGGTCTCCAAGGAGGTGCTGGCCCATCCGCTGCTGGCGGGGATCGCGGGGGCCGCGGTGGCGACCTTCTTCACCTTCCTGCCGTCTTTCCTGTTCATCCTGGCCGGCGCTCCCTTGATCGAGGCGACCCGCGGGGAACTGCGCCTCACCGCGCCGCTCACCGCCATCACCGCGGCGGTGGTCGGGGTGATCGTCAACCTGGCGGCCTTCTTCGCCTGGCACACCTTCTGGCCCAAGGCCACGGACGCCGTGCCCTTCGCCGGTCCCTTCGATGCCTTCGCGGTCCTGGTCACCGTCGCCGCCTTCCTCGCCCTTTACCGCTACAAGATCGACATCATGAAGGTCATAGGCGCCAGCGCACTGTTGGGGCTCGCCTACACGCTCCTGGTGTGACGGCGACACCATGAGCACTGGGGCCATTGCCGTGACCAACCTCACCCGCCGCTACGGCGAGGTGAGGGCGCTCGATAGGGTCACCCTGACCTTGAATCAGGGCGAGGTGCTCGGCCTGATCGGGCCCAACGGGGCCGGCAAGTCCACCCTGATGCGCTGCATCGCGGGGTTTGAAACACCCGATGCGGGACAGGTCGAGATTGTCGGCGGCCTTGGGGTGCGCGATGCGATCTTCTATCTGCCGGACGCCGTGACGCCTTATCCCGAGTTGACGGTGAAGCGCATTCTGAGCCTGTTCGCCGCCGCGTTCGGTGCCGAGGCCGGGGCGGCATCGCGGGCGCAGACCGCCCTGCAGCTCGATCCCGTGGCGGCCAAGCGCGCCGGGGCCCTGTCCAAGGGCTACCGCCGGCGCCTGCTGCTCGCCATCGCCCTGCTTTCGCACCAACCCGTCCTGTTTCTGGACGAGCCCTTCGACGGCCTGGACCTGCATCAGGTGCGCGCGGTGGCGGCCCTGCTGCGCACCTTGACGACCCAGGGGCGCAGCCTGTTTGTCTCGGTGCATCAGCTCAGCGATGCCGAGCGGGTGTGCGACCGTTTCGCGCTGCTCGCCGAGGGTCGCCTGCTGGCCCTGGGCAGCCTGGATGAGCTGCGCACCCGCGCCGGCGTCGAGCGGGGCGGCCTGGAGGAGGTGTTTCTTGCCCTTACCGAACCGACCCTGGCCTGATCTGCTGCGCCCTGATCTGCTGCACCCTGATCTGGTGCATAAGGAGCTGGCCGGACTGCTGTCCGGGCGTGCCTTCTGGGTGCTGCTCCTGATCCAGGCGCTGCTGACTGGGCTTTCCTATGCCCAGGCCGTCGGGTTGTATGCCGAGGCCAGCCGCACCGCCCTGCAAACACCGGCCATGGCCGTCGGGATGGCGCCCCTGGAGGGCGTACTGGTGCCCAGCTTCGGCAGCCTGTATCTGGGCCTCACCCTGTTGTTCCCCTTCGTGGCCATCCGCCAGGTCTCGCGCGAGCGCGACGAGGGTATGCTGCCCCTGCTGCTTCAGACCCGGGTCCCGCTCTGGGCCTGGCTGGGGGCGAAGCTGCTTGTCCTGGGGCTCGCCGCACTGCTGGTATTGGCGGTTCCGCTGTCGGCCCTGGCGTTCTGGGGCGCGGCCGGGGGGCATCTGGCGGCGGGCGAGACGGCCAGCCTGATCCTGGGCTATGCCCTGTACGCCTTCCTGATCGCCGGGATCGCCTGCCTCGCGGCGGCACTGATGGACTCGGCCGCCGGCGCCGCCATCCTTACCCTCTCCGTCACCCTGGGCGCCTGGGCCTTGGATTTCGCGGCGGCGGGCGACCGCGGCTGGGTGCACAGCCTGGGCGGCCTGTCGATCACGGCCGTCCTGCGCCGCTTCGAGAGCGCCTTGGTGACCCTGGCAGACCCGGTGGGCCTGATGGCAGCGGGCCTCGCCGCCGTCGCCATCGCCGGGCTCTGGCTCCAACCGCTCCGGTGGAAGGCCAGGACGAGGGGCGCCCTGGCCGCCATCCTGGTCGCCCTGGGAATGGGCCTGCTCGCGGGCGCCACGGGCTTGAGCTGGGATGCCAGCGAGAATCGCCGCCACTCCTTCCCCCCGGCGGAGACGGCCGCCTTGTCCGATATCCATGCGCCACTGCGCTTCACCGTCCACCTGGCCCCGGAGGACCCGCGCCTCGCGGACCTGGAGCGCAACGTCCTGGACAAGCTCAGCCGCGTCATGCCGAGCCTGGACATCCGCACCCTGGGCACGGGTGGCCTGTTCGCGGCCCAGGACGCAGACGGCTACGGGTCGATCGAGCTCGACCTGGCCCTGCCGGACGGCACGCGCCACGCGCAGACCCGCTCCACCAGCCCGCGGGAGATCCTGCCCCTGATCTTCGACCTCGCCGGTACGGCCCCGGCGGCCGGGGCCCCGGCGCCGGACTACCCGGGTTACCCCCTGGTGGCGGATGCCCGCGCCGCCTCGCTCTGGTTCTTCCTCGGCCTGCCCACCCTCATTGGACTGGGGTGGTGGCGCTGGGGGCGTTTCTGAAACTCAAGCTAAC
>DYOR01000055.1 GCA_020720385.1 Rubrivivax sp.
GTCCAGGCCTTCGGCCAGGCGCAAGGCCGCGCGCAGGCCGCCTTGCGTCCGCTCTCAGGGCAGGCGCTCGAGCGCGCGCTGGTACACCGGGTCGTGCATGAGTTCGTCCCAGGCCAGCGGCGGCGTCTGCGGCAGCAGGGCCGCGCGACGCTGCTCGCTGTCGGGGTCGGGGTGCCACTGGTCGGCGGCCACGGCAACTTCGAGGCCGGCGAGGAACTCGTCCACCGCCCGGTTGCCCGGCAGCGACTGGTTGCACAGCAGCACCATGTCGCAGCCGGCATTGAGCGCCAGCGTGGCCGCCTCGGCGTAGCTCAGCTCGCCGCCTTCGAGATGGCGCGCGCCTTCCATGCTCAGGTCGTCGCTGAAGATGGCGCCGGTGAAGCCGAACTGGCCGCGCAGGATCTCCTTGAGCCAGCGCTCGGAGAAACCCGCCGGGTGGCTGTCGACCTTGGGGTAGACGACATGCGCAGGCATCACCGCGCTGAGCGTGGTGCTGAGCCACTCGTAGGGCCTGGCGTCGTCGGCGAGGATGGCCTCGAGGCTGCGCCTGTCCACCGGCACGGCCACGTGGCTGTCGGCCTGGACGTAGCCGTGGCCGGGGAAATGCTTGCCGCAGTTGGCCATGCCCGCGCGCAGCAGGCCGTGCATGAGGCTCTTGGCGAGCAGCGTGGCCACGCGTGCGTCGCGGTGGAAGGCGCGCTCGCCGATGACGCTGCTGGCGCCGAAGTCCAGGTCGAGCACCGGCGTGAAGCTCAGGTCCACGCCGCAGGCGCGCAGCTCGGCGGCGAGCACGTAGCCCGCGGCGCTGGCGGCGTCGGTCGCACCCAGGGGATCGTGCATCCACTGCTCGCCGAGCACGCGCATCGCCGGCAGCGCGGTGAAGCCGTCGCTGCGGAAACGCTGCACGCGCCCGCCTTCGTGGTCGACACAGATGAGCACGTCGGGGCGGACCTTCTTGATCGCGGCGTTGAGCTCGGTGAGCTGGCGCCGGTGCTCGAAGTTGCGCGCGAAGAGGATCAGCCCGCCGGTGAGCGGGTGCTTGAGCCGCTTGCGGTCGGCGGCCGTCAGCGTGGTGCCGGCGATATCGAGGACGACGGGGGCGTGGACGTTCATTGGGAGTGAGCCTGGGTTTCGACGACGACGAACGCCGCGGCGTAGTCGGTTTCGTCGGTGACGGTGACATGCGCGCAGAGATTGCGCGCTGCGAACCACTGCGCCAGCTCGCCCGACAGGCGCAGCACGGGCTTGCCGCCGGCCTCGTTGAGGATCTGGCAGGCGCGCCAGGCCATGGGGTGGCGTATGCCCAGGCCGATGGCCTTGGAGAAGGCCTCCTTGGCCGAGAAGCGCGTGGCGAGGTAGCGCAGCCCACGCACCGCGGCGCGGGAGCGGCGCTGGTGGAAGACCTGCAACTCGTCGGGCCCGAGCACGCGCTCGGCGAAACGCTCGCCGCGGCGCTCCCAGGTGGCCTGGATGCGGCGCATGTCGCACAGGTCGGTGCCGATGCCGTAGATCATGCGGGCAGGCGTCCACCGCCGGGCCGCCCCAAGGTGGACACGCCCCCGTCGGGGGCCGGCGCCGCAGGCGCCTGGGGGGCCAGGCTCAGCCTGATGCAGCGCTGGTAGTCGCGCACCGCTTCGGCCAGACCGAGTTCGAGCGCGTCGGCGATGAGGGCGTGGCCGATGGAGACCTCGGCGACGCCGGGCACGGCGCGCAGGAAGTCGCTGAGGTTGTCGCGATTCAGGTCGTGGCCGGCGTTCACGCCCAGGCCCTGCGCGCGCGCCGCGGCGGCGGCGGCGGCGAAGCGCGCCAGCTGTGCGCCCTGCCCCGCCCCGCCATGCGCGGCGGCGTAGGGTTCGGTGTAGAGCTCGACGCGATCCGCACCCACCGCACGCGCCAGCGCCATGGCCGCGGGCAGCGGGTCCATGAACAGGCTCACGCGCACGCCCAGGGCGCGCGCTTCGGCGATGAGCGGGCGCAGGCGCTCGCCGTCGGCGGCCAGGTCCCAGCCGTGGTCCGAGGTGAACTGGCCTTCGCTGTCGGGAACGAAGGTGCACTGCGCCGGCCGCACCTCGCGCACGAAGCGCATCAGGTTGTGGAAGGGGTTGCCTTCGATGTTGTATTCGGCCTGCGGCCACTCGCGCAGCAACCGCGCCAGGTCGAAGACGTCGTGCTCGCGGATGTGGCGCTCGTCGGGCCGCGGGTGCACGGTGATGCCGTCGGCACCGGCGCCCAGCGCCAGCGTGGCCGCCTCGAGCACGCTGGGGATGTCGAGGTGGCGCGTGTTGCGCAGCGAGGCCACCTTGTTGACGTTGACCGACAGCGCGGTGAGCGCACGCTCGGTGTCGGGGCGGATCAGCGGGTTCATCGGCTTTCAACCAGGGTGCGCACGCCGCGCCAGACCTGGCGCGTGCGCAATGTCGCGGAGCCCAGATGATATTGAAGCAGCCCGCGCAGCGGCCCGCGCAGCGGCCCCATCACCGGCGCGCAGGCCACGCGCAGGGCCGCGCCGCTGCCGTGGCTGAGTGCGGCCTGCAGTGCCACCCACTGCGCGCCATTCGGGCCTTCGGTGTGTGGCGCCAGCCCGGCCTCGGGGTGCAAGGTGTAGCGTGCCGCGGGCTGCAAGGGCTCGGCGGTGAGGGTCACGGTGGCGAGCTCGGGCAGCCAGCCCAGTTCGCGCAGCAGCACCAGCTCGAAGGCGCGCAGGGCACTGGCGTCCTCGGGCTCCCCGGCCAGCGCGACCAGCGTGTCGGCGTAGGCATCGAAGAGCCGGGCATGCGGGTCCTGGCGCGCCACCAACTTGAGCAGCAGTTCGTTGAGGTAGAAGCCCGAGAGCATCGCCCCGGCACCGAGCAGCGGTGTGCCCCCGGCCCATTCGGCGCTGCGCAGCGCATGCACCTCCGAGCGTTCGTCGGCCGGCGTGCGCCCCAGGGTCGCCAGCAGCGGCTGGAAGGGCAGCAGCAAGGGGCGGAAGTTGGACGTCGGCCGCTTGGCGCCCTTGGCCGCCACCACCACGCGGCCCTGCGCGCGCGTGAAGAGCTCGACGATAAGACTGGACTCGCTCCAGTCGTAGTGGTGCAGGACGTAGGCGCGAAGCGGCGGCGCTGCAGCCGCCCTAGTCGTAGCCATAGCTGCGCAAATGGGCCTCGTCGTCGGCCCAGCCCGAACGCACCTTGACCCACAGCTCGAGGAAGACCCGCCCGCCCCACAGCCGCTCGAGGTCCTGGCGCGCTTCGCTGCCGATGCGCTTGAGGCGCTCGCCGGACTGGCCGATGACCATGCCCTTGTGCGCCTCGCGCTCGACGACGATGGTCGCGGCGATGCGGCGCAGCGGCCGCGCCGGGCCGCCCCCGGCGACCGCACTGCCCGCGGGCGACGGCTGCGGCGCAGCCGCAGCCTGGGGGCTGTCGAGTTCGCCCTCCTCGACGAAGTTGTCGATGACCACCGTGCACTGGTAGGGCAATTCGTCGCCGGTGAGGCGAAAGAGCTTCTCGCGGATGATCTCGCCGGCGAGGAAGCGCTCGCTGCGGTCGGTGAGTGCGTCTTCCTCGTAGAGCCAGGGCTGCTCGGGCAGGTAGGGCTCGACGATGGCCAGCAGCCGCGCCGCGTCGGCCGGCCGCGTGGCCGACATGGGCACGAACTCGGCGAAGGTGGCGCGCTCCTGCATCGTCTTCAGCCAGGGCAGCACGTCGCTGCGGCGCGGCAGGGCGTCGAGCTTGTTGGCCACCAGCAGCACGGGCTTGCCCTGCATCGCCTCGGTCTGCAGCAGCGCGAGCACCTTGGCGTCGGGCGCACCGAAGCGACCGGCCTCGACGACGAAGAGCACCACGTCGACGTCGCCCAGCGAGGACAGCACCGTGCGGTTGAGCGTGCGGTTGAGCGCCGCGGTGTGCTTCACCTGGAAGCCCGGCGTGTCGACGAAGACGAACTGCGCCGTGCCCTGCGTGCGCATGCCGGTGATGCGGTGGCGCGTGGTCTGCGCCTTGTCCGAGGTGATGCTGATCTTCTGCCCCACCAGGGCGTTGAGCAGCGTGCTCTTGCCCACGTTGGGCCGCCCGACGATGGCCACCAGGCCGCAGCGCTGCGGCAGGTCCGGCGCTGGAGTGTCGGTATTCATCAAGGACATGCGCGGATGCGGCTTTGCCGGGCCGCTGCATGAGCCCCCCTGGGGGGCTGAGGGCCGCGGCTCCAAGTCCGCCTGCGCGGACTTGGACGGCCCGAAGGCCGCGCGACTCCGGCGCGCGGCAGCGACCGATAGGGAGCGTGGGGGCTCATGTTCACCCGGGCTTGTCGCTGGACTTGAGGACATCGAGCATGCGGCGCGCGGCCTCCTGCTCGGCGACGCGGCGCGAGCGGCCCTCGCCGCACTCGGCCAGGCCCAGCGTGGCCACGGCGCACTCGACCTCGAAGGTCTGCGCATGCGCCTGCCCACGCGTGGCGACGATGCGGTAGGCCGGCACGGCCACGCGCCGCGCCTGCAGCCACTCCTGCAATTCGGTCTTCGCGTCCTTGCTCCAGCTCTCGGCCTCGGTGGCCTGGATGACCTCGCCGAACAGGCGCTGCACCAGCGCGTGCGCCGGGTCGTAGCCGCCGTCGAGGAAGACCGCGCCGATGAGCGCCTCCACCGCATCGGCCAGGATCGAGGCGCGCTGCGCCCCGCCGCCGCGGGCCTCGCCTTCGGACAGGCGCAGCACCTCGGGCAGACCCAGCGTCAGCGCCACACGGTGCAGGCTGTCCTCGCGCACGAGGTGGGCACGCACGCGCGTGAGGTCACCTTCGTCGCTCTCGCCGAAGCGCTCGAAGAGCAGGCTCGAGATGGCCAGGCTGAGCACGGCGTCACCGAGGAACTCGAGCCGCTCGTTGTGCGCTGCGCCCCAGCTGCGGTGGGTGAGTGCGCGGCGCAGCAGCTCGGGCTGCGTGCAGGTGTAGCCCAGGCGCTGCTGCAGGGCTTGCAGGGCCGGGCTCAGGGGGGTGTCCATGGCCACAGCTACTGGGACCGCCCTTCGTACTTGATGAGCAGGTACACCGGGCCGTAGAGCGGCACGAGCTTGTCGTAGGCAAATCCGATCACCACCTTGTCGTTTTCCTTGGTCACCGAGATGTCGCTGCCGGTGATGGAGCTGATCGAATATTCCAGGTCCTTCTGCTTGTCGAAGGCCTGGCGCGCCTCGGCCACGGTGGCCGGCTGCGCGCGGGCGATCTGCTCGACGGTGCGCTGGATGGTGAGGTACTCGTTGATGGTGGGCAGGGTGCGCACCAGCACGTAGGCCAGGATGCCCACGAGGGCGGCCCAGAAGACCAGGCCGAACAAGGTGATGCCGCGCTGCGCAGGGCGCCCGAGCGGGCGTCGTCCGGTGAAGCTGCGTGCTATGGCTGTCATGGCCTGTCGCCTCCTGCCGTCAATGGAACGGGCCTATGCGCCCCAGGTTGCCGAAGTTCATCCACACGAAGAACGCCCGGCCGACGATATTCTCGTCCGGGACGAAGCCCCAGTAGCGCGAATCCTGGGAATTGTCGCGGTTGTCGCCCATCATGAAGTAGTGGCCCGGCGGCACCTTGCACACCACGCCCTCGGGGCTGTAGCGGCAGTTCTGCGCCATCGGGAACTGCTTCGGGTCGGGGCCGTAGTAGGCGGCGCGGCGCGGCTCGACGCGGATCGGGTGCTCGACGCTGCCGAGCTTCTCCAGGAAGAGCGGCGAGTAGCTCATGCTGTCGTCGTCGTAGTGCTCGCCCTGGGCCACCTCGGGCACCGGCTGGCCGTTGATGCTGAGCCTCTGGTTCAGGTACGAGATCTCGTCGCCGGGCAGGCCGACGACGCGCTTGATGTAGTCCAGCCGCGGGTCCACGGGGTAGCGGAACACCATCACGTCGCCGCGCTGCACGGGGTGGTTGTCGATGATCTTCTTGTTGATCACCGGCAGGCGCACGCCATAGTGGAACTTGTTCACCAGGATGAGGTCGCCCACGAGCAGCGTGGGCACCATCGACCCCGAGGGGATCTTGAAGGGCTCGAAGAGAAACGAGCGCAGCAGGAAGACGCCGAGGATCACCGGGAAGAGGCCCGCCGTCCAGTCCAGCCACCAGGGCTGCATGAGCAGCCGCGCCTTGGCCTGGGCGACATCGCCGTCGACCTTCTCGATGCCCATGCGCGTGAGCTCCGCGCGGCGCGCAGCGTCCTGCTGCTCGAGTTGCCGCGCCGCCGCCTCGCGTGCGGGCTTGAAGTGGAAGCGCTCGGCCAGCCAGTAGGCCAGCGTGACCACGGTGAGCAGGAACAGCAGCAGCGCGAAGTTGCCCGTCCAGTAGCCGAGGAACCAGCCGCCCAGGTAGACGATCAGCGCGCCGTACAGGGCGGCGGTCAGGGAGCTCATGGGCATGGGTTCAGTCTTCCACTTGAAGGATGGCGAGGAAGGCTTCCTGCGGCACCTCGACAGCGCCGATCTGCTTCATGCGCTTCTTGCCGGCCTTCTGTTTTTCGAGCAGCTTCTTCTTGCGCGTGATGTCGCCGCCGTAGCATTTTGCCAGCACGTTCTTGCGCAGCGCCTTGATGTCTTCGCGGGCGATGATGTTCGCGCCGATGGCCGCCTGGATGGCCACGTCGTACATCTGACGCGGGATCTGCTGGCGCATCTTCGCCGCCACCGCGCGGCCGCGGAACAGGCTGCGCTCGCGGTGCACGATGATCGACAGCGCGTCGACGCGGTCGCCGTTGATCATCAGGTCGACCTTCACCACGTCGGCGGCGCGGTACTCCTTGAACTCGTAGTCCATCGACGCGTAGCCGCGAGAAACGCTCTTGAGCTTGTCGAAGAAGTCGAGCACGATCTCCGCCAGCGGCAGCTCGTAGGTGAGCATCACCTGCCGGCCGTGATAGGCCATGTTGAGCTGCACGCCGCGCTTCTGGTTGGCCAGCGTCATCACCGGGCCCACCGAGTCCTGCGGCATGTACAGGTGCACCAGGACGATGGGCTCGCGGATCTCGCGGATGCGCCCCAGGTCGGGCATCTTGCTGGGGTTCTCCACCAGCATCACCGTGCCATCGTTCAACTCGACCTGGTAGACCACGCTCGGGGCGGTGGTGATGAGGTCCTGGTCGAACTCGCGCTCCAGGCGCTCCTGCACGATCTCCATGTGCAGCAGGCCGAGGAAGCCGCAGCGGAATCCGAAGCCCAGGGCCTGGCTCACCTCGGGTTCGTAGCGCAGCGAGCTGTCGTTGAGCTTGAGTTTTTCCAGCGCGTCGCGCAGCTGGTCGTATTCGCTCGCCTCGGTCGGGTAGAGGCCGGCGAAGACCTGCGGCTGGATCTCCTTGAAGCCGGGCAGCGCCTCGGCAGCCGGGCCGGCGTTGTTGGGCAACTTCTTGTCCAGCGTCAGCGTGTCGCCCACCTTGGCCGCCTGCAGCTCCTTGATGCCGCAAATGACGAAACCCACCTCGCCGGCCTCGAGCGTGTCGCGCGGCATGCTCTTGGGCGTGAACACCCCCAGGTGCTCGATGCCATACACCGTGTTCGTCGCCATCATGCGGATGCGTTCGCCCTTGGACAGGCTGCCGTCGACGACGCGCACCAGCATCACCACGCCCACGTAGTTGTCGAACCAGCTGTCGACGATCATCGCCCGCGGCGGGCCCTGCGGGTTGCCGCGCGGCGCGGGCATGCGCGTGACCACGGCCTCGAGGATGTCGTCCAGCCCCATCCCCGTCTTGGCCGAGCAGGGGATGGCGTGCTCCGCGTCGATGCCGATCACGTCCTCGATCTCGAACTTCGCGTTCTCCGGGTCGGCCTGCGGCAGGTCCATCTTGTTGAGCACCGGCACGACCTCCACGCCGAGCTCGAGCGCGGTGTAGCAGTTGGCCACCGTCTGCGCCTCGACGCCTTGCGAGGCGTCCACCACCAGCAGCGCACCCTCGCAGGCGGAGAGCGAGCGGCTGACCTCATACGAGAAGTCGACGTGCCCCGGCGTGTCGATGAGGTTGAGCTGGTAGACCTGGCCGTCGCGCGCGGTGTATTCCAGCGCCGCGGTCTGCGCCTTGATGGTGATGCCGCGCTCGCGCTCGATGTCCATCGAGTCCAGCACCTGGGCTTCCATCTCGCGGTCGGACAGGCCGCCGCAGCGCTGGATGATGCGATCGGCCAGCGTGCTCTTGCCGTGGTCGATGTGGGCGATGATGGAGAAATTGCGGATGTGATTCATGGACAAAAAAAAGGCGCGTCCAAAGTGGTGACGCGCCTTCCAACAGAACGTTTGGCAACTGCTTGTTGGGAGGCCATTGTAGCCAAAAGAATCGGGCCGGAACCCGCGTCGTTGCTTGATTTCCGGCCGTTGCACCGATCTGACAGGGTGTTCTTTTGCACAGCTTATCAACAAGCCTTGTGGAACCCTTCCGACGACTCGTCAAAGGCCGACTTCGGGCCCTAAAACGGGTAAAACAAGGCAGGCTGGGTCGCATTCTAGATGGTGGCGCCGCTAATCCGCCGGCAACGAGATTTGAAGTGACAGACCACTCACTTCGGCCCTGGATTCGGCATAAACCATGCCGCCCAGGGACGGGTTTTGCATCTCGCAATGCGGAACAACCTCGTATTGAAGTCAACTTTTGGCGAGCTTGTTCACGTCGCCGAGGCGCCCACCCGGGCGCTCTCGAGCAAATGTGGCTCCGCCACTTTGCTTGAACCCCCGCGGGGGTGGGCCGGCTCGGGCCGGCCCTGGGGGCGCTCACTTCCCGGGTTGAATCACCAGGTAGTTGGTCCACTCGCCACGGCGCACGAGCACGCTGATGGCGCGCGCCTTGCCCGCCTTGGCCGCGGCGGCCGCGAACTGCTTGGTGTCGGCCACGTCGGTGTTGTCGATGGACAGGATCACGTCGCCCTCGCGCACGCCGGCCCGTGCCGCCGCGCCCTCGACCGCGTCGACGCGCACGCCACCGCGCACGCGAAGCTCCTTCTTCTGCGCCTCGGTGAGGTCGGAGATGGTGATGCCCAGGGCGATCTTCGTCGCCTGTGGCGGCGCGATGCCGGGCTCGGCGGCGGCACGCCGGGCCGGCTGGTCGGGCTCGAACTCGGCCACGGTGACGCTCAGGTCCTTGCTGCTGCCGCGACGGAAGACCTGGAGCACGGCACGCGACCCCGGCTTGATGCCGCCGATCAGCCGCGGCAGGTCTGCGGACTTGTCCACGGCCCTGCCATCGACCTTGACGATGATGTCGCCAGCTTCCACGCCTGCCTTGTCTGCCGGGCCGTCCTTCTCCACGCCGACCACCAGCGCGCCGCGCGCCGCGCCCAGGCGAATGGACTCGGCCACCTCCTTGGTCACTAGGCCGATCTGCACGCCGATGCGGCCGCGGATGACGCGCCCATTGAGACGCAGCTGCTCGGCCACGCGGGTGGCCTCGTCGATGGGGATGGCGAAACTGATGCCCATGAAGCCGCCCGAGCGGCTGTAGATCTGCGAGTTGATGCCCACCACCTCGCCGCGCAGGTTGATCAGCGGGCCGCCAGAATTGCCCGGGTTGATGGCCACGTCGGTCTGGATCAGCGGCAGGTAGTCGCCGGTGTCGCGCTGCTTGGCGCTGACGATGCCCGCGGTGACGGTGTTGTCCAGGCCGAAGGGTGAACCGATGGCCATCACCCACTCGCCGACCTTGAGGCGGTTCACGTCGCCGACTTTCACCGCCGGCAGCCCGCCGGCGTCGACCTTCACCACCGCCACGTCACTGCGCTTGTCGGCGCCGATGATCTTGGCCTTGAGCTCGCGCTTGTCGGTGAGCATGACGATGACTTCGTCGGCGCCGTCGACGACGTGGGCGTTGGTCATGATGTAGCCGTCGGCACTGAGGATGAAGCCCGAACCCACGCCGCGCTGCTGGGGCTGCTGGTCTTCATCGTTGTTGCGCGGTGAGCGGCGCGAATCGGGGCGCGCATCCGGACGGTTCGGCAAGGGGATGCCGAAGCGGCGGAACAGGTCGTCCAGATTGGGCTCGGCCCCGTGATGGACATTGCTGCCCGCGCGCCGCTCGAGGGTGCGGATGTTGACCACCGACGGGCCCACCCGTTCGGCGAGTTCGGTGAAGTCGGGCAGCTGTACGGTCTGGGCCTGGGCCGGGCGCGCCGTCACGGTGCCCCACGCCAGGACCAGCACACCCACGCCGAGAGCCAGCCGCGCGGCCAGGGAACGAAGAGAAGTCATGGCAAGTGCTTTCATGCAGGAAGATCGGGTCCAGGGGTGAATCGACGCCGCCGCAGCGGCCGTGACGGTCTGCCCTTCAGGGGCGTAGCCGTTCGGCCGCAACGGCAAACAGCTTGAGCGTGGCCTGCGGCACGTCGCCGACCACGGTGATCCAGTCATCGCCGCGCCGGCTCATCAAGCTGCCCATGGCCCCTTGCTGCGCCTGCATTTCGGCGCCATGGCGCTGCGGCTTGAACGGCTCGATGAAAAGCGAAACATGGGCCAACCCGTCTGTGAACACGGCTTGCAGGACAAGTTCCTCGCTGCCCGCTTGTTCCAGGCCGCGCTTCACGCAACCCACCAGCTGGAAGCCCGGCACCGGGCGCGTGATCGCCCAACCCTCGGCCTGGAGCGCCGTGCGGCGCTGCTGCGGGCGCACCACGCGGTAGCCATCGAGCGCCTGCAGCGGCTGCAGCACCGCCTGCGGCTGTGGCCTGACGCCGATGGCGATGTCGGAAAACGCCGTCGACTCGAGCACCGGCCCCGCGGCGCCGGACGCGCCCGGCAGAGCAAGAACATCGGCGCGCAACAGCAGCCCCGTGGCCTGGTCGGCCCACAACCTTTGCGCATAGCGCAGCGCGTCGCGCGGCTCGAGCAGGAAGACCGCGGTGTCGCGCCCGGCCACCCGGCCGCGACCTTCGTTCCTGAACTCGTACTGCTCCAGGGCCAGCGGATCCACGTCCTGCGGCGTGGTCGACCAGCCGGCCAGCGTCTCGCGCTTCTCGACCACCGCCACGCGCGCCTGCGGCCACAGCGTGTGCACGTCATCGTTGTGGCGCACGATGCGCTGCTGGCGGCCGTCCAGCGCCTCGAGCTGCTCGTAGACCTGCTGCCCCTGCGCATAGTGGCCGACGCGCGAACTGGACATGGTGCCACCCGCGCTGAAGACCATCGTGCCCTGGTAGTTGCCGGTGGCAGCCGCGGCGTTGATGCGCGTGAGCCAGGCGCGGGCGCGGACCGGTGGGGCCCCGCCGGCTTCGGCCGGACCGCCCAGCGCCAGGGCCGGCCACACGGCCCAGGCCAGGGCCAAGAGCAGCACGCCGCGCCAGGCCGGTGGCCGCACCGGTGGCCGCACCGTCAACCGCATCACCGCTCGGCGCCCGCCGCGGCTGGGGCATCCACGCGGCGCAGCACACCCACCGGTGCAGCCACGGCGATGGCGCCACGCACGTTCAGGTGGGCGCGGATGTACTTCGTCAACTGCGGGTCGCGCACGATGCCGTCCGGGCTCACCACCAGTGCAGGCTGCTGCACGGGCCGCACGGGTGCAGCCACCACGGTGGTCACGCCGGCCGCAGGCCTGACCGATGCAAAGCCGGGGCCTGCGCCCGGCGCACCCGGCGCACCCGGCGCACCCGGCAGGGAGATCCCGGCGACGAGGAACAAGCCGGCCACGGCGACAAACCCCCCGGCCATGGCCGCGGGGACGAGCCACGGGCGGCTGCGGCGCGCGGCGGGGATGGGGGCGGGCGCGAGCACCACCGGCTCGGCCGCCAGACGCCGGCGCATGGCGGCCAGGAAGGCCGCATCGCGCGCCGGCGAGCTGGCCAGGTCCTCGGAGCGCAGCACGTCGCCGATGAGGTGATAGGCATGCCAGGTGCGCTGCGCCTGCGGGTCGTCGCGCCACAGCCGGCACGCCATTTCCGCCGCCGCGCCGTCGCCGTCGCCGTCGAGCAGAGCCGACAACCAGGGGCGATGGTCGTCGGGCGGCAGAGGGTGCGGGTCGTCCAGGCGCTCGGAGTTCATGTCTTCGTCCCGATAGGTGTGCAGCAGGCCGGGTGGGCGCTCACCAGCGCTCACCCTGGCGGGTATCCAGCAGGGGTCGCAAACGCGCGGCGATCGACTCGCGCGCACGGAAGATGCGCGAGCGCACGGTACCGATGGGGCAGTTCATGATCTCCGCAATCTCTTCGTAGCTCAGGCCTTCGATCTCGCGCAGGGTGATGGCTTGCCGCAGATCTTCAGACAGCGCCTCGATCGCCGCGTTCACCGCGTGTGCCACTTCCTTGCTCGCCATCAAGGATTCGGGCGTTTCGCCGTCGCTTAGTTCATTCTCCGCGCGTGAAGTTTCCTCACCATCCTCCCCCACGCTGCGTGCCGACTCGAAAACCAGGGGGTCGCGCTTGAGGTCCGAGAGCGCCTTCTTGGCCGTGTTCACGGCGATGCGGTAAAGCCAGGTGTAGAACGCGCTCTCGCCGCGGAACTGGGGCAGCGCCCGGTAGGCGCGGATGAAGCTCTCCTGGGCAATGTCCTGCACCAGGTCGGCGTCGCGCACCATGCGGCCGATGAGGCGTTCGATGCGCCGCTGGTACTTCACCACCAGCATCTCGAAAGCCCGCACGTCGCCGCGCTTGACGCGCTCGACGAGCAGGGCATCGGCGTCCAGGTCGGACATTCAGTCGGCCACCGTCTTCGCCGGCCGCGGGCCGGGCGCGGTGCCGGGCGCGGTGCCGGTCGCTCGCGCATGCACCGCGGCGCGCAGGCCATGCAGGGCCGACCCCGCCTCGCCGGCCGAGACGGCGATCCATCGTCGCCCCGCGCCACCATCCAGGCGCATGCGCAGCAACAGCCAGGTGCCCAGGTCGACCATCACCTCAAGGCGCCCCGGGATGCCGTCGGCGGTCCAGGCTCGACCGTCCCAGTTGAGGGCGACCTCGCCGCTGCGGCATCCACGCCAGGCCACGGCAGCCACCGCGAGGCCCGGGGCCACGGCCCACGCCGCTGCCAGCCCGAGCTGCGCCAGCGCCCAGGCCGCGAGCACCGCGGCAGCCAGGGCGAAGAGCCCGGTCTGCACCGCACGCCAGGCGACGCCGCCATGGCAGCGGACGCTCACCGGCGGCGCTGCGCGCATCGTGGATCACGCGCGCCGGAAGACCAGCGTGCCGTTGGTGCCGCCGAAGCCGAAGTTGTTCTTCATCGCCACGTCGATCTTCATCGGCCTGGCCACGTTGGCGCAATAGTCGAGGTCGCACTCCGGGTCGGGCGTGACCAGGTTGATGGTGGGCGGCGACACCTGGTGGTGCAACGCCAGCACGGTGAACACCGATTCGATGCCCCCCGCGCCGCCGAGCAGGTGGCCGGTCATCGACTTGGTCGAGTTCACCACCAGCTTGCGCGCGTGCTCGCCGAAGGCCAGCTTGATGGCGTTGGTCTCGTTGGCATCGCCCAGCGGCGTGCTCGTGCCGTGCGCGTTGAGGTACTGCACCGCGGTGGCGTCGATGCCCGCATTGCGCAGCGCCGCCTTCATCGCACGCTTCGGGCCGTCGACATTGGGCGCCGTCATGTGGAAGGCATCCGCGCCCATGCCGAAACCGGCCAGCTCGGCGTAGATCTTCGCGCCGCGCTGGCGTGCATGCTCGTACTCCTCGAGCACGACCACGCCCGCGCCCTCGCCGAGGACGAAGCCATCGCGGTCCTTGTCCCAGGGGCGCGAGGCCGACTTCGGGTCGTCGTTGCGCGAGGACAGCGCGCGCGCCGCGACGAAGCCACCCAACCCGAGTGGCGAAACGGTGCTCTCGGCCCCGCCCGCCACCATCACGTCGGCATCGCCGTACTCGATCATGCGGCCGGCCTGGCCGATGCAGTGCAGCCCCGTCGTGCAGGCGCTGACGATGGCCATGTTGGGTCCGGTGTAGCCGAAACGGATCGAGACCTGGCCCGAGATCATGTTGATGATCGAGGCCGGCACGAAGAAGGGCGAGATGCGGCGCGGCCCGCGCTCGCGGTACTCGTCCTGCGTCTGCTCGATGAGCGGCAGGCCGCCGATGCCCGAACCGACGATCACGCCGACGCGCTCGGCGCGCTCCTCGCCCATCGCCTCGCCATGCGGCAGGCCGGCATCCTGCACCGCCTGGATCGAAGCGGCCATGCCGTAATGGATGAAGGCATCCATGTGGCGGGCTTCCTTGACCGGGATGTAGTCCTCGATCTTGAAACCCTTGACTTCGCCCGCCACGCGGCAGGCGAAGGCCGAGGCGTCGAACTTGGTGATGAGGGCTATCCCCGAGCGGCCGGCCACGATGTTGGCCCAGCCTTCGGCCACCGTGTTGCCCACCGGGCTGACCAGGCCCAGGCCGGTGACGACGACGCGACGCCGAGTCATGGCCAGCGCCGAGCCGCCTCGAGCGGGCCGCGCTCCCCAGGGGGGCAGCGACGCGGCGAAGCCGCCAGCTTGGGGGCCCACATTTCGTTCAGCCCTTCGGGTGGTTCGTCGCGTAGTCGATGGCGAGCTGCACCGTGGTGATCTTCTCGGCCTCCTCGTCCGGGATCTCGATGCCGAACTCGTCTTCCAGCGCCATCACCAGCTCCACGGTGTCGAGCGAGTCGGCACCCAGGTCGGCGACGAAGGCCTTCTCGTTGGTGACGTCGGATTCGGGGACGCCGAGTTGCTCGGCAATGATCTTCTTGACTCGCGCTTCGATATCGCTCATGACTCCTCCAGGAGTGGGGTCGGTTCAAACAGCCCGCGATTCTACCGGCGGGGCACGGTCCGGGCTGCCGCAGGCTGCGGCAGACGCTCAGTTCATGTACATGCCACCGTTCACGGGCAGCTCGCATCCGGTGATGTAGCCCGCCTCGCGGCCGGCCAGGAAAACGACGGCGTGGGCCACCTCCTCGGCCGCGCCCAGCCGCGCCAGCGGGATCTGCGCCAGCAGCGCGGCCTTGGCCGCATCGGGCAGGCCGTGCGTCATGTCGGTGGCGATGAACCCCGGGGCGACGCAGTTCACGGTGATCTGGCGGCTGCCGAGCTCGCGCGCCAGGGCGCGCGTGAGGCCCGCCACGCCGGCCTTGGCCGCCGCGTAGTTGGCCTGGCCGGCGTTGCCGATGGCCCCCACCACCGAGGTGATGTTGATGATGCGGCCCCAGCGCTGCTTCATCATCGGCCGGGTGGCGGCGCGGCAGGCGCGGAAGACCGCCTTGAGGTTGGTGTCGAGCACGGCATCCCACTCGCCGTCCTTCATGCGCATGGACAACATGTCGCGCGTGATGCCGGCGTTGTTGACGAGCACGTGCAGGCCGCCGTACTCCTTGACGACGGCGTCGATGGCGGCGTCCAGCGCCGCGCCGTCGGTGACGTCGAGCACGATGCCCTTGCAGCCGGCATGAGCTGCCAAAGCCTGCGTGATGCCCTCGGCGCCGGCCGCGCTGGTGGCCGTGCCGATGACGCGGTAACCCGCGGCGGCCAGCGCCATGGCGATGGCCCGGCCGATGCCGCGCGAGGCGCCGGTGACAAGGGCCACCTGGGCAACGCCCGCCGCCTGGACTTCACTCATGCCAGCATCCCCTTCGCTTGTGCCAGGCTGGCCGGGTCGAGCACCGTGGTGGTGGCGATCTCGGCGTCGATGCGCTTGACCAGTCCGGCCAGCACCCTGCCCGGTCCGCACTCGAAGATATGGCTCAGGCCGCGCGCACGCAAGGCCTGTGTCACCTCGACCCAGCGCACCGGGCAGAAGGCCTGCCGGTAGAGCGCGTCGCGGATCGCCCCAGGCTCGGTGTGCACGGCCACATCGACGTTGTTCACCAGCGCGATGCGCGGCGCGTGCAGCGCCACGCCGGCAAGGCGCTCGCGCAGCATCTCGGCGGCCGGCTTCATGAGCGGCGAGTGGAAGGGTGCGGACACCGCCAGGAGCAGCGCGCGCTTGGCGCCGGCGGCCTTGAGCTTGTCGCAAGCCTGGTCCACACCGGCCTTGCTGCCGGCGATCACCGTCTGCTTGGGGTCGTTGAAGTTGGCCGGCGCGACGACCTCGCCGCTGGCCGCGGCCACCGCGGCACAGACCTCGGCCACGACAGCGGCATCCAGGCCGAGGATCGCAGCCATCGCACCCGCGCCCACGGGCACCGCCTGCTGCATGGCCTGGGCACGAAAACGCACCAACGGCAAGGCATCGGCCAGCGTCAGCGCACCGGCGGCGACGAGCGCGCTGTACTCGCCCAGCGAGTGCCCGGCCACCGCCGCGGGCTCGGCACCGCCCTCGGCGCGCCAGGCGTTGTAGCAGGCGATGGCCGCCGTGAGCATCACCGGCTGGGTGTTGGTGGTGAGCTCCAGCGCTTCCTTGGGGCCGTCGTGGATCAGGCGGGCGACGTCCTCGCCGAGTGCGGCCGACGCCTCGTCGAGGGTGCGGCGCACCGCAGGGTGGTCGCCCCAGGCGTCGAGCATGCCGACCGACTGCGAACCCTGACCGGGAAAGACGAATGCGAATGCGGGCATCTACAGGACCTGTCTTGCAATTCCGGAAACCGACGCGGGCTCGCTCAGAAATCGAGCAGCACGGCGCCCCAGGTGAAGCCGCCACCCACGCCCTCGAGCAACACCGTGTCGCCGCGCTGCACGCGGCCGCTGCGCACCGCCGCGTCCAGGGCCAGGGGCACCGAGGCGGCCGAGGTGTTGCCGTGCTCGTCCACGGTGACGACGAGCTTTTCGGGCGCGAGCTTCAACTTCCTGGCCGTGCTCGCCATGATGCGGATGTTGGCCTGGTGCGGGATCAGCCAGTCGAGATCGGCTTCGCTGCGGCCGGCCTTGTCGAGCACGGCGCGCGCGGCGCTGTCGAGCACGCCCACGGCAAGCTTGAAGACTGCCTGGCCGTCCATGCGCAGCAAGGGGTCGCCCAGCACCTGGCCGCCGCAGACCGTGCCCGGGGTGCACAGGATGCCCGCGTGGCGCCCGTCGGCATGCAGGTCGGCGGCGAGGATGCCGGGCTCGCCGCTGGCCTCCACCACCACCGCGCCGGCACCGTCGCCGAAGAGCACGCAGGTGCTGCGGTCGTTGAAGTCGAGCAGGTGAGAAAAGACCTCCGCGCCGACGATGAGGGCGCATTGCGCCGTGCCGGCGCGCACCATCGAATCGGCCACCGTCAGGGCGTAGACGAAACCCGCGCACACCGCCTGCAGGTCGAACGCCGCGCAGCCGTTGGCCCCGAGCTTGTGCTGCAGGATGCACGCCGTCGAGGGGAACACCATGTCGGGCGTGGAGGTGGCGACGATGATCAGGTCCACGTCCTCGGCGCTGCGCCCGGCTGCGGCCAGCGCCTGGCGCGCGGCGTGCAGCGCCAGTTCGCTGCTGGTCACGCCGGCATCGGCAAAGTGGCGCGCGCGTATGCCGGTGCGCTCGACGATCCAGGCGTCGCTCGTCTCGATGCCGCGCGCCGCGAGCATGGCCACCATGTCGTCGTTGGACAGGCGCTGCGGCGGCAGGTAGCCACCGGTGCCGGTGATGCGCGCGTAGCGTGGGGCCGTGGCCTGTGGGTTCATGCGGCGGATGGCGCTGGGGCGTCGCTGGCTGGCGGCGTCTGCAGCCTGGCCTGCAGCGTCTCGGCGATGAGATCGTGCACACGGTCCAGGAGCCGGTTGTGCGCGGCATCATAGGCCCGTGCCAAGGCCTGCTCGAAGGCGTAGGCATCGGCCGAGCCGTGGCTCTTGAACACCAACCCGCGCAGCCCGAGCAGCGCCGCGCCGTTGTAGCGCCGGGGGTCGACGCGGTGCTTGAAGTGCCGCAGCACGGGCAGCGCCACCAGCGCCGCGAGCTTGCTGAAAGGCCCGCGCGTGAACTCCTGGCGGATGAACTCGCTGAGCATCGAGGCCAGGCCCTCGGAAGTCTTGAGCATGACGTTGCCGACGAAGCCGTCGCAGACGACGATGTCCACCGTGCCCTTGTAGATGTCGTTGCCTTCGACGTTGCCCTGGAAGTTGATGTGCCCGCCCTCGCCCGCCTCGCGCAGCAGTTCACCGGCACGCTTGATGATGTCGCTGCCCTTGATCGCCTCCTCGCCGATGTTGAGCAGGCCCACCGAAGGCTCGGGCGTGCCGTCCACGGCGGCCACCAGCGCGCTGCCCATGACCGCGAACTGCAGCAGGTGCTCGGGCGTGCAATCGACATTGGCGCCCAGGTCGAGCACCGTGGTGTAGCGGTCGCGCCGATTGGGCAGGACCGCGGCGATGGCCGGGCGGTCGATGCCCTCGAGCGTCTTCAGGAGGTAGCGCGCCACGGCCATCAGCGCGCCGGTGTTGCCCGCCGAGACGCAGGCGTGTGCGCCGTCCTTGAGCTGCTGGATGGCCACGCGCATGGAGGAGTCGCGCTTCTTGCGCAGCGCCACCTCGACGCTGTCGTCCATGCCCACCACTTCGCTGGCCACCACCGGCGTGCAGCGCGGCATGTCGTGCGCCGCCTGCAGCGCCGCGGCGGTGCCCACCAGGATGAGTTCGGCCTGCGGGTGCTTGAGCAAAAAGGCCCGGCACGCGGGCAGCGTCACCGACGGGCCGTGGTCGCCACCCATGCAATCGACGGCGATGCGCACCGTCGACAAAGGTGCCGGGGCGACGCCAGGCGACATCAGCGCGCAGGCGCTGCTGCCCGTCCCGCTCAGGCGTCGGCCTTGGTCTTCAGGACCTTGCGGCCGCGGTAGAAGCCCGTCGGGCTGATGTGGTGGCGCAGATGCACCTCGCCCGTGGTCGGCTCGACGCCGGTGCCGGGGGCGGCCACCGCGTTGTGCGAGCGATGCATGCCGCGCTTGGACGGCGACTTCTTGTTCTGCTGGACGGCCATGGCAATCTCCTGGGGTCGGCGCGCACGGTCCGGGGCCCGACTCGGCGCCGAAAACCGCTTGGCGGCTGTGCCCCGTCATGCATGCGGGGGGCCATCGCGCAACGCGAAGGATTGACCCTTCGCAAAGCCCGTCACTATACCACCCGCCGACCCAACTGGGATCAGGCACCGCCCTTGGCGCGCCCGCGCAGCCCGGCCAGGGCCGCGAAGGGGTGAGGGGCGCTCGCCTCGTCGAGCGCACCGTCCTGCGGCACGGGCAGGGGCTGCGGGCACTGGGCGTGGCGCGGCACCAGGGGCAGCGCCAGGATGAGCTCGTCTTCCACCAGTGCCCTCAGGTCCAGCCGCGGCGGCAGGGCGAGCACGTCGTCCTCCGAGGCCTCGTCCAGGCGTTCGGCCTCTTCTTCGCTGCGCACGAAGCGAAAACGGCGATCCACCTCGAGCCTCTCCACCATGGGTTGCAGGCAACGCTGGCACTGCAGCGAGACCTCGGCGTGGGCCTGGAGGTGGAGCCAGATCTCGGGCTCGCCGCCGGCCACGGGGACGAGGCGGCCCTGCGCTGCAAAGGCCACCGCGGCGCTGGCGGGCACGGCAGCCAGGCCAGCAGCCAGGCGCTCCAGCGTGCCCAGCGGCCATTGCCCTTGCAGGCTGCCGGCCTGGCGGCACCAGGCCATCAGGTCGAGAGCACGGGGGTCGGGGGCACGATCGCTCATGGCCGGCAGTGTAGCCACGCGATCCGGCCGCTCGCTGCCGCCGTCGCCGCGGCAAGGCCGAGAATCACGCCATGGCCCAACCACCGCTCATCCTCGGCTCGACCTCGCGCTACCGGCGCGAACTGCTGGCGCGCTTGCGCCTGCCCTTCGAGGTGGTCTCGCCGCAGGTCGACGAGACGCCCATGCCGGGCGAAGCCCCTGCCGCGCTGGCGCTGCGCCTGGCACTGGCCAAGGCGCACGCCGTCGCCGCCCTGCATCCGCACGCGGTGGTCATCGGCGCCGACCAGGTGGCCGACCTCGACGGCCAGGCGATCGGCAAACCCGGCACGCACGAGCGCGCCGTGGCCCAGTTGCGGCTGATGAGCGGACGGGTAGTGGTCTTCCAGACCGCGCTGGCCGTGGTGCGCCACGACGCCGGCTTCGCGCAAGTCGAGCTCGCCCCGGTGAGGGTGCACTTCCGCACCCTCGGCGACGAGGAGATCGAGCGCTATCTGCAGCTCGAGCAGCCCTACGACTGCGCCGGCAGCGCCAAGTGCGAGACGCTGGGCATCGCCCTGCTCGACGCCATAGCCAGCGACGACCCCACGGCGCTGGTGGGACTGCCGCTGATCCGCACCTGCCGCATGCTGCGCGCGGCCGGCATCGACGTGCTGGCACGATGAACGCGTCAGAGCTCCCAGGGCATTCGTTCGCCCTCGAAGGGGCAGTGCACGGCGACGAAGGGGCTGGCCGCGGCACGCTCGTCCTCGTGCCCAACGCGCTCGACCTGGGCGCGCAGGAGGTCGATCTGCGCGAGGTCCTGCCCGAAGGCGTGATCCGCCGCGCGGCGACCCTGCGTTACTGGGCCGCCGAGGATGCGCGCAGCACGCGCGCCTTCCTCAAGCGCGTGAACGCCATCGTCCCGCTGGCCCTGCCCCTGCAAGACATTGCCATTGCCGAGCTGCCGCGGCCGCGCAAGGGCAGCGGTGAGCCCGTGCCGCCGGCGCAGTGGCATGCCCTGCTGCAGCCGGCGCTGGCAGGGCACGACATGGGCCTGCTCTCCGAAGCCGGCCTGCCCGCGGTGGCCGACCCCGGTGCCGCACTCGTCG
>DYOR01000056.1:0-3703 GCA_020720385.1 Rubrivivax sp.
TCTTGGAGCTAAAAGCTGACCGGCTAAAGCCGGTGGCTTGAACCTTATGATGGACAGTCAGCGTCCGGCCGAAGTAGTGGAGCGCATCGCCATCGTCTGCCGCGTGCCCCACCTGCATCCCACCGACGGTGCCACGCTGGTCAACGGGGCAGCGGAACTGCGAGGCTACCGGCCGGTCGTCTCCTCCTCCGCCGCCCAGTCCCATTCCTGCCCGGACCAGGTGAAGGTCCCCGCCACCTTGCCCCCAGGGAGGAACCTGCCGCGGTAGGTCTGCGCCGACGAGGGAAGATCGAATCCCATCTCAGCCGGTGTGACCCTGATGTTTCTCAACTCCAGCCACTGTCCGAACTGATCGGACTTCATCTTCCCCGTCCACACGCCGCCCACCATCTTGAGCACGATATCTCCGGTCCAACGGCCGGTCTGGTTCGTGAAGTCGTAGCGCCAGGTCCGCCCGGACGGCATCGCGGCGGGCCGCACCAGGAACACGTCGCTGCAGTCCTTGGTCATCCTGCCCTTGTCGGCAAGGACGATGGCTTCCTGACCTCCCGGCGAAGGCACGAGCCAGAACTCGTCGCCCGCGGCGTCCCTCACGAGCGGGCTCAGTTTGCGCCGCGGACTCCACTGCGTGCCGTCGAAAGTGCTCGTGTAGATCTCCAGTGGCGGACGGTCGCCAGACGCGCCGAAGTAGAGCGTGCGGCCGTCGGGCGACAGGTGCGCACCACCCTCCGCGCCCTTCGTGTTTATGGCGGGACCGAGGTTGCGTGGAGCGGTCCAGGCGCCTTTCGCATCGCGTGTCGAGATGTACAGATCCGACGAACCCTGCCCGCCGGGACGCCATGAGGTGAACACCAAGGTCCCGCCGTCGGCGCTCAACGTGGGCTCCAGATCGACGTCGGACGAGTTCACCGCCGAGCCGAGGTTCTCGGGCGCGCCCCACCTCCCGCCCGCGCGCCGCGCGACGAAGAGGTCGGCCGAGGTCTTCCCGGCGGCGTCCTGCACCAACATGTGGAAGTAGAGCGACTGCCCGTCGCCCGTGAACACCGGGCTCTTGGCGCCCTTCGGCACTTGATAGGGTGTCGGGTTCCCCCAGCCCGTGGCGGCACGCTCGGAGCGGAAGAACCCGAGTTCGCGCTGGCTGGGCCATTCACTGCGGCTGAAGATCAGCGCCCGGCCGTCGGGCTCGAAGAACGCTTCGTACTCGCAGCGCGCATCGCTGACGGGCGGTCCGAGGCGCACCACCTCGACACTCGCACCGAACAGGTCGCCGGCGCGGGACGATTGCCCGGGCGCAGCGCCAAGGCTGGACGCGTCGGCTGGTCCCGCGCCCTCGGCCCATGGCTGTTCCGGCAAACGGTAGATGGAACCCGTCTTCCGATCGTAGAGGAAACTCGCGCCATTCAGCCGGGACCAGACCGCGAGGGATGCCCCGTCCGGCGTGGCCGGTGCGGTGGCGATGTCCGCCTGACCTCCCTGGCCCCGTGACTGCGTCCACTCGCGCGAAATCCGGTCGAGGCTGTTCTCGTTCGGCGGGAAAATCCCGTAGCCTAGACCGTAGCCCAGTGCGACAGGTGACGCGGGGCGCTCCGGGTCGGCGACGATGGCAAGCCCCAGCAACACGCCGTGCGAAGGGACCCAGGCGTAGCCCTGGATGTCCACGAGGCCGCTACGGCCAGGCATGATTCGGTAGATGCTCTCCAGCCGGTAGCGCTCTTCCTGCGTCCGGATGACCTTGCCGGTCCTCATGTCCAAGTCCTGTTTCGGGACGCGGTAGGTGAACGTGCGCCGCAGCAGGAATGGATCGGTGGGTCCGCGTTTGGACCAGTCGTCCTCCGCCACCCTCGGGTCCACATCACCGGGGGCCGGGATCACGACACTCACAAGCGGGACCGCGCGCGCACGCCAGAGAGTGTCGATCACGACGCGGCCGATGGTGAGTTCACGCCCGTCCTCGCCGCCCGCGACCACGTCGCCCGTCGTGGCATCCGCCAGGCCCCACTGGCGCGCCGTGCGCCCAAGGGCCAGCGTGTAGAACTCCCCGGTCGTTCTCAGGTAGAGCGGGTGGTCCACGCCCGTGATGCGGCCGATCGTCCGGCCGGACTCGATGTCCCACACCTCTCCCGTGACGAGCACAAGCGCGCGCGCCCGCAGGTCCACGAAGGCGATGGTCGGCTGTTCCCCGAGTTGGAGTTTCAGATCGAACCCAAACTCGGGACCCTCGAGCGTCTTCCGCACGGTGCCGTCGGGGCCGTAGGTCCGCACACGGAGGCGGCGCTTCACCCCCTCGAAGCCCCGGACGGAGACCTCGTACACGGCACTCCAGCGGTCCTGCTTCGGATCGCCGCCGCGGGTCCAGATCAGGACCGCACCCTCGACCGTTCCTGACTTGGGGTCGACGCCGGGCGAGAGGAACACGCGCTCGCCCGTGCCGCGCGTCAACATGAACCGAGGGGTCTCACGCCCTTCCGGTGCGATCGGCGGCACGAAGCCGGGAACAGCCTCGAAGACGGCGTAGCCGTCGAAGAACCCGAGCTTGCTGACAGAAGGCCACTGGCCGGGGCCCGAGTAACCAGAAAACGGATAGGCCTTGCCGCGGTACCTGAGCGTGTTGTCGCCGAACCCCAGCCAGGTCCAGCCATCATCCGGGTCTTGGCCGCCATCCGCCTGTACTCCGGTCAGCGCCGGCACCCGGCGCCACGGCAGGCGAGTCGCCAAGTCCTTCTCGGCCTTGTAGGTGACGCGCGCGGCCTGGGTGGCGGGTGCGCTGGTCGTGCTGGGCGCCATACTGGTTGCGGGAGTTGTCGACGCGCCGACAGCGAAGATGGCGACAACGGAAAGCAGGAACAGCGCGATGCTGGCTGTCGCGTAGCTTCGTATGGCTCGCATGGACTCACCTTTGGGTTGTGTGTCGACGTCAAGCTGGCCCAGCGGGCTGCACACGTCCTTTGCCGCTTCAAGCGCCGGAAGCTCATCGTCACGAACGTCCCCGACAGCGTAACCTCGGCGCCCGCGGACTTTTGTGACCCTCGTCGTTTCGTGTGGAAACCAACAATCAAAATCGCTGGTCGTAGTCGAGCCCGGTGGGCATGTGGGCAGGCTGCATTTGGGGGCCTGCCGGCAGGACTTTCGCCCGCTTCAATTCCGTGTGGAGGCTCGAAGAGCACAAGGTCTGGCGCATCGTCTTCGACAAGGGAAGTCCAGCCAGCCCGGCGCCACCGTGAAGGTTCACGAGCACCGTGATCCGCGTCTTGCACATCAATCACCGGGATCGCTCCGTGGCGCAACGCATTCACGCCGTCATCTCGCTCGCCTACGCACAGGAAGCGCGGTTGTTGCGAGGCGCTGACTTTGCCCCCATGCCGCGAACCGTCGCGGACATCGAAGGCAGTGAAGACTTCTACCTCGGCGCCGTGCGGGATGAGGACCTCGTCGGCGTCTTGAGCATCGGGCCGGACGACGAGCCGTCGAATCTGTGCATCTCCTCGCTCGTGGTCCACCCGAGGGCGCAAAGGCAGGGCGTCGGCACCCTGCTCCTGGGCGAAGCACTCGCCAGAGGACCAGGCATGGCTTTCGTCGTCTCCGCGGCAACGGGGAACGCTCCCGCGCTCGCCCTTTATGCGAAGTTCGGCTTTGCCCCGTATCGCCGTGGCGTCATCGGTGCAGACAGCCTGCCGCTGGCCAAACTCAGGCGTGCGGCCTGAGG
>DYOR01000056.1:3803-6383 GCA_020720385.1 Rubrivivax sp.
ATGCGCATCACGCGAGCCCTCCTTGACGAGGCGGCAGACCGAGGCCTGATTGGCAGGGCGCAGAGTGGCGCGCTGTGGGCGTTCCTCGTCGAGCGCGAACACGCGACGCCGACCTTCAAGCCGGCGCACATCCTCTACTACCTTGGAGGCATGATCGCCATCGGCGCGATGAGCTTGTTCATGACCCTCGGTTGGGAGCGCTTCGGGGGCGGTGGGCTGCTTCTCGTATCGGCGGGCTACGGCATCGTCGCGCTGGCGCTGACCGAGTTCCTTCTGCGCCGCAGGCAACTTGCCCTTCCCGCCGGAATCACCGCAGCGCTCGCGGTGGCGATGGTCCCGCTGGCCGTCTACGGCGCCCAGCATGCGCTGGGTTGGTGGCCCGACGGCGATTCGACGAAGTGGACGTACCGCGACTATCACACGCGCATCGACTGGCGCTGGTTGATGATGGAGTTGGCGACGCTGGCGGCCGGCGCCATCCTGCTCTGGCGCTATCGACTGCCCTTCCTGCTCATGCCCGTCGCCGTGACCCTGTGGTACATGAGCATGGACCTGACGCCCTTGCTCTTCGGCGGGGAGGCGGTGGCCTTCTTCTCGGACCGCGGCAAGCTCGTCTCCACCGCGTTCGGGCTGGCGATGATCCTCGCTGCGTTCGGCGTGGATGTGCGCTCCCGATCGCGCAGGGACTTCGCCTTCTGGCTCTACGTTTTCGGCGTGCTCGCCTTCTGGGGCGGCCTGACGAGCATGGATTCGAGCAGCGAGTTCGGCAAGTTCCTGTACTGCTGCACCAACCTGTTGATGATCGCCATCGGTGCCGCACTGTCGCGTCGCGTGTTCGCCGTCTTCGGGGGGGCCGGGGTCGCGCTGTACCTGGGTCACCTGTCGCACAGCGTGTTCAAGGACAGCATGCTCTTCCCGGTGGCCCTCACCGCCATCGGGCTGGCGGTCATCGGCGTCGGCATCCTCTGGCAGCGTCGCGAGGCGGCCATGGGCGCCTGGCTGCGGTCGTTCCTGCCCACGCCGGTGCGCGAACTGGTGGAGCAACGCTCGTCCGGTTGATCACCCGCAGCGCGGCCGTGGCGCGCCGCGCGGGCTCGCCCCTTGCGCGGCTGGCGCTGGCGAAGCCGCCTCGCGTACGATCGCCGGCATCTTCCCCGCAACGCCATCGTCACGCGCCATGACCACCGTACAGATCCCCGCCGAGCCCGAGTCGATCCCGCGCGTCAAGGCGGTCTTCGACGACATCCGTGCGACGCGCAAGACAGATTACGTCAACAACTTCTGGCGCGCCCTGGCGTTCGACGCGGCCTTGCTGGAAAGCACCTGGGCCGAGGTGAAAAGCCTCATGGCGGCGCCCTCGCAGCTCGATCCGCTCACCAAGGAGCTGATCTACATCGCCGTCTCCGTGGCCAACGGTTGCAGCTACTGTGTCCACTCGCACAGCGCGGCCGCACGCGCCAAGGGCATGACCGAGGCGCAGCATGCCGAACTGCTGGCGATCATCTCCCTGGCCGCAAAGACCAACCACCTGGTCACCGCTCTGCAGGTCGTGGTCGACCCCGCCTTCGATACCAGCGCGCGGAGCTGATCCGCATCGCGGCCCTGGCCGAGGGCGCCACCTGCACCCGTCCTTCGTTCGCTCAGCCCATGCTTCGCACCATCCTCACCGGCATCGCCCTCTTGCACCTCGGTCCTGGCATCGCCTTCCTGCTCCTGGCATTCGGCTGCGACGGGGCAGAGCCTGCGCTGGGTCAGGCATGCCGGGGCGGCATCTTCGAGACCTTCGGCCTGTTCACGCTGGCCAGTTGGCTCGTCATCGGCGCCGCCTGGGGCGCCCTGGCGCTTGTGCGCAGGAGGCGCTGCACCGAACGCCTGCGCAGTTCCCGGGAGGGATGCCGTTGACCGCCCCGCACCGCTGCAAGACCCGCTCACAATCCCCGCGCGCCGGCCTGGCGTGGGCACTCGCCCTCGCCCTGGGCCTGCCCACCGCTGCCGGCGCCCAGGAGCCGACAGCCGCCTATGAAGTGTCGCTCTGGGCGCGCGTGCTCTTCGGCGTCGAGGGCCGGCCCGTGGACATCGAGATCATCGACCAACCCGGCCTGTCGGCCCAGTTCATCCGCGGCGCGCGCGCGCGCATCGAGCGCGCCCGCATCGAGCCGCGGCAACTCAACGGATCGCCGGCCGAGTTGCGCACCGGCGTGCGCATGGGCTTCGAGGTCACCCCGGGGCCACAGGGGGCCAGCGTCAAGGTGCTGGGCCTGGAGATGCTGCCGCTGCCGCTCAAGCAGCCCCACGCCGCCTACCCGCCGGATCTCGCGCGTGCCGAGAGTTGGGCCGGGACGCTCACTGCGAGTTGCACCGTGAGCGTGGCTGGCCGCTGCAAGTCGGCAAGCGTGCGCTCCAGGGTGGTGATGCCCGAGTCCGCTCGCCGCTTCGTCAAGGACTCGCTCGAGCTCTGGGTCTTCGAGCCGCAAGAGCTCGCGGGCCAGGCCATCGAGGGCGAATTCGCGACCGACTTCCACCTGCGTGCGCAGGCCGTGGCGCCAGAGGACTTCCGCATGGACAAGTTCGAGCGTGTCA
>DYOR01000056.1:6483-8083 GCA_020720385.1 Rubrivivax sp.
GTGTTCGACTACAACGGCACCCTGGCGCTGGACGGCAAGCTCCTGCCGGGCCTGGCCGAGGAGCTCCGCCAGCTGGCGCACCAACTCGAGATCCACGTCATCACCGCCGACACCTTCGGCATCGCCCGCGCCCAGCTCGAGGGCCTGCCCGTGGCGCTGACGCTCACGCCGCTGGCCCACCAGGCGCAGGCGAAGCAGGAGTTCGTGCAGGGGCTGGGAGCGGCGTCGACGGTGGCCATCGGCAACGGACGCAACGACCGCCAGATGCTGCAGGCCGCCGCGCTGGGCATCGCCCTGGTACAGGAAGAAGGCGCCTGCGCGGCCACCGTGGCGGCGGCCGACGTCGTGTGCACGAGCGTGCATGCGGCACTGGCGCTGTTGCGCCACCCGCGACGCTTGATTGCCACCCTGCGTTCCTGAGGTCCGCCGCAAGGCGCCACCGGTCGCCACGACTTCGTCGGCGAATCGTCGACGGGGGCGCGGCCGCTCACGCATCGGCCGGGCATTGTGGTCCACTGTGATCGATGTCTCTGCGAAGCGCCTCCCCTGCCCTGGCCGCCGCGCTGCTGTTTGGCGCCAGCACGCCACTGGCCAAGGTGCTCGTCGGCGATGTGCCCGCGCTGCTGTTGGCGGGATTGCTGTACCTGGGAAGCGGGCTCGGGTTGAGCATCCTGCTTGCCCTCAGGTGGGCGCGTGAACGAAGCTCGGCACGGGCGACGACGCCCCTCGGGATGCCGCCCACGGAGATGCCGTGGTTGCTGGGCGCGATCGTCTTCGGCGGCATGCTCGGCCCGGCGCTGCTGATGCAGGGACTGACCCAGTCCAGTGGTGCGGCGGCGTCGCTGCTGCTGAACGTCGAGGGTGTGCTGACAGCGGTCATCGCCTGGTGGGTGTTCAAGGAGAACGCCGACCGGCAAGTCGTCCTCGGCATGCTCGCCATCGTCGCCGGTGGCGCCCTGCTGTCGTGGGCGCCCGCCGGGGCAACCTTCTCGACGGGGGCGCTGTACATCCTTGGCGCCTGCCTGTGCTGGGCCATCGACAACAACCTGACGCGCCGCGTGTCGACCAACGACGCGATGCTCATTGCCAGCTTCAAGGGCTTGGTCGCCGGCGCCTGCAACACCACCTTGGCACTTGGCGCGGGTGCGCACCTGCCGGCACCGTCGACGGTCGGCGCCAGCCTGCTGGTGGGCTTCTTCGGCTACGGCCTGAGCCTGACGCTGTTCGTGGTCGCGCTTCGGCTGCTGGGCACGGCGCGCACCGGCGCCTACTTCTCCGTGGCACCGCTGTTCGGCGTGGTCATCTCACTGGCCATCTGGCCCGCTGTGCCGGGCCCCTTGTTCTGGCTGGCCGCCGCCCTGATGGCGCTGGGTGTGTGGCTGCACCTGCGCGAGCGCCACCTGCACGAGCACACTCACGCGCCACTCGAGCACTCGCACCGGCACCTTCACGACGAGCATCACCGGCATGCCCACGCCTTCGAGTGGGAGGGTGCCGGGCCGCACGTGCATCTGCATCACCACGAGGTGCTGACGCACAAGCACCCGCACTATCCGGACATCCACCACCGCCACTCGCATCCGCAGTAAGCGTCCCCCGG
>DYOR01000056.1:8183-20551 GCA_020720385.1 Rubrivivax sp.
GGGGCCTCCTGAGCTCAGATGCCCGCACGCTGGATGAGCTCGATCTTGTAGCCGTCCGGGTCGGTGATGAAGGCGATGAAGGTGCTGCCGCCCTTCACCGGCCCGGGCTCGCGGGTGATCGCGCCGCCCAGCTCCGCGGCCCGTGCGCGCACGGCGGCGCAGGTGGCGCTGACGTCGGGCACGCCGATGGCGATGTGGCCGTAGGCGCTGCCCAGCTCGTAGCGCTCGACGCCATGGTTGTAGGTGAGCTCGATCTCGGCATGCTCGGGGTTGGAACCGTAGCCGAGGAAGGCGAGGTCGTACTTCTGCTCGGGCCGCTCGGTGGTGCGCAGCAGCGTCATGCCCAGCACCTGGGTGTAGAAGGCAATGGAGCGCTGCAGGTCGCCCACGCGCAGCATCGTGTGAAGCAGTCTCATCGTCTCGTCCGGGGCCGGCGCGGCACATGCCGCAGCGAGGAGAGTAACGCCTGTGGCGGTTCGCCCTGGCCTGGTCCAGCGACCCCGGGGCGCAGCGCGCGGGCGGGCCGGCCCTCAGCCGCGGTCCAGCCAGACCTCCATGCCTTGCGCGTTGAGCTCCAGGTCCATCGCCAGCAGCTGCGCGATGCGCTCGCGGCTGTCGCGGCAACCGTGCGCCGCCAGGCTGCGCACGAAGATCTCCAACTGGCCGCGCTTGAGGGCCTCATGGCGCTCGGGCGCATGACGCAGCGAACGCCCGAGCGCAGCCATCTCGGCCAGCAGCGACAAGAGCAGGGCGCCCAGGCGCGGCACCTCGCTGATGCGGCCGAAGTGCGTCAGGTACATGCACTGCGGCTGGCGCGCGAGCAGGCGCTCGATGGACAGGCGCAGCACCTCGGGCTCGAACTGCACCGGCGTGGACGTGGGCAGGATCCAGGCCCCGCGCTCGTTGTCGAACTCCGGGTAGCTCAGGCCGAAGGTGTCGCCGGTGAACCAGCCCTGCGTGGTGGCGTCCCAGATGCAATGGTGGTGTTTCGCGTGGCCCGGGGTGTCGGCGAAGACGAGTTCGCGGCCGGCCAGGCTGATGCTCATGGCGTCGCTCGTGGTGCGCACGCGCTCGGCGGCCACCGGCTGCACCTCGCCGTAGGCGCGCTGCATCTCCTCGGCGCCGTACACCGCGAGTGCACCCTGCCACAGGGCGGCGGGGTCGATCATGTGACGCGCCCCGCGCGGGTGCACCAGCAGCTGCGCCGCAGGCAGCTCGCGCATCAGCGTGCCGGCGCCGCCGGCGTGGTCCAGGTGCACGTGCGTCGGGATGACGAAATCGACCGCCTCGCGCGCCACGCCGAGAGCCTGCAAGGCCCCCAGCAGGCGCGGCACGGCGAAGTGCGTGCCGGTGTCGATGAAGGCGGCACGCGAGCCGTGCACGAGCAGGTAGGCGGCGTCGAAGCGGTCGCGGTTGAAGCCGGTGTCCACGGCGTACACGCCGTGGCCCAGCGACTGCACGTAGGTGGGCAGGGGGGGACTCATGCCCTGGATTCTGCGTGATCGGGCTGCGGATCGCAGCGCGGCCCGGCCGCGGGCCGCCCACCGCCGTGGCGGCTACGGCGCGCCGACGACGAGCCACATGCGCGCGATCTCCGCGGCGCCGTCGGTGGCCTTGATGCTGCGCAGGGTCTGCTTGCCCGCCGCCCGCGTCTTGGGCGACTGCAACTGGGCCAGGCCCAGGCGCAGCTTGCCGTCCTCGGGGTGCTTGAGCTTGCCCTTGGCGATGCCTTGTTGGATGAGAGCGATGCCCTTGTCGAATTCACCCATGGAGACGTAGGCGTTGCCGGCCTTGATCAGCGCGTCGCCCTCCTTGAAGGTCTCGGCTTCCGTGGCCTGGTTGGCCAGCGTGGCGCGGGAGTCGGCCTCCTGCTTGATGGCCAGGTCGCGCAGCCGCTTGTGGCGCGCGGCCTCCGGGCCCGTTCCCAACACGCCGGCCTTGAAGCCCTCGTCGACCACGCGCCGGGCCTCGGCAGGCACGCCGGCCTGCATCGACAACTGCGCCAGTTCCATGAAGTCCTCGGCCTTGGTCAGCGTGCCGCTGGCCAGGCGCAGGCGCATGATGTCGAGTGCGAAGCGGTCGCCGAAACCGGCCTTGCGCGGCAGCCGGCCGAGGTAGGCGTTCCAGTAGTCCTTCTTCGGGTAGTTGAGCAGCAACTTCTCGAGCGTGAGGATGTAGCCACCCGCGTTGCCCAGGCGCTGTTGCGCGTCGGCCTGACGCAGCAGATCGGCCTCCTCGGGCCGGCGCCCGGCATGCTCGGCAGCCGACACAGCCGCACCGGCTTCGCGCGCGATGGCGCCGAAGTCCCCGCTCGCCGACTGCAGGTAGCTCTGCAACTGCCGCACCGAGGCGCTGTTGTTGCCCGCCTGAAGCGCCTTGCTCAGCCATTCCGAGGCCTTGGCGTTGTTGCGCTGCTGCGCATAGGCTGCGGCGATCTGCTCGGCCACCTGGCCGGCCTCGGTCCCCGAGACGCGGCCATGCACGCCCTCGAGCGCCTGGATCGTCGCTCCCATGTCGCCGGCGCGCTGCGCCGCAGCGGCCTTCATGCGGTCGATGGTGAGCTGTTCGGCAGCCGTCTTGCCGCCCACGGCGTCGGCCTCGCGCGCCTTGGCCAGCGCCTCCTTGGCCTTGCCCGCGCGCAGCAGCTCACTGGCCTGCTGCAGGGGCTTGCCGACCTCGGGGCGTACGCCCTGGGCGGCGGCGGGGGTCAACCAGCTGGTGACCGAAAACGCCACACAGGCGAGCGTCAGCGCGCGCAGGGTCTTCATGGTTCGCAAGGATCTCAAAGGAACTGTTCGTTGCCGACGATGCCGATCTTCACCACGCCCAGCCGCTGCGCGGTGGCGAGGATCATGGCCACGTGCTTGTAGGTGACGAGCTTGTTCGGGCGCAGGTGCACCTCGGGCTGGTCGGGCTGCGCGGCCACGGCGGCGAGGCGCGATTCGATGCCCGCACGGTCGTCGGGTTGCAGCACCTCGCCGTTCCAGCCGATGGTGCCGTCGAAGTCGACGTCGATGCGGATGATCTCCGGCGGCTTGGGCGGCGGCGCCGCGTTGCTCGGGACCGGCATGTTCATCTTCACCGCGTGCGTCTGGATCGGGATGGTGATGATGAACATGATCAACAGAACCAGCATCACGTCGATCAGCGGCGTGGTGTTGATGTCCATCATCGGGGCGTCTTCGCCGCCGGACGAACCGACATTCATTGCCATTTCGATGGCCTCCCTATCGATGCGCCGCGATGCCGGCGGGGGGCTCGGTGATGAAGCCCACCTTGAAGATGCCGGCACGCTGGCAGGCCACGACCACGCGGCCCACGGATTCGTAGCGCACTTCGGAGTCGCCGCGGATATGGACCTCGGGCTGCGGCTCCTTCACGGCCTCGAGCTTGAGCCGCGCCACCAGGGCTTCGTTGTCGGCCATGCGCTCCAGGCCCCAGAAGACCTCGCCGTCGCGGTTCACCGCGATGACGATGTTCTCCGGCTTGGTCTGCGTGGGCACGTTGCGTTCCTTGGGCAACTCGAGCTTGATCGTCTGCGTCACCACCGGGATGGTGATGAGGAAGATGATGAGCAGCACGAGCATCACGTCCACCAGGGGCGTGGTGTTGATGCTGTTGTTGAGTTGGTCCTCGCCGCTGTCGTCGGCGGCGCCTACGTTCATACCCATACGGGCTCTCCACTCAATGCCTCGAGGGAAGTGAATTCGCGCCGGGCCGCCCCAAGCGAACTTGCTCCCCTGCGGGGGCGACGCCAAAGGCGTCTTGGGGCAGACATTAGCGCTTGCCGGCGATGAGGACGTTGTGCAGGTCGCCCGCGAAGGCCTTGGCCTGGTCCATCACCGCCTTGTTGCGGCGGATGAGCCAGTTGTAGCCCATCACCGCGGGCACGGCCACGGCCAGGCCGAAGGCGGTCATGATCAAGGATTCGCCCACCGGGCCGGCCACCTTGTCGATCGAGGCCTGGCCGCTGATGCCGATCTTCACCAGGGCGTTGTAGATGCCCCAGACGGTGCCGAAGAGACCCACGAACGGTGCGGTGGAGCCCACCGTGGCGAGGAAGGCCAGGCCGTCCTGCAGGCGGTTTTGCACGCTGCCCAGGGCGCGGTCCACCGACATGCTGATCCAGGTGTGCTTGTCGATCGACTCGACCATCGTGCCCTCGTGGTGGTCGCTGGCACGGATGCCCTGCTCGGCGATGAAGCGGAAGGCCGAGCCTTCTTCCAGTGCGGTGACGCCGGTCTTCACCGAGCTGGCCTTCCAGAAGGCATCGCCCGAGGCGAAGGCGCTCTTGAGCATCTGGCGCTGCTCGAAGACCTTGGTGAAGATGATGTACCAGCTGCCCATCGACATGATCACCATGATCAGCAGCGTGCCGCGGGCGACGAAGTCCCCCTGCGACCAGAGCGCCTTCAGGCCGTAGGGGTTGTCCACCGCCTCTTCGGTCACCGCCGCGGTGGGGGCGGAGGGTGCGGGCGCAGCCGCCGGGACAGCCTCCGAGGCCGCGGCGGCGGGCTCGGCCGGGGCCGATGTGGCCTGCGCCAGCGCCAGCGCCGGCATGCTCAAGGCAAGCACGAAGCCGGCCAGCAAGGTGGCCAGCGACTTGGCGGCCCACGAGCGGGCAGGTGGGTTTTGATTCAGTGACATGGTGACTCCAGTGGGACAGGCTTGCGCGGCGTCTGCGGCCGCGCTTGTGGGAAATGATCGTGGGACGCGGGTTCTCGGGCGAGCTCAGTCGGCCAGCTTCCAGACGTAGTCGACCTCGAAGGAGCCGCCCGTCGGGCGGCCGTTCTCGTCGCGACCGGGCTTGAAGCTGCAATCGCTGAGCTTGGACAGCGCCAGGCGGTCGAGCATCTTGTGCTCGCGGCTGGCACCCGAGGAGCGCACCACTTCGGCGCCGGAGAGCTTGCCATCGGCACCGACCTGGAAGCGGATCTTGGTCGTCCCCGTGGCCTCGGCGCGGCGCGCGGCGGCGGGGTAGTCGTCACCCGTCGGTGCGCAGGCCTGGACGTTGGCGATGGCCGGCCGCGCCGCCACGCGCGGCGGCGCGGGCGGGGCCGGCGGGGCCGGCGGGGCGACCACGGTGGCCGGCACCGGCGATACATGCACGGCGGTGGGCGGCGGCGCCACCTGGGTGGTGGTGATGGTCGGCGCCATGTTGGCCGGCGCGTTGACGTGCACCTCGGGCGGCGGCACGAACGACGGTGGCGGCGCGGCGAACTTCGGCGGCGGCGGCAGGTCCTCCGGCGGCGGCGGCGGCGGCGGCTTGACCTCCTCGATGATCTTGGTCTCGATCGGGGCCTTGATCACTTCGACGAGGCGCTGCGCCAGGCCATTCACCAAGGCCCACCCGAGCAGCAGATGCAGGGCCAGCACGATGCCGAAACCCACCAGGTGCTTGCCCGGGTTGCGTTGTTCTTGGGCGAAATCCACTCAAACCTCCAGCTGGCCCCTGCTTTGGTCCGGCGCAGGGCGCCCTGTACTTCGTCGTTCGGCCTCGTGAGCCGCCACCGTCTGATGCGGCGGTGGCCGGCGACTATAGCGCGAAGCGTGGCCCAATCCGCTCGGGGCGTCACCCTATCCAGGTGGGGGAGGGCGCCACGGTGGCACCCCATCCACGCGCCGGCGCCGCGGGGATGGTGGCAAGGGGGGCGCGGCCTATCCATGCGGCCAGGCCAGCGCCGTGAGGGCCCGCAGTGCACGTTCGGCGGCGTCGCCGGCGTCCGCTTCGATCACCGTGCGCGCGCTCATCGAGCGCAGCCAGGTGAGCTGGCGCTTGGCGAGCTGGCGCGTGGCGGCGATGCCGGGCTCGCGCACCTCGTCGGGCCGGCTGCGCTCGAGGGCCGCCCAGGCCTGGCGATAGCCCACGCAGCGCAGCGCCGGCAGCCCGGCATGCAGGTCGCCGCGCTCGCGCAACGCGCGCACCTCGTCGAGCAGGCCGGTGGCGAGCATGGCGTCGAAGCGCCGCGCGATGCGCTCGTGCAGCCAGGTGCGCGAAGCGGGCTCGAGCGAGATCAGGGGCAGCTCCAGGGCCTCGCCCGCGTGCGCGGACCGGCTGCCGTGCCACGCCGAGAGGGCGCGGCCGGTGAGCCGCCAGACCTCGAGCGCGCGCTGGATGCGCTGCGCGTCGGCCGGTGCCAGGCGCGCCGCCGTCACCGGGTCGACGCGCGCGAGCTCGGCATGCAGCGCCGGCCAGCCCTGCGCGGCCGCCTGCGCCTCGATGTCGGCGCGCAAGGCGGCGTTCGCTGCGGGCAGCGCATCGAGTCCCTCGCGCAGCGCCTTGAAGTAGAGCATGGTGCCGCCCACCAGCAAGGGCACGCGCCCGCGCGCGGCGATCTCCTTGATCAGCCGGCGCGCGTCGGCAGCGAAGCGCGCCGCCGAGTAAGCCTCGCTCGGGTCGAGGATGTCGATGAGGTGGTGCGGCACGGCCGCGCGCTCGGCCGCGCTGGGCTTGGCGGTGCCGATGTCCATGCCACGGTAGACCACGGCCGAGTCGACGCTGATGATCTCCACCGGCAAGCGCGCGGCCAGCGCCAGCGCCACCGCGGTCTTGCCCGCCGCGGTGGGGCCCGCCAGGCACAGTGCGCGCGTGTTCATCGCGAGAGTCGCTGCACCAGGGTCCAGGCGACGGTGCAGGTGAGTGCCGACCAGAAGGCGACGCCGAAGGCCAGCGGGCGCACGCTGCCGTCCAGCGCCATGCCCAGCCAGCGCCCCACGCCGAAGGCCACCAGCGCAAGCACCAAACCGGCCAGGGCCGAGGCCGCGCCCGCGGCGCGCGGAAACGGGGCCACCACGCCGGCCTGGCCGCAGGGTTGCAGGATGCCGTGACCAAAGAGGAACAGGCATTGCGGCAGCAGCAGCGCCCACAGGCCGTGCACGCCGAGCAGCGCCAGCGCGGCGATGGACACGCCCGCCGCCAGCGTGAACCAGGCACCGCGGCGCACCGCGCCAGCCATGCCCAGGCGCGCAATCCAGCGTCGGCACACCAGGGTGCCCACAAGGTAGCTCAGCGAGCCCGCCGCCATGGCCGCGCCGTAGCGGCCCGGCGACAGGCCCAGCGTGTCCATGTAGACGAACGAGGAACCCGCCAGGATGGTGAACAGGCCGCCGTAGCTGCACGCCACCAGGGCCGCCCAGGCGACGAACACCGGGTGCTGGCCGACCTGCACCCACTGGTGCAGCAGCGGCCGCAGCTGCGTGGCACGCGGGTTGCGATGCTGCAGGGTTTCGGGCAGCCGCCAGGCGATGAAGGCCAGCGTCAGCGCGGCCACCCCCACCACCAGCGCGAGCGGCCCGCGCCAGCCCCAGGACGCCGCAGCCATGCCACCGGCAAGCGGGCCCGCCAGCGCGATCGCGCCCAAGCCCGACAGCGCCAGCGCCATCACCTGCGCGCCTTCGACGGGCTCGTAGAGGTCGCGCACGACGGCCCGTGCGCAGACCACCCCCGCCGACATCGCCGCGCCCTGCACGACACGCCAGGCCACCAGCGTGGCGATGCTCTCGGCCAGCGCGCAGCCCACGCTGGACACGGCATACAGCGCCAGCCCGGCGAGCAGCACGGGGCGCCGGCCGATGCGGTCGGCCATCGGACCCCAGAACATCTGCGCCACGCCGAAAGCCAGGATGAGGGCCGACATGGTGAGCTGCACCGCCGACATCGGCGCGTCCAGTGCGCGCGCGAGCATGGGCAGCGCGGGCAGGTAGACATCGGTGGTGATGGGCTGCAGGCCGAGCAACAGCGACAGCGCCAAGGCCGCCACGGCGTGCGATACGCGCGGCGCAGCCGCGTTCACCGGCACAGTCGTGGCTGGGGGGTGAGGTGTCATGGGTCGGGGGCCGCCGTCGCTGCGCCCGCGCACGGGCACGCGCCGGTGGCAAAGTGGTTCAGAAGCGCTCGTCGTCGCGCAGGTAGCGCCACTGGCCCACGGGCAGAGGCCCGAGGGCGACGCTGCCGATGCGCACGCGCTTGAGGCCCAGCACCTTCAGGCCGACGAGTTCGCACATGCGGCGGATCTGGCGCTTGCGGCCTTCGCGCAGGACGATGCGCAGCTGGTCCTCGTTCTGCCAGCTCACGCGCGCCGGGCGCAGCGCCACGTCGTCGAGTGCCATGCCGTGGCGCAGGCGTTCGAGCTCGGTTTCGGGCAGGCGGCCCGGACCGGTGAACTCCACGCGCACGAGGTACTCCTTCTCCACGCGCGTTTCGTCGCCGATGAGTCGCTTGGCCACGCGCCCGTCCTGCGTGAGCACGAGCAGGCCCGTCGAGTCGATGTCCAGCCGCCCCGCGGGGGCGAGGTGGCGCAGGTGAGCGCCCCGGAACTCGATGCGCGAGCTGTCGCCCTCCCAGCGGTTGGCCGGGGTGACGAGCACGCTGGCGGGCTCGTAGCCGTCTTCGGCCTGTCCGCTGACGTAGCCGATGGGCTTGTGCAGCAGCACCGTCACGCTGCGCGCCTGCTCGGCCCGGGCACGCGGGTCGATCTCGATCAGCGCATCGGCCGCGGCGCGCTGGCCGAGCACGGCCAGGCGCCCATCCACGCGCACCCAGCCGGCCTCGATCCACTCGTCGGCCTCGCGCCTCGACGCCAGCCCGCGCTCGGTGATGAGCTTGGCCACGCGCGAGCCTTCGGTGGCCACCGGCGCACGCGGCGGCGCCGGCCGCGGTGGCGCAGGCCGTGCTGGCGCCGCCCGTGGCGGGGCCTCGGGCCGCTGCGGGCGCGCTGCCTTCGGCCGCGCTGGTGGGCGTGCGGGCGGGCGTGCGGGCGGGCGTGCGGACGGGCGTGCGGACGGGCGGGCGGGCGACGGCGTGGGTGCCGCGGTCTGGCGCTCGCTGCGTGCGCTGCCTGCCGGGCGCGGCGGTGGGCCACCGCGCACGCGCGGTCGCTGGGGATCGCGCGCGGGCGCACGCGGCGAAACGCTGATCTTCGGTCGGCTGGCCATGGGGTGATTTCACCATGCCCGGCCGCGCGCGCGGCGCCCGCTGGGCCGGCCTACAGCACCACCTTGACCATGGGGTGCGTGCTCAGCGTGCGGTAGAGCTCGTCGAGCTGCTCGCGGCTCTGGGCGTTGATGGTCAGGGTCAGGCCCAGGTACTTGCCGCCCTTGCTCGAGCGGCGCTCGATGGTGCCGGCATCGAAGCCCGGGTCGAACTCGCGCGCCACGCTGACGATGGCGGCCTCGAAGCCCTCGACCTGCGCGCCCATCACCTTGATGGGAAAGGCGCAGGGGTACTCGATGAGGCTCAGTTCAGGCGGGATGTCGCACATCAGATCGACATCGTCACCTTGGCGCGCTGGTAGGCCTCGTAGAGCCGCGCATACACCGGCCCGGGCTTGCCGCGCAGCGCACCGTGGCCGACGCTGTCGCCGTCGATCTTCGTCACCGGCAGCAGCTCCTTGGTCGCCGAGCTCAGCAGCACCTCGTCGGCGGTGAGCACGTCGGCCTCGGGGATGGGGCGCAGGTTGTAGGCGATGCCGCAGTCCTCGCACAGCTCGCGCAGCAGCTCCACGCGTATGCCTTCGAGCACGTGCTCGCTCTTGGGCGGGCCGAGCAGGGCACCCTCGTGCACGACCCACACGTTGCAGGCCGCGGCCTCGGTGAGGAAACCGTCGCGGAACATGATCGTCTCGAGAGCGCCGCGGTCGGCCGACATCTGGCGCGCCATCACGTTGCCCAGCAGGCTGATGCTCTTGATGTCGCCGCGCTCCCAGCGGAAGTCGCGCGCGGTGATGCAGGCCACGCCCTGGTGGCGCTGCTCGGCGGTGGGCGGCTTCATCGGGCTGGACATCATGAATACCGTCGGCGTGATGCCCACCGGCATGACATGGTCGCGCGGGGCCACGCCGCGCGTGACCTGGATGTAGACCACCTGGTCGGCGGCGCCGGTGGACTCGGCCGTCGCGGCCACCAGGCGGCGGCAGCGCGCCAGCCATTCCTCGCGCTCCGCCGGGTTGACGATGCGCAGCTTGGCCATCGAGCGCTGCAGCCGCGCCAGGTGCTCGTCGAAGCGGAACAGGCGCTGGCCGTACACCGGCACGACGTCGTAGATGCCGTCGCCGAAGATGAAGCCGCGGTCGAGCACGCCGACCTTGGCCTGCGACACCGGCAGGTACTCGCCATTGAGGAAACACAGTGCATCGTTCATGGGGTTCTTTCGCGCAATCGCGCTAGTGTGTCACGCGGCGCGGACCGGCGGAACGGGCGCGCGGGCCCCACGCGGGGTGGCCGAGCGGGTCACTGGATCCACAACCGGATGGCGTCCCAGGTGCGCCCCAGGATGCCGGCCAGGCCCACCGGCTCCATCACCACCAGGGGCACGTTGGCCACCACCCTCCCCCCTGCCGTGGTCACCTGGATGGTGCCCACGCGCTGGCCGGCGGTGAGCGGAGCGACCAACGGGTCGGTGCGTTGCACGCTGGTCCTGAGCTTGTCGCCTTCGCCCTTGGGCACGCTCACGTAGAGGCCACCGTCGGCGCCGAGCCTGGCCTCGCGCCGGTCGCCCTTCCACACCGGCACGCTGAGCACGGGCTTGCCGGCTTCGAAGAGGCGCACGGCGTCCCAGGCCTGCCAGCCCCAGTTGAGCAGCTTCTGGCTCTCGGCGGCACGCGCCTCGCGCGAAGCCGTTCCCATCACCACCGAGAGCAGGCGGCGCTTGCCGCCGGGCATGTCGCGCACGGCGCTGGCCACCAGGCAGTAGCCGGCGACCTCGGTGTAGCCGGTCTTCATGCCGTCGACCGTGGGGTCGCGGCCGAGCAGCATGTTGCGGTTGTCCTGCTTGATGTTGTTGTAGGTGTACTGGCGCATCGAGTACAGCACATAGAACTCGGGGTGCTCGGTGATGATGTGCGCAGCGATGGTGGCCACGTCGCGCGCGCTCACATAGTGGCCGGGTTCGGTGAGGCCGGCGACGTTCTTGAACTGCGTGTTCTTCAACCCCCAGGCCTGGGCCTGGCGGTTCATCATGGCGACGAAGTTCTCCACCGTGCCGCCCACGCCCTCGGCCAGGGCCACCGAGGCGTCGTTGCCGCTTTGCACGATCATGCCGCGCAGCAGTTCGCTCACCTTGGGCGTCATCTTCGGGTCGATGAACATCAGCGAGCCGCCTTTCTTGCGCTCGTCCCAGGCGCGCGGCGAGACCGGCAGCGTCTGCTCCAGCGCGAGCTTCTTGTCGCGGATGGCGTTGAAGACGAGGTAGGCGGTCATGAGCTTGGTCAGCGAGGCCGGCTCGGCCTGGGCGTCGGCCTCGCGCTCGGCGAGCACCTGGTGGCTCGTCAGGTCGAGCAGCAGGTACTGGCGCGCGGCGACTTCGGGCGGCTGCGGTGTCTGGGCCGAGGCCTGGGCCACGCAGGCCGAGAGAACGAGGGCGAACAGGGATTTCATCGAAGATCCGGTTGTCGGCGCGCGCCGCCGCGCGCCAGTTCAGGGGGTGGCGCGCGCGGCCCAGGCACCGATGACGATGCGCTTGAGCACGGTCACGCTGCCGTGGAAGAAGTGGCCCGCGCCGGGCAGCACGGTCACGGGCAAGGCCTGCGGCCGCGCCCAGGCCAAGAGGGCCGCCAGCGGCACGACCTCGTCGCTCTCGCCGTGGATCACCAGGCTGTCGGCGGGCACCGCCGCCACCGCGAAGGTCTGCACCGCCGGAGCCACGAGCACCACGCGTTCGGCGCGCTCACCCCCGGCGGCCAGGCGCGCCGCGACCTGCGAGGCGACATAGCCGCCGAAGGAGAAGCCGCCCAGCACCAGCGCCTGGCCACCCGTGCGCTGCGCGGCGACGACGGCCAGCGCATCGTCGATCTCGCCCAGGCCCTCACCCCACGACCCTTGCGACGCGCCGACGCCGCGGAAGTTGAAGCGCACGCTGGTGTAGCCGAGATGCACGAAGGCGCGTGCCAGCGTGTGCACCACCTTGTTGGTCATGGTGCCGCCGTGCAGCGGATGCGGGTGGCACAGCACGGCCAGGCCGCGCGGCGCGGCCAGCGGCGTGTCGACGATGCATTCGATGAGCCCGGCCGGGCCCGCCACCATGGTGTGTGCGCTGCCCGGGTTCATCGGCCCACGCCGGGTGCCAGCTCCAGCCGCTGCACCACGCGGCCGCCCTTGAGGTGCGAGTCGATGATCTCGTCGAGATCGTGCGCGTCGACGTAGGTGTACCAGGTGCCCTCGGGGTAGACCACCACCACCGGGCCGCCGGCGCAACGGTCCAGGCATCCGGCGCGGTTGATGCGCACGCCCCCCGGGCCGGCCAGCCCTTCGGCCTTCACGCGCGCCTTGCAATGCTCATACGCGGCCTGGGCGTCGTGGTCCGCGCAGCAGGCTTCGCCCGCGCTGCGCTGGTTCATGCAGAAGAAGACGTGGTGCGTGTAGTAATGAGGCAT
>DYOR01000199.1:0-1390 GCA_020720385.1 Rubrivivax sp.
GGCATCCGCCTCGCCGCCTTTTCGGTTGCCGGCGGCTTGCTGCTGCTATTGCTGGCGCTGTCGATGGTGCAGGCGCACGTCAGCCCGCAGCGGCAAACGCGCGACGAGGCCGTCGAGGCCGAAGAGCGCGATGCGGTCGGCGTGGTGCCGCTGGGCATCCCGCTGCTGGCAGGCCCGGGCGCCATTACCCATGTGATCGTCGCGGCGGGAGCGACGCATGGCAACTGGGTGCAACAGATAGCCTTGCTGATTCCGGTAGCGCTGGTGGCGTTATCGGTGTGGCTGTCGTTTCGCGCAGCACCGGCGATTGCGCGGCGGTTCGGCAAGACCGGAATCCATGTGGTTACGCGCTTGATGGGCTTGATCATCGCGGCCATTTCGATTGAAATGATCGCGACCGGGTTGGGCAAGCTGTTTCCGGGCTTGCTGGCCTGATGCGGTGCATGGTGCCCCTGGCAGGTGCACGGTTTAACTTCATCGTGCGTCAAACGCGCGTTATTTCACGAATTGGCTGTTGGCACGACTGTTGCGTTGTGCAGGTGGCTATCTAGCTTCAACGAGGAGTCAAAATGGAATTTGGAATTATCGGTTTGGGTCGCATGGGTGGAAACATGGCGCGGCGTCTGGCGCGCAAGGGCATCAAGATCGCCATCAACAATCGCAGCCATGAAGTCAGCGTAGCCATCGCCGCCGAAACGGGGCATCTCGCCTGCGCCAGCCTGCCCGATCTGGTGGCCGCATTGCAGACTCCGCGCATCGTCTGGCTGATGTTGCCGGCCGGCGAGGCAACCGAGACGGCGCTGGCGGAACTGACCCCGCTGCTGAGCGCGGGCGATCTGGTGGTCGACGGCGCCAACGCCTATTACAAGGACGACCAGCGCCGTGCCGAATTGATGGCGGCCAGGCAGATCGACTACGCCGACGCCGGCGTGTCGGGCGGGGTGTGGGGGCTGGATAACGGCTACTGCATCATGTTCGGCGGCAGCGAAGCCGCCGCCGCCCGGCTCAAACCCTACATGGAAGCCTTTGCGCCGACCCCCACCAGCGGCTGGCTGCACACCGGGCCGGTCGGCTCGGGACACTTCGTGAAGATGGTTCACAACGGCATCGAGTACGGCATGATGCAGGCGTTCGCCGAAGGCTTTGCGCTGATGAAAGGCAAGTCGGATTTCGATCTCGACATGAGCGACATCGCCGAGCTGTGGCGGCACGGCAGCGTGGTGCGCTCCTGGCTGCTGGATCTGTCGGCGGACTTTCTGGCCAAGGATCAGGCGCTCGACAGCATCGAGCCCTATGTCTCGGATTCGGGCGAAGGCCGCTGGACCGTGCTCGAGTCGGTCGAGCAGGGCGTGCCGACGCCGGTCATGTCGCTGTCCCTGATGATGCGCTT
>DYOR01000199.1:1490-3408 GCA_020720385.1 Rubrivivax sp.
CGCCCCTGGAGCGATGAGGAATGGCGCGCGCACATGCGCGAGGTGCTGGGCAGCAAGATCAAGGGCAGTCTCGATACGCCGGTATTCCAGCGCTTCGTCGCGCGCTTTCGTTATCAGCAGGGCGACCTCAACGAGGTCGCATCGTACCAGGCGCTGGCCGACCGCCTGCCGCCGGAGTCGGCCTGTTCCAGCACGGTGTTTTACCTGGCGATCAAGCCGGCCGAGTTTTCCGCCGTCATCCACAACCTCGAAGCGGTCGGCCTCAACAAGCCGCGCGGCCTGAACCGGGTGGTGATCGAAAAACCCTTCGGCGAGGACATCGAATCGGCGCGCGTGCTGAACCAGTTGCTGCACCAGAACTTCGGCGAGGAACAGGTCTATCGCATCGACCACTTCCTCGGCAAGGAAACGGTGCAGAACCTGTTGGTGTTCCGCTTCGCCAACACCCTGATCGAGCCGCTGTGGAATCGTAATTTCATCGACCACGTGCAAATCACCGTGGCCGAATCCATCGGCATCGAAAAGCGCGCCGATTATTACGACCGCGCCGGCGCGCTGCGCGACATGCTGCAGAACCACCTGATGCAGTTGCTGACCGTGGTGGCGATGGAGCCGCCGCCCGCGCTCGAAGCCGACGCGCTGCGCGACGAGAAAGTGAAAGTGCTGCGCTCGATCCGCCCCATCGCCAAGCGCGCGGTGCATGCGCACGCGATCCGTGCGCAATACGCGCGCGGCAATGTCGAAGGCAAGGCGGTGCTGGGGTATCAGGAAGAAGAAAACGTCGAGTCCAACTCGATCACCGAAACCTATGTCGCCGCCAAGTTCTACATCGACAACTGGCGCTGGCGCGGGGTGCCGTTTTACCTGCGCACCGGCAAGCGCATGAAGCACCAGACTTCGATGATCGCGATCCGCTTCCGCCATCCGCCGCAGCAACTGTTCCGCGAAACCCCGGTCGAGTCGATCGAGCCCAACTGGATCCTGCTGTCGATCCAGCCGGACGAATCGATGCGCATGGAAATCCACGTCAAGCAGCCGGGGCTCGACATGGATACGCGCATGATGCAGATGAACGCGAGCTTCCTCAAAACCGACGAACAGACGCTCGACGCCTACGAAACCCTGCTGCTCGACGTGATCGAAGGCGACCGCTCGCTGTTTTTGCGTTTCGACGAAGTCGAATGGGCGTGGCGCGTAGTCGATCCGATTCTCAAGCACTGGACGGTCGAGCGCGACTACATCCCCACCTACGCGGCCGGCAGCTGGGGCCCGGCCGATTCCAACCGTCTGTTCGACAGCGACGACCAGACCTGGCGCAACGAGTTGTGAGCCTGCCGGCCTGGCACGTATTTGCCGACGCCAACGCGCTGGTGGCCGAACTGAGCGCCGCGCTGTGCGCCGAGGCGGCCTCCGCGATTGCAGCGCGCGGCGTCTTTCATCTGGTACTGGCAGGCGGCACCACGCCGCTCGCGCTGTATCGCGCGCTGGCCAGCCAGCAGGCGGGCGATGCGCGCTGGCATGTCTGGTACGGCGACGAGCGCTGTTTGCCGGCCGACCACCCCGAGCGCAACAGCGTTGCGATTGAGTCCGTCTGGCTGGCGGCATCGGCCATCCCGCCGGAAAACCGGCGGCCGATCCCGGCCGAGCTGGGCCCGCGCGCGGCGGCTGATTTATATGGCGCGTGGCTGGCCAGCGTGGCCGATTTCGACCTGGTACTGCTCGGCATGGGCGAAGACGGCCACACCGCCAGCCTGTTTCCCGGCCACGACTGGAACGGCGCGGACGTGCTGGCCGTCCACGGCGCACCGAAGCCGCCACCCGAACGCGTCAGCCTGTCGGCCGCGCGCCTGGGCCACAGCCAGCGGGTGTGGTTCGTGATTACCGGAGCCGGCAAGCGCGAGGCGCTGGCGCGCTGGAA
>DYOR01000200.1 GCA_020720385.1 Rubrivivax sp.
TGGAACACCGCACTAGGAATCTTCAGGAGACAGGCATGAGCATCACCAACACCGAGGCGCTGACGCGCGTCATCGAGCACCGCGAGATCTTCCACGACGAGATGCTGGCGCTGATGCGCCGCATCATGAGCGGCGAGATGAGCCCGGTGATGATCGCCGCGCTGGCCGTGGGACTGCGCGTGAAGAAGGAGACCGTGGGCGAGATCGCCGCCGCGGCGCAGGTGATGCGCGAGTTCGCCACGCCGGTGGTGGTGGCCGACCGCACTCACCTGGTGGACATCGTGGGCACCGGCGGCGACGGCTCGCACACCTTCAACATCTCCACCGCCAGCGTCTTCGTCGCGGCGGCGGCGGGGGCGCGGGTGGCCAAGCACGCCGGGCGCAGCGTCTCGTCCACCTCCGGTTCGGCCGACGTGATGGAGGCGCTGGGTGCGTGCATCACGCTCGCGCCCGAGCAGGTGGCGCGGTGCCTGGAAGAAACCGGTGTCGCCTACATGTTCGCGCCCAACCACCACGCGGCGATGAAGCACGCCGCGCCGGTGCGCAAGGAGTTGGGCGTGCGCACGCTGTTCAACATCCTGGGTCCGCTGACCAACCCGGCGGGCGCGCCCAACCAGTTGCTGGGCGTGTTCCACCCCGACCTGGTGGGCATCCTCGTGCGTGTGCTGCAGCGCCTGGGCAGCGAGCACGTGATGACGGTCTACGGCATGAACGGCATGGACGAGATCTCGCTCTCCGGCGAGACCGCGGTGGGCGAGCTCAAGGACGGTGAGGTACGCGAATATGTCGTGCACCCGAGCGACTTCGGGCTGCCGGTGTACGACTCGCGCGTGCTCAGGGTGGCCAACAAGGAAGAGTCCGTGCAGTGCATCCAGCGCGCGCTGGCCAACGAGGACGGCCCGATCCGCGACGTCGTGCTGCTCAATGCCGGCGCCGCGCTGTACTGCGCCGGCGTGGCCGCGACGATCACCGACGGCGTGAAGCGCGCCCGCGAGGCGGTGGCCTCGGGCCGCGCGCTGGCCAAGCTGAGCCAGTTCGTCAGCGTGAGCAACAAGTTCCGCGCCTGAGCCCCGTGAGCGACATCCTGCAGCGCATCGTCGCCGTGAAGCGCGAGGAAGTGGCGGCGGCCAAGGCTGCGCGCAGCCTGGCGAGCTGGCGCGGCGAGGCCGAGGCGCGGCGTGACGTGCGTGGTTTCGTGTCCGCACTTCGCCGCAAGATCGTCGCCGGGCACGCCGCGGTGATCGCCGAGGTGAAGAAGGCCAGCCCGAGCAAGGGCGTGCTGCGCCAGCACTTCGTGCCGGCCGAGATCGCGGTCGGCTACGAGCGCGGCGGCGCGGCCTGCCTGAGCGTGCTCACCGACGAGCGCTTTTTCCACGGCGCGGCGGCCTACCTGCAGCAGGCGCGCGCCGCGTGTGCGTTGCCGGTGCTGCGCAAGGACTTCATGATCGACGAGCACCAGGTCGTCGAGGCGCGCGCGCTGGGGGCGGATTGCATCCTGCTCATCGCCGCCTGCCTGGACGACGCCCATCTCGCCGACCTGGAGGCCTGCGCCATGGGACTGGGCATGGACGTGCTCGTGGAAGTGCACGACGGGGCCGAACTCGACCGCGCGCTGCGTCTGAAGACGACGCTGGTGGGCATCAACAACCGCAACCTGCGCAGCTTCGTGGTCACGCTCGAGACCACGCTGGCCTTGCTGCCGCGCGTGCCGGCGGATCGCCTGCTGGTCACCGAGTCGGGCATCCTCGAGCGCGCCGACGTGCAGCGCATGCGCCAGGCCGGCGTGCATGCCTTCCTCGTCGGCGAGGCCTTCATGCGCGCCGCCGACCCCGGCGCGGCGCTGGCGGACCTTTTCGCTTGAACCGGCTGGCGCAGCCGCTGAGCCGCCTGCTCGACGCCGACCACGGCGACTGGGGCGCACGGCTGCAGACCTGGCGCCGCAGCGCGGCCGGCCAGGCGCTGCTCGCGGCCGTCGACGCGCGCGTGGCCCAGGGGTGCGAGGTCTACCCGGCGCAGGTCTTTCGTGCCTTCGCCCTCACGCCGCTGGCGCGCACGCGGGTGGTGGTCCTGGGCCAGGATCCGTACCACGGCGCCGGCCAGGCCGAGGGCCTGGCGTTCTCGGTACCGCCCGGGCAGCGCGTGCCGCCCAGCCTGCGCAACATCTTCAAGGAGTTGCAGCGCGACCTGGATCTGCCCACCCCGCGTTCGGGCTCGCTCGTCGCCTGGGCCGAGCAAGGCGTGCTGCTGCTGAATGCCACGTTGACCGTCGAGGCGGGTCGACCGGGAGCCCACGCCAAGTTGGGTTGGCAAGCGCTCACTGACACTATATGCGATGCGTTGAGTGTCGATCAGTCACCCAAGGTCTTCATGCTCTGGGGCGCACATGCCCAGGCGTGGGGCCCGCGGGTGCATGCCCAGGGCGCGCGGCACCTGGTGCTCGAGTGCAACCATCCTTCGCCGCTCTCGGCCACCCGGCCGCCCAGGCCCTTCATCGGCTGCGGGCACTTCGGCGCGGCCAACCGTTTCCTCGTCCGGGCCGGGCGTGGGGCGGTCGCCTGGGGGCTGCCATGACGCGCCAGCGTGTTATACTCACAGGCTCTGCGGAGGGGTGCCCGAGTGGCTAAAGGGGGCAGACTGTAAATCTGTTGGCTTACGCCTACGGTGGTTCGAATCCACCCTCCTCCACCAGAGAACTCCCTTGATGGGGGATTTCCGCAAAGGAGTCGCGCGGGAGTAGTTCAATGGCAGAACCTTAGCCTTCCAAGCTAATGGCACGGGTTCGATTCCCGTCTCCCGCTCCAAGGAAGGTCGCATTTCAGCAACGTCGTTACGGGTCTGCCGGTGTGGCAGGTGTTCAGGCCGGCAGACCCGTACCGATGCCCATGTGGCTCAGTGGTAGAGCACCCCCTTGGTAAGGGGGAGGTCGCGCGTTCGATCCGCGCCATGGGCACCACCTCACATCACGACATTCGCAATCCGAATCACGAACTGATTCTTTCAGCCAGGAGCGCTCAAGATGGCAAAAGGCAAATTTGAACGGACCAAGCCGCACGTGAACGTGGGGACGATTGGGCACGTGGACCATGGCAAGACGACGCTGACGGCGGCGCTGACATCGGTGCTGGCGGCGAAGTTTGGTGGCGAGGTCAAGGCCTACGACCAGATCGACGCGGCGCCGGAAGAGAAGGCGCGCGGCATCACCATCAACACCGCGCACGTGGAATACCAGACGGCGACGAGGCACTACGCGCACGTGGACTGCCCGGGACACGCCGACTACATCAAGAACATGATCACCGGTGCAGCGCAGATGGACGGCGCGATCCTGGTGGTGAGTGCGGCCGACGGCCCCATGCCCCAGACCCGCGAGCACATCCTGCTGGCGCGCCAGGT
>DYOR01000057.1 GCA_020720385.1 Rubrivivax sp.
AGCGCGTTTGACAGCGGTCAAGTCCCGGCGCACCGCGGGCGAGCAAGCTGCCTAGCGGCGAGGTGGCTTGGGCTGCGTGCAGCGCTGCCCGCCACCTGCGCTGCGACGTGGAGGAGTTTGTCCATGGAGGATGGCCGCACCCGTGCACGGACTGCAGAAGATGGCGCCGACCTCAGCGGCTGAAGGCCGCGCGCTGCGCATCCTGCTCGTCGATGACCACGCCATCGTGCGCGAGGGGCTCAAGCGCCTGCTCGAGGGCACGGGCTGGTCCATCGCCGAGGCCGAGAGCGGCTTTGCGGCGCTCGAGTGGCTGCGCCGCGAAACCTTCGACCTGGCGATCATCGACCTCTCGATGCCCGGCATGAGCGGCCTGGACCTGCTGCACCGCATGCGCGCCGACTTCGCCCGCCTGGGCGTGCTCGTGCTCAGCATGCACGCCGAGGACCAGTACGCCATGCGCGCCTTCAAGGCCGGGGCCAACGGCTACGTCACCAAGGACAGCGCGGCACGCGAGCTCGTCAACGCGGTGCGCAAGGTGGCCGCCGGCGGGGCCTACGTCAGCGCCGGCCTGGCCGAGCGCATGGTGCTGCAGCTCGGCGGTGCGGTGCAGGCGCCGCGCCACACCGAGCTCTCCGACCGCGAGCTCGACGTCCTGCGCCGCCTGGTGGCGGGCCAGCGGCCGAGCGAGATCGCCCAGGCCTTGCACCTGTCGGTGAAGACGGTGAGCACGCACAAGACGCGCATCCAGGACAAGCTGCAGCTGCACAACACCGCCGCGCTGGTGCGCTACGGCATGGAGAACGGCCTGTGCGCCGATGACGCCGTGCCCGAGGGCGAGGCCTGAGGGCCGGCACCCACGCCCAGGCGCGCAAGCAGCGGCGCCCAGTCGACGCGCGGCTCGCCGGCATCTCCCGCGGGCAAGGGCGCAGCGCGGAAGCCCTCGCCGGCCTCGTCGTCGCCCAGCGGCTCGGCCGTGCGCAGCTGCATCTCGAGCACCGCGTCGTCGGCCTCCGAGGCATCGGCCGCGGCGGCAGCGCGGCGGCGCACGCGCTCGCGCAGCACGGCCGGTGGGGCATCGAATTCGAGCCGCAGCGCCGGCACGCCCTGGGCTGCTGCCGTGCGGCGCGCCGCGTCGCGCTGCGCCCGGCGCAAAAAGGTGGCGTCGAGAATCACCGCGTAGCCGCCCTGCAGCACCGCCGTGGCGCACTGCATCAGCCGGGCGTAGGTGGCGGCGCTGGCCTCGCGGCTGTAGAGGCCGGCGTCGAGCGGCGCCGCGCTGCGCGCCAGCGCGCCCAGCCCGGCCAGGCGCTTGCGCTCCACGTCGGCGCGCACGCGCACCGCCCCGGCGGCTTCGAGCAGGCCCTGCGTGAGCGTCGTCTTGCCGCTGCCCGAGCAGCCATGCGTGAACATCAGCGCCAGCGCGGGGTGCCGGCTGCACTGCGCCGCCAGGTGCACGAACGCGCACGCCAGCTCGGCCGCGGCGCGGGACGCAGCAGCCTCGCAGCCGGGCTGGGCGGCGCGCAGCGCGGCGACCTTGGCGCGCACCAGGGCACGCTGCACGATGCAGTAGCGCAACACGCGCACGCCGTCGTAGTCGCCGCTGCACTGCAAGTAGGCGTCGACGAAACGGTGGGCGAGCGCGGCCAGGCCGTGCGCGTGCAGGTCCATGGCCATGAAGGCCACGTCGCTGATCACGTCGATCCAGCGGAACTCGTCGTTGAACTCGATGCCGTCGAAGATCACGCCGTGGCCGTCGACGAGGATCACGTTGCCCAGGTGCAGGTCGCCGTGGCACTCGCGCACGCGCCCCTCGCCCAGGCGGCGGGCGAAGACGGGCTCGAGCGCCGGCCACTCGCGCGCCTCCCATGCGCGCAGGCCTTGCAGCGCCGTGCGCTCGGCGGCCTGGTCGAGCAGGCCCTGCAGCGCGTCGAGGTTGTCGAGCATGGGCGCGCGCACCTGCGCCGGCGTGCCCAGCGTCCCCGCCGCGTCGGCCACCGCGGCGCGGGCGTGGAAGCTGCACAGCGTGCCGGCGAGCTCGTCGACATGCGCGCCGCGCAATGCCCCGCGGCGGGCCACGCGGTCCCACAGCTGGTCCTGGGCGAAGGCGCGCATGTGCACGGCGCAGTCGATCACCAGCCCGTCCCCGCCCAGCAGCGGGGCCTCGGGCGTGCCGGTGACCTGCACCACGCCGAGGTAGAGCTCGGGCGCCAGACGGCGGTTGAGGCGCAACTCCTCGGCGCAGAAATGACGCCGCCGCTCCAGTGTCGAGTAGTCGAGGAAGCCCGGCCGCACGGCCTTCTTGAACTTGTAGGCATGCGCCCCGGCGACGAGCACGAAGGAGATGTGGGTCTCGATCAGCTCGACCTCGATCGCGGGATCCTGCCGCTGCAGCGCCAGGCGCAGCGAGCGCAGCAGCTGCACTTGCTCGGCCAGCGACAACTCGGTGGGCGCAGCGTGCGGCACGGGCGCTGGGGTGCAGGGCATGGCGATAGCTCGGGCGCACCGCCGACAGCTGGCGGCACGCGCAGAGTACAGGACCGCGGCGGCCCCACCGTTGCGCCAACGCAAGCGTGCGGGCGCGGCACGCCCCGGCCACGAAGACCGTGGCGCGCGCGCCGCGGCCGCCGGGCGCTGGCGTTGAGTGCGCTCAATGGCGGCGGCCCCCTTCGCGCGACCATGGCCGGCAGCAGCGCGGAAGTGAGCATGCACAGTGACCCCGGCGGCGCCTCGAGCGCCCATCCAGCCCCTGCCTTCGACACCTGGCAGTGGCTGCAGGCGTGCCACGAGACCTGGCAGGCCACGCTCGCCCCGGACGAGGTGGGTGGCCGCCTGCGCCGCAGCCGGCTGGCACGCCTGATCGACACCGCGCAGCGCGACTCGCCGCTGTACGCCCGGCGCTCGCCGGGCGCGCATGCGCTGCACGACTTCGCCCCCATCACGCGGGCCGAACTGATGCAGCAGTTCGACGACTGGGCCACCGACCGGCGCATCACACGCCGCGCGGCCGAGGCGTTCGTCGCCGATGCCCGCTGCGTCGCCGATGCCTGGCTCGGCCGCTACCTGCTGTGGACCAGCCTGGGCACGAGCGGCCCGCCGGGGCTGTTCGTGCAGGACGCGGCCAGCCTGGCCGCCTACGACGCCATCGACGCACTGCGCCTGCGCGCGGCTGACCCGGCGCAGGCCGCGCTCGGCTTGTGGGGGCTGGGGCGGCGCTTCGCCTACGTCGGCGCCATCGACGACCACCACGCGCGCCACGCCAGCATCGAGCGCCTGCGCCGTGTGGTGCCCGCGGCTTGGGCGCCGCAGGTCGAGATGTTCTCGGCGCGCGAGCCGCTGCCGCGGCTGGCCGCGCAGTTGCAGGCGCTGCAGCCCGGCGTGCTCATCGCCGACCCCGGTTGCGCCAGCGCGCTGGCGCGGCTGCAGCTGCAGGGCGCGCTGCACCTGCGCCTGGACGAGCTGTGGCTCGCCGGCGAGCCGCTCGCCGCGGCGCAACGCGAGCTCCTGCACAGCGCCTTCGGCGGCACGCTGCGCCACAGCTACGGGGCCTCGGAGTTCCACACGATCGCCTTCGAGTGCGCCCACGGCCGCCTGCATCTGAACGCCGACTGGGTGATCCTGGAGGCCGTGGACGAACATCACCACCCCGTGCCCGACGGCGCGCTGTCGCACACCGCGCTGCTCACCAACCTGGCCAACCTGACGCAGCCGCTGCTGCGCTGCGAGTTGTGCGACCGCATCCGCTACGTCCCCGAGCCCTGCCCCTGCGGCAGCACCCTGCCGGTGATCGAGGTGCAGGGCCGCAGCGGCACGCATTGAGGCGCCGCGCACGCGCCGCGCGCGCCAGCACAGCTTGCCACGGCGACATCGAGACCACGACATGGACATCAGCAGCCAGCCCATCAGCCAGGACGTGCTCATCGACCTCTACGCCCAACCCGGTGAGCACGGCATCGACGACGTGCGCCGGCGCATCGCCCGCGCGCTGGCCCAGGCCGAGGCGCCGGCCCAGCGCGCCACCTGGGAGGCGCGCTTCATGGCCGCACAGCGCGCCGGGTTCATCCCCGCCGGGCGCATCGCCGCGCATGCCGGCACGGGGCTGGGCTCGACCCTCATCAACTGCTTCGTGCAACCCATAGGCGACTCGATCAGCCATGCCGCCGGAGCCCTGCCCTCGATCTACACCGCACTGGCGGAGACGGCCCAGACGCTGCGCCTGGGCGGCGGCGTGGGCCTGGATTTCTCCGCCATCCGCCCGCTGGGTGCGCGCGTGGCGAGCACGCGCGCCCAGGCCGCCGGGCCGCTGGCCTTCATGCAGCTGTTCGAGGCCTCCTGCCACACCCTCGATGCGGCCAACGCGCGGCGCGCCGCGCTCATGGGCGTGCTGCGCTGGGACCACCCGGACATCGAGTCCTTCGTCGGTGCCAAGGCCGCTGGCGGACTGGAGCACTTCAACCTCTCGGTGGCAGTGAACGACGACTTCATGCGCGCCGTCGAGGCGGGCCAAGAGGTCGAGCTGGTGCACGCCGCCACGCCGGGCCCACGCCAACTCGCCGCGGGCGCGACACCACGCGCCGACGGCGCATGGGTCTACCGCCGCCTGGGCGCGCCTGGGCTGTGGCAGCGCATCGTGCATGCGGCCCACGACCACGGCGAGCCCGGGGTGCTCTTCCTCGACCGCATCAACGCCGACAACAACCTCGGCTACTGCGAGGTCCTCGCCGCCACCAACCCCTGCGGCGAACAGCCCTTGCCGGACTATGGCGCCTGCTGCCTGGGCTCGATCGACCTCACGCGCCTGGTCCAGCAGCCTTTCGGGGCGCATGCGCGCCTGGACATCGCGCAGCTCGAGGCCATCGTGCCCGTGGCCGTGCGCATGCTCGACAACGTGCTCGACGTGACCCCCTGGCCGCTGCCGCAGCAGCGCGCCCAGGCCCTGGCCAAGCGGCGCGTCGGCCTGGGCTACACGGGCCTGGGCGACGCGCTGGTGATGCTCGGGCTGCACTACGACAGCGACGCGGCGCGCGACCTCGCTGGGCGCATCACGCGCCAGCTGCGCGACGCCGCCTACGCGGCATCCATCGCCCTGGCGCAGGAGCGCGGCGCGTTCGCGCTCTTCGATGCCGCGGGCGTGCTGCGCGAGGGCAGCTGCGCCTCGCGCCTGCCCGCGCCGCTGCGCCAGCGCATCCGCGAGCAGGGTTTGCGCAACTCTCACCTGCTGTCCATCGCCCCGGCCGGCAGCGTGAGCCTGGCCTTTGCCGACAACGCCAGCAGCGGCATCGAGCCCGCCTACGCCTGGCGTTACCTGCGCCACCGCCGCTGCTGCCACGGCCCGACCGTCACCGCCTACGACGTCGAGGACCACGCCTGGCGCGTCTTCCACCAGGCCAAGGGCGCGCAGGCGGCGCTGCCGCCGGCCTTCGTCGATGCGCTGGAGTTGTCGGTGCAGGCGCACCTGGCAATGGTTGCCGCGGTGGCGCCCTATGTCGACGGCGCCATCTCCAAGACCGTGAACGCCCCGGCCTCGTGCCCCCGGGGCGAGTTCGCCACGCTCTACCACCAGGCCTGGAGGCTCGGGCTCAAGGGCATCACGGGCTTTCGCCCCAACCGCGTTCTCGGTGCCGTGCTGCAGCGCGAGGGCCGGGGCCGCCTTGATTAACCTGGCCCCGGGTCGCTCGAGGGCACGCTGACCTCGACGGTCGTGCCCTCGCCCGGCCGGCCCTCGACTTGCAGCGTGCCACCCACGGCGCGCATGCGCTCCTGCATGCCCAGCAGGCCGAAGGACTGCGGCTTGAGGCGATCCTCGGCGCGCATGCCCGCCCCGTCGTCGCTGATGCGCAGCACGATGCGGCCCTGCTGCGGGCCACTCAGCCCCACCTGCACGCTGCTCGCGCCGGCATGGCTGGCGACGTTGTGCAAGGCCTCCTGCGCCACACGGTACAGGCAGGTGGTCACCGCGGGGGCATCGAGCAGCGCGCGGCCCGCCGCTTCGTCCGCGGCCAGCCGCACGTCCAGCCCGGTGAGCTTGCCGAACTGCGCCACGAGCACGTCCAGTGCCGGCACCAGGCCGAGGTCCTCGAGCATGTGCGGGCGCAGGTTGTGGATGATGCGGCGCGTCGAGTCGATGGCCGAGGCGGCCAGCGCGTCGACCTCGGCCAGCTGGGCCGGCGCATCCGCGCCCGGCCCGGCCTCGCGCATCGAGCCCAGGTGCATGCGGATCGCGCCCAGCATCTGCTGCAGGTCGTCGTGCAGCTCGCGCGCGATGCGCTTGCGCTCGTCCTCGCGCACCGCCTCCTGCGCCACCACCAGGCGCTGCAAGTCGGCGTGCGAGCGTGCCAGCTCGGCCTGCGCGCGCTGCACCTCGCTGAGGTCGCGGTGCATCGCCGTGTACAGCGACTGCCCGGCCAGGGAGAGGTGCGAGATCGAGGTCTCGAGCGGGAACTCGCTGCCGTCGGCGCGCAGGCCCAGCAGGTGCATGCGCCGGCCCATCTGTCGCATGTCGACGCCGGACTCGCCGAAGGCCTGCATGTCGATGCGGTGGCGCTCGCGGTAGCGCGCCGGGATGAGCTGCGCGAGCGGCGCGCCGACGAGTTCCTCGACGCGGTAGCCGAACATACGCGCCGCCGCCGGGTTGGCCATGACGATGCGCTGCTCGTCGTTGGCGGTGACGATGGCGTCGGTGGCCGAGTCGAGGATGCCGCGCAGGCGCGCGTCGCTCAGGTCGCGCGCATCGAGCATGAGGTTGAACTGCCGCGCCACGGCCGCGATCTCCGGGCTGCCCGCCACCCGGGCACGCGCCTCGGTGCGCCCGGCGGCCACGCTCGCGGCGACCTGCGCGAGCTCGGCGATGGGCCGGGCGATGGCCGCGCTCGCGCGCCACGCCAGGCCCAGCGCCACGACGAGCACGCCCACGCCGATGTCCACCGAGAGCCAGGGCGCGGCGTCGCGGGCGCCGAGGTGCAGCGCCAGGATCGCCGCCACCGGAACGAGGATCGTGAGCACGAGCAGGACGATGCGGGCGCGGATCGAGATGCGGTCAGTCCAGCTCGTCATGGAATCCCTCGTGCACGGCAGGTCGCGGCTCAGGCGGCGGCGTCCATTGTGGCCTTGCGCGAGGGCGCGCCGGGCAGCGCCGTGGACGGCGCCGCGCCGGCCCGGTCAACGCGCCACGCGCTGGGCCGTTCAAGCTGACAATGCGCCTCCCGCTGCCACCTGCAAAGGAAACCCCATGAAGCGTCGCGATTTCGCCTTCGCGCTCGGCGCCACGCCGCTGCTCGCCGCCACGGCCCATGCCGCGGGCGACCCCGTCGAGGGCCAGGACTTCAAGCGCCTGGCCTCGCCCGTCGCGCTGGCCGTGCCGGGGAGTGTCGAGGTGATCGAGTTCTTCGGCTACTGGTGCCCGCACTGCGCGGCCTTCGAGCCCACGCTGGACGCCTGGGCGCGCAAGCTGCCCGCCGATGTCAATTTCCGCCGCGTCCCGGTGGGCTGGCAGACCGCGCAGGAACCCTACCAGCGCCTGTACTTCGCCATCGAGGCGCTGGGCGGGCGCGCCGGCGTGCACGCCAAGGCCTTCGCCGCCCTGCACGAGCAGCGCCTGCGTCTGCAGATGGACGCCGACTACACGGCCTTCGGCGCCGCCATCGGCGTGGACGGAGCCAGGCTGCTCGCCGCGGCCAAGGCCCCGGCCGTCGCCGCCCAGGTGAACGCGGCCAACCAAGCCGTCAAGGCCTACCGCGTCGACGGCGTGCCCGCCCTGGCGGTGCAGGGCCGCTTCATGACCTCGCCCGAGATGGCCGGCGGCGCGGAGCGCTCGCTGCAGATCGTCGACGCCCTGATCGCCAAGGCGCGCACGACGAAGTGAGCTGCCCGCCGGCGCGCCGCGTGGCCTGCGCCGCGGTGAAGTGCGTCCCTCAGTGCCCCTTGCCCTGGCCCTGCGCCCAGGCCTGGTAGCGCGCCTGGTTCTCGGCATTGGGCGGGTACAGCCCGGGCAGGGCCTCGCCGGCCTGCACGCGCTCGAGGATCCAGGCCTCCAGGCGCTCCTGCTCGGCTCCGGCCGCGATGACCTTGTCCAGCAGCGCCGCGGGGATGACCACGGCGCCGTCGTCGTCGACCACGCAGACGTCGTTGGGGAACACCGCCACGCCGCCGCAGGCGATGGGCTGCTGCCAGCCGACGAAGGTCAGGCCATTGACCGAAGCCGGCGCGGCCGTGCCCTGGCACCACACGGGCATGCCGGTGGAGAGCACGCCGGCGACGTCGCGCACCACGCCGTCGGTGACCAGGGCGGCCACCTCGCGCCGGCGCAGCCGCGCGCACAGGATGTCGCCGAAGATGCCGGCGTCGGTGGTGCCCAGGGCGTCGACCACGGCGATGACGCCTGCGGGCATGGCCTCGATGGCGGCGCGCGTGGAAATCGGCGAACTCCACGAGGCCGGCGTCGCCAGGTCCTCGCGCGCGGGCACGAAGCGCAGTGTGAAGATGCGCCCGACGCAGCGCGGCTGCGGCTGGCTCAGCGGCCGCGTGCCGCGCATCCACACGTTGCGCAGGCCCTGCTTGAGCAGCACCGTGGTCAGCGTGGCGGTGGAGATGCGCATCAACGCGGCGTGGTCGGAGGCGCTCAGGGGCAGGACGGCAGGGGTTTCGTTCATGGCGGTGGGTGGGCAGTGAAGAAATCGGCGTTCATTGTCAACCGCAGCGCCCTGTGCCGGCCGCCCGCGACCGGGCCAGACGCGGTGCCCTAGAAGGCCCAGGTGAGCGCCAGGTAGGCGAGCTCGCGCGTCGGCAGTTGCGCCAGCACGGCGCGCGCCGGCCCGCCGTAGCGGCGCCAGCCGCCGTCCACGCGCACGCGGTCGCCCTGCCAGGCGAGCGCGGCGGTGCACACGCGGCCGGCGTCGGCGGGCGTATAGAGCAGGTCGACCGAGGGCTGCCATTTCTCGTAAGTCCAGCTCAGGCGCGCAAAGACGTTGGCGCGGCGCAGGTTGGCCGCGGCGTCGAACGCCTGCGCCTGCCAGGCCAGGTTGCCCGCCAGCGCGGCAGCCGCTGCGGGCGTGCCGCGCAGTGCGGCCAGGCCGGCGTTGCGCGCGCTCCACTCGTCCCACTGGGCGTCGGACAGCGCCGTGCCGTCCCACCAGGCCTCGAGCAGCACGCCAAACTGCTGCGCGTTCGTCCACGTGCCGCCGAGCAGGGCCTGCACGCTGGGCCCGACGCGCGCGGCGCGCCAGGGGCTGGTGGGCAGCAGGCCTGTGGCCGTGCGCTCCGCCGCCCAGGTGTCGGCTGCCGCCAGCCAGCGTGCCGAGGCGTGCAGCTCGAGTTCGTCGCCCGCCACCCAGGCCGCCGCCGCGCCCGCACTGCCGTGCGTGTGTGCGCCCCAGCGCGCAAAGCCATGCCAGTCCACGGCGCCGTCGCGGCGGTACAGGCGCAGCGCCGCCGCGGGCTCTTGCGCGCCACGCTGCGCGCGCGCGTGGGTCGGGTTGACCAGCACCAGGGACCACGCGGTGTCGGCGTCGAAGTGCTCGGCCATGAGCAGCGGCCGGCCCTCCGGTGTGGTCGCCAGCAGCGTGCGCCGCGCCTCCTGCTGCACCACGTCGTTGGGGCGCCAGGCGTAGCCCACGTCCCAGCCCACGACCTTCTTGCCGGCGCTGAACTGCCAGCTCGCGCCGCCGCCCGCCGCGTAGAGCTCGTTGACCCAGCCCTGCGCGTGCCATGCGCCGCCCTGCACGCGCTCATGCTGCAGCGTGCCCACCGCCGTCAGCCCCGCCGCGCTGGCGCGCACCTCGGCCTGCAGCGCCAGGCTCGATGCGGGTGACTCGACGAGGCCCGGGGCGAGCTGCGCGGCCAGGGCCAGAGGGCCCTGCGCCGCGGCGCCGACCTCGGTGACGATGGGCCGCAGCTGCCCGCCGAACTCGGCCGCGGCCGCACCCGTGGTCACGCCGCACGGCGCGCACAGCACCAGCGCCAATGCACGCAGGGCGTTCATTCGAGCGCCGGGTTGCGCGCCAGGAACATCGGGTTGAGCCAGGCGGGCGGCACCGTGTGCGCCTTGCGCGAGAGGTAGCGCACCTGGGTCTCCTTCTTGCTCGTGAGCTGGTCGCGCAGCCGCATTTCGCTGACTGCCGCCGGCGCCCCAGGCTTGTCCATGACGAAGCGCGCCTGCTTGGCGAGCTTGTCGCTCTGCACGTAGAGATCCGCCTGCACCGGCTCAAAGCGCGCCTTCCCGATCCACAGCTCGATGCGCTGATAGGTGACGCCTTTGCGCGCCGCCTTCAGGCTCAGGTGCAGGCAGGCCTGCGCGGGCTCGCCGCAGGTCTCCTCGCCGGCCACGCTGCCGCCGTAGTCCTCGGCCCAGCTCAGGGTGGCGATGTCGCCGGTGCTGGCGTCGCCAAGCAGCTTTTGCATCGGGGTGATGCGCAGCGGCCGCTGGCTGCCGGGCATGAGGAGCCAGAAGTCGTCGCCCAGCATCAACACCTTCTGCCCCTTCTCGGCCGGGCTTTGCATGAGCACCAGCGACTGGTGCGCGGCCTGCACGAACACGGTGTAGCGGCGCTCCTTGTCGGGCGAGCCGTCGGCGTTGACGACGCTGACGAGCGTCTCCACCTGCATGTTCTCGCTGCCCATGCGGTACTTGTCGGCGGCCTTGAGCAGCGCGGCGACGTCTTGTGCGCCGGCGTGCCCGGCCGCACCGGCCACCACCGCCACGGCCAGCAATCGAAGCAAGGGTTTCATGGCGAGTGCTCCTCGGTTCAGGTGTGGGCCAGGGCGTCGACCACCGGCATGCGCACGGTCTTGCGCGCGATCCAGGCCGATGCCAGCATCGCCAGGACGACCATCGCCAGCACCGTGCCGGCGTAGATCAGCGGGTCGATGCTGATGTTCAGCGGGTAACCCTGCGAGCTCCCCGGCGGCGGCGGCATCTGCACCGGCACGACGTAGAGCAGCAGCGAGATCGCCAGCGAGAGCAAGGCGCCGAGCGCCGCGCCCACGCCGCCGAGCAACATGCCCTCCAGCGCCAGGCTGGCGAGCAGCTGGCGCGGCAGCGTGCCCAGCGCGCGCAGCGTGCCGATCTCGCGCGTGCGCTCGATGATCGCCATGGCCATGGCGTTGGCGACGACGAAGACGACGATGACGCCGATGATCAGCCCGAGCGCGCCGAAGATGCGGTTGTACAGGCCGCGCACGGCCTTGTAGAAGAAGGCCTGGTCGAGCCAGGTCTGCACCTCCAGCCTGGGTTGCGCGGCGGCGACGCGCTGGCGCGCGCCGGCGGTGGCCTGCATGCTCTTCAGGAACACGCCCAGCGTGGACACGCGCGGCGTGTCGAGCAGGCGTTGCGCGGTGGCGATGTCGGTGTAGACGAGGCGCTTGTCGATGTCCGGCACGCCGGTGGTGAAGATGCCCTTGACGGTCACGTCGAGCGCGTTGAGCGCGCCCTGCGCGGTGCTTGCCAGCAGCGTCAGGCTGGTGCCGGGCTGCGCCTTGAGGCTGCGCGCCAGGCCCTCGCCGAGCATGACCTCGGCCTGCGCGCTGCCCGAGGCGAGCACGGCCCCCGCCGTGAGCTGGAGGAACGGGCCCTTCACCGCGAACTCGCTGTCGGGCTCGACGCCCGCGGCGAGCATCACGGTGGACTTGTCGCCGTTGCTGATCAGGCCGCTGAAGCTCACGCGCGGCAGCACCTGGCGCACCTCGGGGTCGGCGAGCAGTGCGGCGCTGAGCGCCTTGTGCTCGTCCAGCCCGTACTGCAGCGGCGTGTCCTCCTCCTTGGCGAACTGCTCGGGCAGGCCGACGATGAGGTGTCCGGTGCTGCGCGCCGCGGCCTGCTCCAGCGACTGGTAGGTGTAGAGCGCAAAACCGCTGGCCAGCAGGACGGCCGCGGTGCCCAGCGCGGCGATGCCCGCGGTGACGACCGAGCGGCGCCGGTTGCGCAGCGTGTTCTGCGCGGCGAAGCGCAGCCAGTTCATTGCAGCCTCCCGTCGAGCAAGGCGAGCACGCGGTCGCAGCGCTGCGTGAGGCGGCTGTCGTGGGTGGCGATGACGAAGGCCGCGCCCTCGGCGTGGCAGCGCTCGCGCATGAGTTCGAGCACCGCCTCGGCGGTGTGCGAGTCCAGGCTCGCGGTGGGCTCGTCGGCGATCACCAGGCGCGGCCGCTTGACCAGCGCGCGGGCGATGGCCACGCGCTGGCGCTGGCCGCCCGAGAGCGCGTCGGGCCGGTGCGCGGCGTGCTCGTGCAGGCCCACCGCGCGCAGCTGCGCGGCGACGCGCTCGCGGCGCTCGGGCCCGGGCACGCCGGCGATGAAGAGCGGGTAGTCGACGTTCTCGGCCACCGTCATCACCGGCACCAGGTTGAAGTTCTGGAAGACGAAGCCCAGCGCGTCGCGGCGCAGCAGCGTGCGGCCGATCTCGTCCAGGCCGGCGACGGATTGGCCGTCGAAAAGGACCTCGCCGCTGTCGGGCGAGTCGATCAGCCCGCACAGGTTGAGGATGGTGCTCTTGCCGCTGCCCGATGGGCCGGTGAGAGCCAGCAACTCGCCGCGCGCCACGCTCAGGTCCACGCCTTGCAGCGCCGGGATCACGTGCTGGCCGAGCCGATAGGTCTTGCGCGCGCCGCGCAACTCCATCACCGCGGTCGGAGCGGCGCTCACGCTGCCATCTCCTCGAGCGCGGCGCGGGCCGCGGCGGCCTGTGGCGCGCCATGCTCGACCACCTGGCCGAGCCAGCGCCGGGCGTCGGCCGGGCGCTTCTCGGCCCGCGCCTGCGTGGCCGCACGCATCCACACCGCGCCGCGGAAAGGCAGGGGCGCCGTGGCGAGCAAGGGGCTGTTCAACACCTCGGCGAGCAGGCGCACGCCGCGCGCGCCGCGGTTCATGAAACCGGGCACCGCCAGGAAGGTGCTGGCGGCGACGAACTTCACTTCCAGCACCGCCGGCGTGCCGTGCTGCAGCGGCGCGTCGTGCGTGGGCTGGAGCAGAGACAAGGCCTTGTCGAGCAGGCCCAGGCCGTCGTCGGCATGGCCCATCTTCTTCCACGGCAACAGGGTCGTGCGCGCCTTCATCGCCGTGGCCGAGCCGAGGTAGGCCATGAGCACGGGGTGGGTCGGCTCGGCCTCGAGCAAGCCGGCGAAGGCTTCGGCGGCCCGCTGCAGCGCGGCGTCGTCGCCGGCGCCGGCACGGTCGAACTGCTGGTAGGCCTGATCGAAGGCCGCGGCCGGCGCCGCAGCCGCGGGGGCGGCGGCCAGGGCGGCAGACAGGCACAACCAGGCCAGCGCAGCTCGCGCGGCACGGGGGGCAAAACATGCAAGGTTCATGGCAGTCGTCCTTGGGGTCGGGGAGTGGGGCAATGCACGCAGACTAGGGCGCGCCGCGGCGCCGCGCAACCGGCGTGCGACCGGCCGGCGGCCGCGGGCGCGAAACGACGCCGGCGCGCCGCGAACACCACGCCGGCGCGTGGCCCGCGCCCGGTGGCGTGGCAAGATCTCGCGCACGGCCCAGCGGCCCGCGCCCGCCGCGAGAGGATGAAGACATGAAGAAGAAAGTATTCGTCGCCCGCGAGGTCTTCGACGAGGCCTCGAGCCTGCTCGAGGCGCACTTCGAGGTGCAGTCCAACCAGGCCGACACGGTGCTCGACGCCGAGGCCCTGGCCGGCGCGCTGGCCGACAAGGACGGCGCCCTGGTGGCCCTCACGGAACGCATCGACGCGCCGCTGCTCGCACGCTGCCCGCGCCTGCGCGCGGTGTGCAACATCGCCGTGGGCTTCGACAACATCGACCTGGCCGCGTGCACGGCGCACGGGGTGATGGCGACGAACACGCCGGGCGTGCTCGACGACACCACGGCCGACTTCGCCTGGACCCTGATCCTGGCCACCGCGCGCCGCCTCACCGAAGCCGAGCGCTACCTGCGCGACGGCCGGTGGCAGCGCTGGCAGCTCAAGCAGCTGCTCGGGCTCGACGTGCACCACGCCACGCTCGGCATCGTCGGCATGGGGCGCATCGGCCAGGCGGTGGCGCGGCGTGCGCTGGGCTTCGACATGCAGGTGCTGTACCACGACCCGAACCCCGTCGCCCCGGAGGTCGAAGCCGCCTGCCGCGCGCGCCGCGTGACGCTGGACGAACTCCTCGCCCGCGCCGACATCGTCAGCCTGCACGTGCCCTACAGCGCGCACACGCAGCACCTCATCGGCGCGCGCGAGATCGCGCTCATGAGACCCTCGGCAATCCTCGTGAACACGGCGCGCGGCGGCGTGGTCGACGACGAGGCCCTGGTGCAGGCGCTGCGCGCGGGCCGCATCGGCGGCGCCGGGCTCGATGTCTTCGAGCGTGAGCCGGCGCTGCACCCGGGCTTCCTGGAACTGGCCAACGTCGTGCTCGCGCCGCACATCGCCAGCGCCTCGGCGCGCACGCGGCTGAGGATGGCCATGCTCGCCGCCGAGAACCTGGTCGCCGCGCTGAGCACCGGCCAGCCGCCGAACCTGCTCAACGCCGACGTGCGCCGTGGATAGGCCGCTGCACGCGCTGGGCCTGGTTCGGGCCGGCACAGGCGTGAGCCGGCGTGCCGCGCGATCAGCCGCGGGCGCCGCAGCCGCCGGCCTGCTGTGCGGCCTGGTGGCCTGCACCCAGCCGCCGACCCAGGATGCGCGCACGGCGGACCGCCCTTCGCTGGCCGAGCTCGTGCGCGTGAGCTCCCTGGCGGTGGTCGGCATAGGCGCGGGCTCCGCTCAGGCAGAGCACGAAGGCGTGCAAGTCGTGGGCTCGGGGTTCCGCCTGCACGGCACGGGTCTGGTCGCCACGGCAGCGCATGTGGTGTCGGCCTTGCGCGGCCCGGCACTGGTGGTGTGGAACGGCAGGCACTGGCCGGCGCGTGTGGTGCGCGTGGACGGGGTGGCCGACCTGGCCCTGCTGGAGGTCGATGCTGCGGCACCGATGCCGGGGCTGGTGCTTTCCAGCGCCCGGGACGCCGCACCCGGCGACTGGGTCCTGGTGCTGGGTTGCCCGTTCGGCACCCTGCCCACGGCGACGATGGGCATCGTGAGTGCCCTGCCCGGGGCCGTGCTGCGGCCCGAGGCCTTGCGTCAGCGCATGCAGCTCAACGCCGCGGTCAACCCGGGAAACTCCGGCGGCCCCGTCATCGGCCTGGACGGGAAAGTCATCGCCGTGGCCAACGCCACCGTCTCCGGTGGCTATGGTCTCGGGTTTGCCGTGCCGGTGGCGGCCCTGAGCCGCCTCCTGGAAGCTGGTGACGCGAGGCGCTGAGAACGCCCAAGGCGTCTCAGCGCGCCTCGCCTGGCATCAGCCGCACTGGCCCAGGAAGTTCAGGTTGAGAGCCGTTATGCCACCGGTCTGGAAGTTCATCACGATGACGATGCCCACGCAGGGCAAGCGACCCTGATTCACGCGCGGCCAACCGTTGCCGAAGTACAGCATGTCGTTGGCCAGGCCGATCTCGTCGGAGGCGATGTAGTCAGGCACGACCACGGCCGCCACGCCACCGTCCTGTTGCAGCGAATTCGCCAGCGACACGACCTTGTTGAACAGGCGGATGCCCGCAGCAATGTTCGTCGGCCTGCTCAGGGTCATCAGGTTGCGGATGGCGTTGCTGTTGACGCAACCCACCAGCGCCACCTTGATCGCCCCGGCGTCCGTGCCGAAGCCCGAGCCGCCGATGCGCGTTGGCCTGTAGTTCGGGCACACCCAGGCGAAGGACGAACTGGCCAGGCAGTAGTCCATCGCCACCGCGCCATTGGCGTTCTGGTTGATGATGTTGGCCGTGGTGACATTGAGGACGATATTCGCCAGGGTGATGGACAACTCGATGATGTTGCCCCTGGCCGTGCCCGACAGGTCGGTGAAGATGGCAAACGCGGTCGAGAAGAAGGCGTAGTACTGGACGGGCTGCGTTTGCGCATACATCGCCGCAGGTGACTGCGAAGCGACTTCGGTGACCGTACCCAGTTCCAGCAGACGTGGCGTGTCGACCGAGGCCGTGACGGTCACGCCCAGGAGTTCGCCCGTCTTGCGCTTGATCGAGTCGAGCAGCTTGGGCAACTCGGTCGCCAGCAGTGCATTCATGGCTGCCTGCTGCTGCACACCGCCCAGCGCGCTGACCTGCAGCGTCTTCAGGGTCTGCAGCGACTGCTTGTAGGCGACGGCCGCTGCTTGCAGCGCGTCCACCGAGGCCTGCGTCAGCGCGGCGACATTGGTGGCATCGAGCTGCGCCCGTGCCTGGCGCAGCTTCGACGTCACATCGGCGATGGCCGCCGCGTAGGCCGCATCCTGGGCACCGGCCACGTAGCCGCGGGCGGTGAGCAGGGCCGGCAGGAGCAGGCCACCATCCGGCGGCGCAGCGGCGTTGGTGGCGCTGAGCACGGCGTAGCGGAAATCGCGTTGGGCATCGACCGCGCGCAGCGCGGCGCGGGCCTGGTCCATCAAGGCCGTATCGCCGCTCAGGCTGGCCTGATGCGCCAGGGCCAGTGCGCTGCCCAGTTGGCCCGCATACTGACTGGCCTTGACGGTCACCTGGGCGGTGCCCATGGGCAGCACGGTCACGTCCTCGCTGGCGCTCAGCGACGAGCCTGCCAGCGCAACGGTGACGCGGTACCTGCCCCCGGTTTCGCGGCCGTAGTTCGGGTCGGTCGGGTCGGTATCGGCGAACTCGCCCGCCGGGTCGATGGCCGGGTTGGCGGCCAGCAGGCGCTTGCTCAACTTCGGGAAGCTCACCGACAGCCCGCTCACCACCGGCGCGTTTCCGGTGACGGGCCCGATCGGCGCGAGCGTCGCGTTGAACTGCAGGCCGGCGTTGCTCTGCACCACACCGTTGCCATCGCGCACGACAGGCTTCAACTCGAGGATGCCGCCCGGGGCAAGCACGGCGTCCGAAAGCGACAGGCTCAGGGTCTGCTCGCCTTGAGGCTGGCCCGTCACCGACCACACGAGGGAGGCCGGATTGAAGCTCGTGCTGCGGTCCTGGCGCAGCGTGATGGTCTCGGTGCTCGACACGCTGGCGCCGGCTGCGAGGTTGCCCAGGGCCACCGTGCCTTGGACCACCTGGGTGGCGGCAGCCGTGCTGCGCGCGGTGGCCTGCGCCGCGCCCAGGGCCGGCGACCCGTTGCGCACCTGGACGCGATAGGTGTAGTCGAAGCTGGTGCGCCCGACGCGTGTCGAGCTCACCAGTTGCAGGCCGGTGACCTCAGCCGCCGCCTGGGCCAGGCCCGGCAGCAGCACCGCCAGGATCGCCAGCGCGGCGAACCACTTTCCAATCCAGCTCTTCATGCCAGTTCTCCCATGCGAGTGCGCGTTTGCTCATGACGTGCGCCCGAGCCCCGGCGCATGGCGACGGGGAGCAGGCCCAGGCCTGCCAGCACCAGGGCCAAGGTTCCCGTCTCCGGCACCGGCACCGGCACCGGCGGTGGGGGCGGCGGGGGCGGCGGGGGCAGCGATGCCAGATCGGTCAGGCCGGTTTGGACCACCGCGAACGGGTCGGAGACGACAAACTCGAACGTCTGCCGGCCCGTGGGTGCCATGCCGGCGAACGCCTTGAATCCCACCGAAAAGCCGCCGAACGGGCCCGCGGGCAATGCGCCACCCCCGAGGTACAGGGCATCGACAAAGCCGTCGGCCGGCAGCTGGGTGTCGGCCTGCTCGAACAGCGTGTCCCAGTCTGCCGGCGCGGTGAAGGAGGTGATCTCCTGCACCTGGGTGCGGTCGAAGTAGATGGTGAACTCGTCGAATGCGGGGGCACCCGTCGAGTCCAGCGTGTAGTCGACCGTCCACAGGTCGGAACCCTGCGACGTGAGCTGGTACTGAATCCCGGCCTGAGCGGCGGGGGCGAAGCACAGGGCCAGGCTGAGCAGCCCCCCTGCAAGGGCACGATGGCGATGGATCATTGTTTCTCCCGTCGGCGAAGGTGCCTCTGTTGAGCACCGGACGGCGGCGATTCTGGTGCCCGGATGTGGCGTGCCCATGACAGCTTTTGCGCGCGGGCTCATCCCCTCGGACCACGCCGCGGGGAGGTCGGGGCAAGGTGCTGACCCGGCCGTTTGGCGACGCCGAAGAAGCCGCCTTGTTGCCCCCTTTCTTCTGGCCTCAGGGGCTAAGGATGCCACCCAGACTGCCGATAACCGCCGGACAACCGGCCGGCCGGTTGGTCCTCAACCCATCGATCAACGGAGCGCCCTCATGAAAAGCTTTGCCCTTGCCCTGGCCGCGGTGGCCATGTTCGCGTCGTCGTTCCCGGCCTTTGCCTATGACCCCAAGGCCACCATCGCCGACCTCGATGCGCGCCTGGCCAAGATCGGCGCTGCCAAGCTCGAAGGCACCGACACCGTGGCCGGCAAGACCGTGCCGGCCCTCTATTTCGGCGAGCGCAAGATCAACAACAACTTCGACGTCGTGGACGCCGTGCGCAAGGCCCACAGCGCCACCGCCACGGTGTTCGTGAAGGAGGGCGAGGAGTTCGTCCGCGTCAGCACCAACGTGCTCACGCCCGAGGGCAAGCGCGGCATCGGTACGCAGTTGGCGCGCAACGCCGCCTACGCCGCGGTCAGCCAGGGCCAGCAGTACTGCGGCCCGATCGACGTGCTCGGCACCGCCTTCGACGCCTGCTACAACCCGATCAAGGATGCCGGCGGCAAGATCATCGGCGTGAGCTACATCGGCCACAAGAAGTGAGTCGGGCACGCGCGCCGCGGGCCTGCCACCGGGCCTGCGCTGGCGGCCCGCGCGGCGCGATCCCTTCCTTCGCATCCGTCGGCCGCAGGACCCTGAAGCGGCCCTTCCCATCCTTCCCGCACGCCGGGGCCATAAGGAGTCCCCTGCGCTGCGGTTGCAGCCCTCCCTTCATCAACCGCGCGCCGCGCACTTGCCGGCTCTGAACGGCGCACTGGAGACGAACACCATGAAGATCCTCACCGTGGCGACGAGCGCATTCGCCCGCATGAACGTCGGGCGCCAGGTCGCCTCAGGTTTCGCGATGGTGCTGCTGCTGATGGCCGTGCTCGGCGCGGTGGCGCTGCTGTCGCTGGTCAAGGCCGACGAGCGCGCGCGCGAGCTCGAAGCCAAATGGCTGACCGGCGTGGGGCAACTCGCCGAGTCCCGCGCCGCCATCCTCGAGATGCGCGCCATGGAGCTCAAGCACAGCCGCACCGACGACCGCAGCTACCACTCCGAGTACGAAGAGAAGTTCGCCGCCGCGCGCCAGTCGGCCGTCACCGCCCTGGCTGCCTACAAGGCGCTGGTGGGGGGCGAAGACGAGGCCAAGCTGATGGCTGGCTTCGACAAGGGATGGGCTGAATACCAGAAGTTCAGCCAGCAGGTGCTGACCCTGGGCCGCGAAAAAAAACACACTGATGCTGCCGACATCGCCGATGGCGCTTCATCGATGAACCTGGACGAGGCGCTGGCCGCGTTGGCCGCGATCACCCGCTTCAATTTCGAGGGCGGCCGCGCCGCCGCCTCCGCCGCCCATGCGACTTCCGTGCAGACCAGGACCGCGGTGCTGGCGCTGGGGGTAGCCGCCCTGCTGCTGGGCGCCGGGATGGCCCTGCTCATCACCCGCAGCCTGATCGGCCAGTTGGGCGGCGAGCCACGCGCAGCCGTTCAACTGGCCCGCGCGGTGGCCTCGGGCGACCTGAGCACGCAGATCGGCTTGAAGCGGGGCGACAGCGCCAGCCTCATGGCTCAGTTGAAGGCGATGCAGGAGAGCCTGTCCGAGGCGGTCTCCGGCGTGCGCGCCAACGCCGACGGCGTGGCCACCGCCAGCGCGCAGATCGCCCAGGGCAACAACGACCTCTCCGCGCGCACCGAACAGCAGGCCAGCGCGCTGGAGGAGACTGCGGCGTCGATGGAGGAACTGTCGAGCACCGTCAAGCAAAACGCCGACAACGCCAAGCAGGCCAACCAGCTCGCGCTGGGCGCCAGCACGGTGGCGATCAAGGGTGGCGAAGTGGTGGGCCAGGTGGTCGAGACGATGAAGGGCATCAACGACAGCAGCAAGAAGATCGCCGACATCATCAGCGTGATCGACGGCATCGCCTTCCAGACCAACATCCTGGCGCTCAACGCCGCGGT